>CANHRM010000010.1 GCA_947463725.1 Actinomycetota bacterium | reverse complement strand
GTGATATTTACTGAAGGAAATGCCGCTTCAACAGCGAGCATGTTTGCATCATTTGCTCCGACCAACGCAACCATTGGAATTGCGGGCGGAATCGTAATTAAGGTTCTCTCCATGTGTGGCATAAGGCTATCTTTAACCTGGCGGCCAAGCCAGACCACGCCCACCTAAAAGATGTAAGTGAGCGTGAAAAACACTTTGCCCAGCGTCGGCACCAGTATTAAAGACGGTGCGATAGCCAGTTAAACCTTCAGCCTTTGCCAATTGATCTGCAGCTGCAAATACTGCGCTTAATGCAGTTGGTGACTTAGCAGCTAGCTCGGCAGCATTTTCGACATGTAATTTGGGAACAATCAGGAAATGAACTGGGGCCTGCGGATTAATGTCAGCAAAAGCGATTACTTGTTCATCTTGAAACTTAATATCAGCCGGAATTTCACCAGCGATGATTTTGCAGAATAGGCAGCTCATAGTTAATTAGTTTAGAAGACTTTCAGCAATGAATTAACGGCGCTAAGTGCTGCTAACCCAGCGTGTGCCGAGCGCAATATAGGTCTGCCCAGGCCGGCAACATGTGCGCCAGCTGCCGCGAAAGTAGCAAGTTCTTCTTCAGTTATGCCACCTTCGGGGCCGATCACAATAACTACATTTTTCGCTTTTGTTTGAGGCGTAATGATTTCACTTAGCTTTACTTGCGCACTTTCATGAAATACCAGTGCCAGATCAGCGCTTTTAATTAATTCAATCACGCCTTTCTCTTTTACAGTTTCATGCAACTGCGGAATAAATAATCGGCGTGATTGCTTACTAGCTTCGCGCGCAGTTGTGGCAAATTTACTAATTACTTCGGTACGACTAATCGAGCGATTGGCCAGCCAAGGCACAATTAGATCTGCGCCAGCTTCAGTTAGCAGTTCAACTGCTTCTTTAGCGCGATCGCTTTTAGGTAGTGCTTGCACAACTGTAAATTTAATTTCTAGCGGTTCTTGGCGACCAACTTCTAAAACAGTAGTCTCAAGTGAGCGCTTAGTTACTTCATTTACCTGAACATTTGCCCAACCGCCATTGCCATCAGAGACTCGGAAAATTTCGTCCACTTCAATGCGCAGGACCTTAATTGCATGGTTAGCATCTTCGGAATTAAATGAATAACTTGCGCCAACTTGAATTGGCAGATCTGGTACAAAAAATAGAGTCAACATTTAGCGACCGAAAGCGCCACGAAGTTTATGGAAGAAACTTTGGTCGTGATCTTTGATCTCAACTTCGCCCGCTTTTTCACCGCGTAATTCGGCAAACTTTCGCATCAACTCTTCTTCGGCCTTATTCAATTTAGTAGGGATCTTTACTTCTACATGGACAATCAGGTCGCCACGAGTGCCTCGACGTAAGTGAGTCATGCCCTTGCCCTTAACCGTAATAGTGGCGCCACTTTGAGTACCGGCTTTAACTTCCACATCAATTGGGCCATCTAGAGTTTCAATTTTTACCCTAGTTCCGAGCGTCGCCGCTGCCATTGAAACAGCGAGGGCCAAGTGCAAATTATCGCCTTCGCGCATCAAGGTTTCATGCGCAGTTTCCACGATTTCTACATATAAATCACCAGCTGGGCCGCCGCCTGCGCCAACTTCACCGCGGCCAGACATTTGAATTCGGTTTCCCGTTTCAACTCCGGCTGGAACTTTAATATCTATTGTTTGACGAGCGCGCACACGACCATCGCCTGAACATTCGCGGCAAGGATTAGGAATTGTTGAACCGTATCCCCCGCAATTGTTGCAAGGACGTGATGTCATTACTTGGCCAATAAAAGATCGCGTTACTTGCTGTGTTTCACCACGGCCTTTACAGATCGGACATGTTTGCGGTGTTGAATTATCAGCACAACCGCTACCAGTGCACTTCGTGCAAACTACAGCGCTTTCCAACGTAATTGTTCGCTCAGTACCAAAACAAGCTTCGTTTAAATCTACCTCGATGCGAATAAGTGCATCTTGGCCTGCGCGCATTCTTGGTCGTGGTCCACGATTAGCTGTGCCACCACCGAAGAAAGCATCCATGATGTCGCTAAAGCCGCCGGTATTACCGAAGCCACCGAAGCCACCCATGTTGCTTCCGCCCATGTCATATTGCTGACGCTTTTGCGGATCGCTCAAAGTGTCATAGGCAGCAGTAACTTCTTTGAATTTTTCTTGAATCGCTGGATCTGGATTCACATCGGGATGTAATTCACGAGCAAGTTTGCGATAAGCCTTCTTTATTTCATCGCCAGATGCATCGCGCGATACACCCAACGCTTCGTAATGATCTGCCACTTATGCACCTTCTGTTAAATATCGACTGATGTATCTGGCAACAGCGCCAACTGTTGCCATTGAACTTGCGTAATCCATGCGAGTTGGACCCAAAATTCCAAGGGCTCCCAATGGCGAATTATCTATGCCATAGCCAACAGTTACCAAACTGGTTTGCTGCAAATTTGCCACTTGCTGTTCGTGCCCAATGCGCACTTTTACATTCTCGTTAGCATCGCCAAGTAGGCGCAATAGAACCACTTGCTCTTCGAGGGCTTCCAAAACTGGATGAATCTGAGTTGAGAAATCCTCGCTAAAACGAGCCAAATTCGAGGTTCCGGCTAACACAATCTTCTCTTCTGGGCGTTCCATCGACATTTCCAGCAAAGCTGAAATCAGCAGCGCCACATCTTTGCGTTCATGAGCCGAATAAATATCCATGATGCCAGTAATGCGATCAGCAACTTCAGGTAGTCGATATCCAGCAAGTGCATTGTTGATCTGATTTCGCAAACTAGCGATGAAAATATCATTCACGTCATTGCTTAGTTCGATCACTCGTTGTTCAACTCGACCTGAATCGGTAATCAAAATCATTATAAGGCGTGTAGTTGTTAGCGAAACCAACTCAACGTGGCGAACTTTAGATTTGATCATTGATGGATATTGAACTACCGCTACCTGCTTAGTCACATCGGCCAGCAATCTCACCGTGCGCATAACCACATCATCCAAATCCAGAGCGCCCTCAAGAAAAGTTTCAATCGCGCGACGTTCAGCAGATGAAAGTGGCTTTACGGTTTCAATGCGATCTACGAATAAGCGATAACCAGAATCTGTCGGAATGCGACCCGCACTGGTATGTGGTTGGGCTATTAAGCCTTCTTCTTCAAGTACTGCCATTTCGTTACGAATTGTTGCTGGCGAAATACCTAAACCATGTCGATCAGCAATTGCCTTTGAGCCAACTGGCTCTTGCGTTGCAACATATTCATCGACAATTGCTCGCAAAATTTCGAGTCGGCGGTTAGACATAAGGAAAAGTTTCTAGTTAGATAATTGCTAAGGTAATCGAAATCAAAGTTAACAAGAAGAAAGCAGGAAACGCAGTCTTAGCTTTATCCGCGCGGAAGTGGAAGAAAATCGCGCCAGCCATAATGCACCAAAGTGAAATTAGCGCCGGATACGCAAAAGCGCTCCACTTCAAAGCTAGTACCAAGCCAAGGGCAGCAGCTGCCTCAAATACGCCAGTCACGCGGGCCAGCCAATCATGCACATTCACATCGCGAGTTCCGCTTAAACCCTTCTCGTTACCGCTGGCTTTTGAGAGGCCAGAGATAAGGAAAATCAGGGCTAAGAACGAGAGAAGGACGACTTTTGTGGTTTCCATAGTGGGTAAAAGGTACTACATAACGATTTCGCGCACGATTCGATCAGCAATCAACCGACCCGTTGGCGTTAATTTGATGCGATCACTCGAGGTATCTAGATAACCCTCTTCGCGGTAGCTAGCAAGTCGCTCTAATTCATGAGGTTTTAACATCTCAAAACTTAAACCTTCGCGCATTCGAATAGCCAACATAATTTCTTCATCTCGCAACTGCGATGCATTCATGGTTTCGCGATCTTGAACTGGTGATTCACCTGCAAATAACTTTGTTTTATAGGCGGTTGGATGTTTCACATTCCACCAACGCTCGCCATTTAAATGCGAATGAGCTCCTGGCCCAAGCCCCCACCAATTAGCACTCTTCCAGTAAGCAATGTTGTGTAAACATTCTTTGCCAGGCTTAGACCAATTACTTAACTCATACCAACTCAAACCAGCGTTTTCGCAAAGTTGATCAACTAACAAATACATATCAGCCATCAAGTCATCATCTGGCATCGTTAAATCACCTCGTTTAATCTGTGCGGCAAGCTTTGTGCCCGTTTCAACAATTAGCGCATAGGCACTTATGTGGTCGATATCTAGCGCAAGTGCTGCCTCAATAGTCTCGCGCCAATCATCTAATGATTCACCTGGAGTTCCATAAATTAAATCAACGCTGATTGATTCAAACCCCGCTGCCCTAGCCATACTCACAGCTTTAGCAACGTTCTCTGGATTATGCGTGCGATCAAGAGCTGCCAATACATGTGGCTTAGCTGATTGCATACCGAATGAAATTCGATTGAAACCAACAGTTAGATATTCAGCCAACTTCTCAGCAGTCACAGAATCTGGGTTTGCCTCCAGTGTTATTTCGGCATCAGGAGCTAAATCAAAACGCTTGCGAATTGCTGCAATTACTCGCCCTAAGTCAGCAGGTGGCAAAAGTGAAGGTGTTCCGCCACCAAAAAAGATGGTTGGAACTGTTGAAGTAGGAGCACTCTCTAACTCTCGCAAAACCGCATCGATATAGTCATTTGAAACGATTTCTAATGTGGCACCATCTTGTAGCTCGGAAGGCGTATAGGTATTGAAGTCGCAGTAACCACAGCGTTTTACGCAGTACGGGATATGAACGTAAAACGAAAGCGGCATATAGATATTCTATGTGAGATTTCGCTAAGAGAATAACTTCGATGAATTTGGGGAGGTCACAATTCTATTTCTTGATTATCGCTGCCTGAAAACCTTTAAGAATATAAGGAGCAGCTTCTGCGTATAAATCATCCTTAGATTTTCCAACAACTTTCAATACGGTGGCATCATAATTTTGGGTATGAGATAAACCTTTAACAATGTCCCAATAAGCATCAAAGCCGTAGTTGGCGATAACCCATTCCCAAAGTTGAGCACCGATTGTGTAAGCCCAGGTTTGACCAACATCATTATCGTTTACTTCTGCAGCCTTTATCATCTTTAAAATGTCTCTGGTGCTTTTTGGTATCTTGCGCGCTAAGTCTGGGCCGCCTTGGTAGTACTCATAAATTTTCCGGTTAAGGTCATCTTGGTACCAGCCAATATTGGTCAGCGATAACCCAATCCCGAAGAGATATCCCCCTCCTTCAATTAAGAAATACGGAGCTCCTGCTTGTTCCATAGGTGAAATATCGTTCTTGGTCCAGATGATGTCTTGAATTCCATGCGTTACTTCATGAGTTAGATAAGTTGGATCCCAGTATCGATCACCATGTAGCGTTGGTGAAATCATCCAGTAACCAATTTGCCCAACGTTCTTACTTGCTCGACCCAAAATATGAGAGCCAGAAACTCCATATCTCCAGCCACAATTTAAATAACCGGCTTGATTGGAGTCTAAAAATGTATCAATAATCCACTGAGCATCATCTGGTCTCGAAATATCATCAGCCGAAATTAAAGCCGAATCTTTCTCTGTTATAAAAGTAGCCTGGAAGTGACTTCCTGCTGGAATAAAATCACTCCAATACTGAAGCGTCGATGCTAATTGATCTTTTGAGTAAGCAAGTTTAACCTTTGGGAAGTTAGTCGAAATATGAAAATCGACTGTTGGCAAGGTGCTCGTTGATGAAACATGGCTCCTAATAGTTTGATATGCCTTAAGTCGAATCGGATCGAATTCTGAATTGGGTCGAGTATCTGTTGCGGTGAATGACTTATTCTCGAAAAATGACCTCTCTAGTACCCCATTGTCTAATTTATAAAAGTAATTACCTGTGTAGCAGTTAGTCAACTGAAGAGGTGAATCTCCATCCTTTGGCATTGCCGCGGGCAAGGAAGTGGCTGTTGGAGTTGGTGAAGGCGTTGGAGTTGGAGTTGGTGAAGGTGAAGGCGTTGGAGTTGGTGAAGGCGTTGGAGTTGGTGAAGGCGTTGCCTTAACTATCAAAATGCCTTTGTCCCAAACTAACTTTTTCCCGGATTTAATACATGTGTAAGTCTTGTTTTGATAGATAGTTTTCTGCTTTAAAACTTTACAAGTAGTTCCTGGAGTAATTTTCTGAGCCGAAAAGGCCACAGAAGGTAAAATAGAAATAACTAAGGCGAGACCTATGCCTCTAGAAAAAATACTTTTCATTCGAATCCCTAAAGCTTCTTAATTTCGATAGTTTCATAATCTCCAGTAGCAATTAACTTTATATGTACGCCTTCTATCGTAAATGCATCACCCTGCACCGCAACATATGCGCCATAGTCAACTTTAGGACTTGAATCTGGGTGTAACGGATAGTAATTCGATCCAATGCCACCATCAACCTTCAGCAGATACGAATATCTTGGCAGATTAAGATTTACTCCATTATCTTCCGCAAGACCTCCGCCATCAGGATTAACCAGTATGACGTCCGGGGTAGTGAACTTCGTGTCAACGATGTAAGCAATTACTGAGTAAAAACCTTTTTCCTCAAACTTGTACTGAAGACTCTGGCCGTGTTCAATCGTTTGCTCTGGTCGTCTAGAAAACCATTTACCGGTACCGTGGGCTTCAACAACTAATAAACGGTGGTCGTCCAGAGCAATGGCTATCATCTTTGTTTGATCATCTGCCCGTTCTAGCGCACTCAACTTTACTGTTGCATCCTTTAGTGTTGATTTCGTGTCACAGTAAACAAGCTCATCCGGCATCCAAGTAAGTAGAAATCTCTCCCACGCATTTAGTGACTGAGATATTCCAGCTTGGTTAGTCATAATTCCAATTGACCAACCATTTCCAGGGGCATGGCCATATAGACCCCAATCATGGCCCACCTCATGAATCCAAAAAACCCATAGAGGAGTCCCTAAATTTGCGTCATAGCTCCATCGCAAAATTGAACCATCCAGGTAGCCTGTAGGGAGAGCAAATAAACTCATATTGCGCGTGCCCTCTTTGATTTTAAAATCAATCATTCTAGGAACTAGATCGACCGTAAGTACATGTTGACCCGTTGGATAAATTATGAAAATCGTACGATACTGAGTTAAGTCAACTTCTTTTGTAATCTCATCGATATAGATCTGCGCAATTCTCTGATTTACAGATTGTGCTTTATTATTTTCGGTCTCACCCGCTGAGTATACGTAGTTGTAGGTTTCAGCGTTTCCTGGCATGCGAATCCAATGATTAATCGAATCTAACTTTACTGTCAGTTTTCCTGAAGAAAAGTATTTAATCCAATCAAGATAAGATTTCTTGTTTGATTCAATTATCTCATTTATATTTTTGTCCCCTGGGTAATTTGGGAAATCAAGAGGAACGATTAACGCATCATTTTGACCGACAGCTGGATTGAATCTAGGTTGCAATCGCCCTGGATGTCCTGCTTGCGTGACATCAATACCAAATCCAGTAAGAGCGTTACCGTCATTTGTTCCCTTTAGCTTGCACTGAGAAACGTCTTGTGCGCTAACTGGATTTATATACTTTGGTAAAGTTGAGCTCAATTTGATCCATTTACTTGTATTAATTGATTTGCCCTTAACGAAGCGGCACTCTAAATAACCATCAGAAAGTGTCGCTTGATCGCCGATTTTTCCACAAGCGCCGCCTTCAACTTTCTCAAAAACTATTGATGGTGAAGGAGTTGGAGATGAAGATGTTGGCACGCTGATTTCGTTAGGCGCATTCCAAAGAAGCAATCCCGTGTCTGACCGCTTTTCGCACCTGTAAAAAATCTTACTTTCGGTTAACGTTTCGCCATCTTTTGAGCAAGCTTTATTTTGATATTCAAGAGTTGGCGTTAGCGAAAGCATTGGTAAAGGTTCGGGGGTTGGAGTTGGAGTTGGAGTTGGAGTTGGAGTTGGGGTTGGAGTTGGAGTCGGAGTTGGAGTTGGAGTCGATGAAGGCATTGGAGTCGGAGTTGCCTTAACTATCAATGCGCCTTTATCCCAAATAAGTTTCTTTCCTGACTTAACACACGTATAGGTCTTGTTTTGATAAACGATTTTTTGTTTAAAGGTCTTACATGTACTGCCTGGAACTATCTTTGTCGCCGAGAAGGCAAAGGAAGGGAGTAGAGAGATAACAAGAGCTAAAACTATCCCTCTACAAAAAGTCCCTTTTATTCGCATTTCAAGAGTCTATGCCCCGTAAAAACTATAAGGAAGAGAATCATCTCTTTAAAGCTTAATTTCCAGCTTTTCGTGCGGCCTTAATCTTTTCAATATCAGCATCGGTTGCAAGGGCTGCAACGAATGCCTCTTGAGGTACTTCAACGCGACCAACCATCTTCATGCGCTTCTTGCCCTCTTTTTGCTTCTCAAGCAATTTACGTTTACGTGAAATATCTCCGCCGTAACACTTAGCAAGAACATCTTTACGCATCGCTCTAATCGATTCACGAGCAATAATGCGAGAACCAATCGCAGCTTGAATAGGTACTTCGAATTGCTGACGAGGGATTAGCTCGCGCAACTTGCCGGTCATCATCACGCCATAGGCATATGCCTTGTCGCGGTGAACAATTGCGCTGAACGCATCTACTGCTTCGCCTTGTAGCAAAATATCAACTTTAACTAGATTGCCTTCTTCATCGCCTTTTTCCTCGTAATCAAGGGATGCATAACCCTTGGTGCGAGATTTGAGTTGATCAAAGAAGTCGAAAACAATTTCGGCAAGTGGCAAGGTGTAGCGAATCTCAACGCGATCTTCGGAGATGTAATCCATTCCAAGTAGAACACCACGGCGATCTTGGCAGAGTTCCATAATGACACCGATGTATTCGGATGGCGCTAAAATGGTTGATTTAACAATTGGTTCAAAGACAGCTGCAACTTTGCCATCAGGAAATTCTGATGGGTTAGTAACGCGAACTTCTTTGCCATCTTCCATCTTCACGTTATAAACCACGTTTGGCGCAGTTGAAATAAGATTTAACTTAGATTCGCGCTCTAAACGTTCGCGCACAATTTCCATGTGAAGCAGACCAAGGAAGCCGCAACGGAAACCAAAGCCAAGTGCTGCTGAGCTTTCAGGTTCATAAACTAATGCGGCATCGTTTAGTTGTAATTTATCTAGCGCTTCGCGAAGTACTGGGAAATCGGCACCATCTAATGGAAATAGACCAGAGAAAACCATTGGCTTAGGATCTTTATAGCCAGCAAGAGCTTTCTTAGTAGGGTTGTTATAAGTCGTAACTGTGTCACCCACACGTGATTGACGAACATCTTTAACGCCAGTAATTAAATAACCTACTTCGCCAACGCCTAAACCCTTGCTAGGCAATGGTTCTGGCGAGATAACGCCGACTTCAAGCATTTCGTGGCGCACACCCGTTGAGAACATTTGGATTTGATCTCGTGGCGAAAGATGACCATCGACAACGCGAACATAGGTAACTACGCCGCGATAGCTGTCATAAACCGAGTCGAAAATAAGTGCGCGAGCTGGGGCGCTGGCGTCCCCTTGCGGTGCTGGGATCTGAGCAATGATTTGATCAAGCAGCTCTGCAACGCCATCGCCAGTTTTCCCAGAGACTCGCAAACAATCTTCGGGTTGGCAACCAATTAAGTTAGCAAGTTCTTTCGCAAACTTTTCAGGTTGGGCGTTCGGCAAATCAATTTTATTTAGGACCGGAATAATGGTTAAGTTATTTTCCATCGCGAGATACAAGTTAGCCAAAGTTTGCGCTTCGATTCCTTGAGCACAGTCAACGAGTAGAACCGCACCTTCACATGCAGCAAGTGATCGTGAAACTTCATAAGTGAAGTCAACGTGGCCGGGTGTATCGATCATGTTCAAGATGTATTCCTGACCATCGATACCGCTGCGCCATGGAAGACGAACTGCTTGCGACTTAATGGTGATTCCGCGTTCGCGTTCAATATCCATACGATCTAAATATTGCGCGCGCATATTGCGGGCTTCTACTACTTCGGTGATACCCAACATGCGATCGGCAAGAGTTGATTTACCGTGATCAATATGGGCAATGATGCAGAAGTTACGAATCTGCGCTGGATTAGTTGCGGCTGGTTGTGGTGCCTTGGCAAGTGAAATTGCAGGCATCGTTAAGCCTTAAAAGTAACTAGTTGCGAATTAACGAACGCCGGCTTTAACGGCAGCTTTTGCCATTGAAGACTTCTTGTTGGCAGCAGTGTTCTTGTGTAGAACACCCTTAGCAACGGCGATATCGAGCGCCTTTGAAGCGTCACGAAGTTCGGTTGAGATAACTGCGGCATCGCCAGCGGTTACAGCGTCGCGGAATTTGCGAGCAGCTGTCTTGATAGAAGAAAGCACTGACTTGTTACGTAGGCGTGCCTTCTCATTGGTCTTGATCCGCTTGATCTGCGACTTGATATTTGCCACTTAAGGTTTACTCCGAACTAAATTGGTTGAACGCTAAATACGAACCCGAAGGTTACCAGCGGGGCACCTTTAGGCTCAAATCGAGGAAATCCGGTTATCGGGCTGCTCGAGCGCTCGCGATCTCGGAAATAGCGTGCTCGAGAGCGTAGATCGGGTCACTTGCCGCGCCTTTTACTTGGGCATCGGCCAGGGCGATTGCCCCAACGGCAGTAACAATTCCGCGTGGAGTCCAGCCAGATAGTTGGCGACGAGCCTTATCAATCTGCCAAGGAGCCATACCTAATTGGCCCGCGAGCTCGAATGATTTCGCATTTCGGTTAGCTCCTGAAACTTTTGCCAAGGAACGAAGGGCGGAAGCAATTGCACTTGTAACCATTACTGGGTCAGTGCCAGTTTCAATCGCACTTCGTAATTGCAAAAGTGCAACTGGCAAATTTCCATCGAGAGCTGCATCGGCAACATCGAAGCCCGTGGTTTCGACGCGACCTTGGTGATACTTATCAACTTCTTTTTCATCAATGGTTCCCGCGGGCGCATCAGCGATGATTTGACTACACGCCGCGGTTAATTCACGCAGATCGCCACCAATTGCATTTACTAGCGCTGCAATAGCAGCAGGTGAGGCTTTGCGGCCAGCATCGAGAAATAGATTCTTTACGAACTCTTGTTTCTCGGCTTCTTTCTTAAGCGGGTCACAAGAAATTATCTCGGGCTTAACTTTCTTAATTGCATCAAGTAGCGCTTTTCCTTTTACGCCACCTTTATGTAGAAAGATTACGGTGGTTGAAGCATCTGGCTCTGGCAAGTAGCGAATGATTTCTTCTTTATTGTCTTCAGGTAAATCTTGTAGGTCACGAAGAATTAGCGCGCGTCGTTCGGAAAACAATGAAGGTGCCAGGGCATCAGAGATATCGCCCACTATTGAATCTGCGGCATAGATCGAAGTGATTTCAGCGTTCTCACTTTTTAACTCAGCTTGCAACTTAGTTAGTGCGCGATCAGCAAGGGCAGCTTCAGAACCAAGAATCAAATAGAAATCATTCATCGCCTACCCCTCGCTCATCTCCAATTGCCTAGCCCCATTGCCAGAACTTAAATACCCGATGGCTTTTACGAACCTTAACTCGATGCTTGCGCGCATTGATCGCAAGCGCACCATCTTGATCAGTTCGGTAAACCGTGCTGCCGATCCTACTCAAGGCGGCGATTGTTTGGGGCGCTGGATGGCCGTAAGTATTGTCTTTGCCAACGCTAATTATCGATATTCGTGGCGAGAGGGCTCGCATAAAGTTCAGATCTTGGTATCGCGAACCGTGATGTGCCACTTTATATAGATCAACTTGGCTGAGTTGCTGAACTAATTGTGACTGTGCGATTGGTTCGATATCCCCCGCAGCGAGAAGCGAAAAATCAGCTGAATTTATCTGCATCACGATGCTGGAATTATTCGGCGTATCTTGGGCACCTAGCTTGGGCCAGAGCGCATGGAAATTTATCGGCCCGCGATTACTAATTATTTGGGCGCTAAATCCGGCCGTAACTGGAATTTGTGGAATCACTTTTAACCAGCTCTGCACGCGCGCACTTTCAAAAGCTGGATCAATCTGCGGGCTAACCCACACTTGTCCAACCGTGCGGCCTTTAAGTAGACCCGGCAAACCTTCAACATGGTCGGCATGGAAATGAGTTAGAACTAATATCGAAACTTGAGTTATCGCAAATTGTTTAAGACATTTATCTATCAACTGCGGATCTGGCCCCACATCAACAACTACTCCTCGATGTTCACCTAAGTTAACAACCATGGCATCGCCTTGTCCGATATCGCAATTGCCCACCTGCCATTCAATACCGGGAAATCTGGCAAGCCAATTACTTGTTACTAATAGCACGACTAGGAGAATTGCAATTGATTTTCGATGTTTGCGAAAGAAAGTCCGAAAGATCCAGATACAGATAACAAAAACCGCAATAGCTAAGAAACCACTGACCCCTTTTCCTAATTCGAGTACTGAAAAACTTGCTGACCACCTAGCTACTAAGCCGATGAATGCTGCTGGAATTCGAATTATTAGAATCAGTAAGCCTGCGACACCGGGCAAGATTGGGTGAATCAGGGCTGCAATGAACCCCAAGACAGTTATCGGAGCAACTGCTGGGGCTGCCAAAAGATTAGCAATCACGCTCATTGGCGAAAGAAAGCCCGATAACGCAACTAATACTGGGGCGCAGAAAAGTGTTGCCGCAATTGGTGGGGCAAGGGCTTCAGCAAATTTACGCGGCACAAATCTGGCGAAAAAAGTAATTATCTTGGGAGCAGCCAGCAGTAAACCGCCAGTTGCTAAGACCGACAACGCGAACCCTGCATCACGTGACTGCCACGGATCGGCAATAACCACAGCAGCTATTGCAAAACCAAGTGCGGGCAATGAATCAGCTGCATGCCGGTGACTCATCGCAACCAGCACAACTGCGGCCATCGCTGCTGCACGCAGAACAGAAGGGGAAGGCCGAACAAGTGCGATAAAGAAGATTAGCGAAAGTGCCGTCGCACCAATTCGATAATTGCGATTGCGAAATAGGAATTGCATTAGCCATAAAACAAATCCCGAAACTATTGCGAAGTTCGCACCACTTACCGCAACTAAGTGAGTTAACCCAGATCTTTTCATAGCTAACTTGAACTCGGCACTTTGTTTTGAAGTATCCCCCAGCACCATTCCTGGAATCAGCGCTCCAGAATCACCATCGCCACTTGCATCACGTAGCCCAATCCGAATCGCACCCAGTGATCGCGCCCAGCGCGATGCTGTGGTTTCAATCTTTACCTCACCATGGAAAAGAACAAGTGCGGCAACTCGCGCTTCCTTACTTTTCACCAATACTGCTCGCCCGCTAATGGTTTGCCCGGGCAGTAATCCGTTTAAGTTCTTAGCAGGTGACATCACCCGAATCGGAATCTTTAATTTATAAGTACCGGCACTGCTCGTTAACTCAATTGCACTTGCCAAAAAAGACCAATTACTAGCCACATAATTGCGCCCCGACACTTTAGGCGCGGTGCGATTTGGATCAGTAATTACTTGCGCAGTTATTTGCACTTCGCTACCAAGATATTGCCTAAGAACCGTCTGCGTTAAGGCTTGGGCTCGAAATGACATGATCGTGGAACCCAGTAATAAAGCGATGATTACAACTAGAGCACGCTGCTTTTTGCCTAAGATAACAAATGCGATTAACGCTATGGCTAGCAGTGAGATCCGCCAAGGTGCTACATAGCTTTGAATAAGAGCGCCTAGCCAGATGGCAGCGCCAATAGTTATGGTGCGAAAATCAATTAAACGGTGATTTGGCTTTTGAACTGTGCGAATTTAGCTGGCCCAATCCCGGAAACTTTATCAAGATCTTCCAAAGTAATGAATGGCCCATTCGCAGCCCGGTAAGCAACGATTCGTTTTGCGAGCACTGGCCCCACTCCATCTAGCGCTTCGAATTGTTTGGCGGTTGCTCGATTAATGTTTAGTGGCCCAGTTGGTGTTGTTTTCTTAGTCGCGAATTTTCGACCAGCTGGAATCTTGGTTTTCTCAGTTGGGGAAACATAAATCTGTTCGCCATCACGAATAATGCGGGCTAAATTCAAATCACTTAAGTCAGTACCAGCTAATGAATTGCCAGCAGCTTTAATCGCATCGATAACGCGGGCATTACCGGGTAGCGCGTAAACCCCGGGGTTGGTAACCGCCCCTGCCACATCAACAGTTACGAGTGGGGCTTCGATTTCAATTGGTGCTGCCATGATCACTGCTTCAGATTTACCGGTAGTTACCCAGAAACCCGAAATTACGATTACTAATCCCCCGAGAACGAGTAGGCCGCGCTTTTGTAAGGTAGAAAAATTGAGTTCGTACCACCAGTCGGTGATTCGTTGAATCTGATTTTGGAATTCATTCATGCCGACATTCTCGGTGGCACAAATGTGCGCAATTAACTAGTAAGAATTAATTGGGGATAACGATATTTACGAGCTTAGGTGCGCGCGTAATTATCTTTACCGGTGTTGCTCCAGCCAATTCAGCCACGATTGCCGGAAGGGCGAGCGCTTGTGCTTCAAGTTCGGCATCAGTAATTGTTGGCGCAACTTCAAGGCGCTCTTTGATCTTGCCATTAATCTGAATAACCGCTTCAACCGCATCGGCCACAAGTAACTTCTCGTCCACAACTGGCCAGCCCGCAAGCGCAATTGCTGGCTGATGTCCTAAGCGATCCCACATTTCCTCAGCGGTATATGGCGCAACGAGAGACAACATGATTGCTGTTGCTTCGACTGCTTCGCGAACAGCTGGGTCAGCTGGGCCGCATCCGCTATCAACTGCTTTGCGAGTGGCATTAACAAGCTCCATTACACGAGCAATAGCTACGTTGAAGCGGAAAGATTCAACGGCAAAGGCGGCATCATGAAGTGCTTTGTGCGTTGCTTTACGAAGTGAGATATCGCCGGTGCTGAAATCAACACCTGGCTTACTTGTGACATCGCCAGATAAACGCCAAGCACGAGTTAAGAACTTAACTGAACCAGCCGGTGAAACATCAGACCAATCAACATCATCTTCAGGTGGACCGGCAAAAACCATTGATAAGCGAATCGCATCGACGCCGTGATTAGCAAGTTCATCAGAGAGTCGAACTAGATTTCCGCGAGACTTAGACATCGCAGAGCCATCCATCAAGACCATGCCTTGATTTAGCAAACGAGTAAATGGTTCGTTAAATGAAACCATATCCATGTCGAATAAAACTTTGGTGAAGAAGCGGCTGTATAACAAGTGCAGAATTGCGTGGGTAACGCCGCCCACATATTGATCAACTGGTAACCAAGTATCAACATCGGTGCGACTAAATGGTTCGTTGTGATTAGTCGAGCTTGGGTAGCGCAAGTAATACCAAGATGAATCTACGAAAGTATCCATGGTGTCGGTATCGCGCATTGCTGCGGTGCCGCACTTAGGGCAGGCTACATTTACCCAATCAGTTGCAGCAGCAAGTGGTGATTGACCTATTGGTTTTAGATCTAGGCCGGCCGCATCAGGAAGCAGCAAAGGCAATTGATCTGCTGGTACGCCAACTTCGCCGCACTTAGGGCAGTGAATAATTGGAATCGGTGTACCCCAATAACGTTGACGAGAAACTAACCAATCGCGCAAACGATAATTGCGAGCAGCTTTTCCAAGGCCATCTTTTTCAAGTTGGGCGTTGATCTGGGCAATGGCTTCGGCCTTTGAAAGACCGTTTAGTGAGCCTGAATTAACTAGTTTTCCGTCGCCGCCTGTGGCAACGCCAGTTTCATTTGGGTCTTCTTCGCCAGTTTCAACTACAACTCGCACAGGTAATTTCATGGCGCGAGCGAAATCTAAATCGCGTTGATCGTGAGCCGGCACAGCCATAATCGCACCAGTGCCGTAATCAGCTAATACATAATCGCTAGCCCAGATCGGCAACTTCTCGCCGTTAACTGGGTTGATGGCATAACGCTGCAAGAAAACGCCAGTCTTTGGGCGATCAGTTGCTAAGCGATCAATATCTGAGGCAGCTTTAACACTATCTAGATATTGCTTGAATTCTTTTTCTACTTCGGTTCCCGCAGCTAACTTTGCAGCAAGTTCAGAGTCAGCAGCAACTACAAAGAAAGTTGCGCCATACAAAGTATCAGGGCGAGTTGTGTAAATAGTTACTGGGTCCGGCATTCCCTCAATTTGGAAATCAACATTGGCGCCAGTTGAGCGACCGATCCAGTTACGCTGCATCATCAGAACTTTCTCAGGCCACTTGCCTTCGAGTTGTTCCATGTCATCTAGCAAGCGATCGGCGTAATCAGTGATCTTGAAATACCACTGGTTTAACTTCTTCTTGGTTACTGCACTATCGCAACGTTCGCAAAGACCAGCTACAACTTGTTCATTAGCTAAAACTGTCTGGCAATCTGGACACCAGTTAACGGCAGAATCTTTACGGTAAGCCAAGCCACGTTCGTGAAGCTGTAAGAACAACCATTGATTCCATTTGTAGTACTCGGGGTCGCAAGTGTTAAATACGCGATCCCAGTCGAAGGAACACGCAAAGCGACGCATCGATGCTTTCTGCACTGCGATGTTTTCGTAGGTCCAAATTTTCGGATCTTCATTGCGCTTGATCGCAGCGTTTTCAGCTGGCAGACCAAAAGCATCCCAACCAATTGGGTGCATAACGTTGAAACCTTTTTGCGCCCAATAACGAGCAATTACATCGCCTAACGCGTAAGCCTCGGCATGGCCCATATGTAAATCGCCCGATGGATACGGGAACATATCGAGGACATATTTCTTAGGGCGGGGATCATCGGCTCGGCCAGATTTAAAAGGCTCGATTTTGTCCCAGACCGGTAGCCACTTTTCTTGCACATAGGCAAAGTCATATGCCGCATGCTCGCGTTCAGTGGTCATTAACTTAGTTTAACGGGCTTTAGCCCCAAGTTATGCCAGTGAGTTCTTCGCTTACTGCCCATAAATTGGCCGCTAATTCTTGGTCATATGCGATTCCGGCAGCGCGAGTTAGCTTTGGCAAACCACGCATTTCCATGAAGCCATCAGGACCAATATATGAAGCACCAACTAATGGTGAATGCGTTGCAGCGCAAAGAGTCGGAAGTGCGCCACGGCTAGCACTTTGCGCGATCACTGCATTCATTGCGGCGGTTACTCGAGCTTCGGCACTAGCACCACGCATCGCAGGACTTACGTTTTGCAAGTTGGTATTGCTATAACCCGGGTGCACGGCGTACGCACTAAAACGCCAATTGTTTTTCATTATTCGACGTTGAAGTTCATTTGTAAAAAGTAAGTTTGCTAACTTGCTATCGCCATAGGCACCCCAAGGCTTAAAAGCACCAACACCTTTAGCCCGTCTTAAAATTTCTGCTTTACTGCCATCGCCGAAATTTCCGATGCGATGCGCTTGGCTAGCAACAGAAACAATGCGATCAGTTACTTTGGAATGCAGTAAACCGGCAAGCGCAAAATGTCCTAAATGATTCGTGCCAAGCTGTAATTCAAATCCATCTTTAGTGTGCGCCAGCGGCGTTGCCATAACGCCCGCATTAAGAATTAAAACATCAAACTCTTCAACAACTGATTTAGCAAAGTTCTGAATTGAAGCAAGTGAAGTTAAATCAAGCGAGCCAACTGAGATATTTTTGTTACCTAGTTCAAGCGCTGTAGCTTCACCTTTTTGGGCATTGCGAGCAGTAATTGTTACGTGAGCACCAGCGCGAATTAGTTCACGCGCAGCCTCTTTACCAATGCCTGAAGTGCCACCAGTGATTAAATATTTTTTACCGGAAAGATCGCCAATATTGCTAGCGTTCCAGCCTTGCGGAATTGTCGGAATAGAACTCACGTGGAGCTGAGGGGATTTGAACCCCTGACCCCCTGCATGCCATGCAGGTGCGCTACCAGCTGCGCCACAGCCCCGAATTTCTTTGAGAAGCAGACCCTACCTTATTTACTCAGGTGCCTCTGCTCCAGATTCTTCACCAAGGATCTTCTCGGGAATAGAGCCCGCATTATGTTCAACTAAATGCCAACCCCGCGGATTAGTCTGCAAAATTGACCAAGATGCATTAGATAAGCCACCAACAGCGCCCCAATTGGCCATCGGTAAATTCAATAGTGAACCAAGAACGCAACGAGCAGTGCCGCCGTGAGTAGTCACAACTAATAATTGATTATCTAAACCATCGAGTGCACGTTTGATTGAAGCAACTGCACGGTTAGCAACTTCGCTACGTTTTTCACCAGTAGTTCCGGCCGGGTTATCTTCACCATCGATCCAGCGAACGAAGTTCTGTAAATCTTCGGCCCGATTTTCGGCGCCAGTTTTTCCTTCCCAAAGCCCACCATTAGTTTCGCGCAAATCAATATCAACCTCGACGTTCAAATTTGTCAGGTTTCCTAGAGCTTGCGCAGTTTCACGGGCACGAGACAGATCACTTGAAATAATTTTAGTTGGTTGCATTCCGACCAAAATACTTGCGGCATGTTTGGCTTGATACTTACCGACTTCATTTAACGGAATATCGGAATGACCTTGGAACCGATTTACGGTATTCCAGTCAGTTTGACCATGACGCCAAAGAAGTATCCGATTAGCCATTTTTAATTCTTACTCTTCTACCGGAACCCGAACATCTAACTTAATTGTTGGGCAATCATTCCAGAGGCGATCTAACATGTAGTAACGGCGCAGATCAGCACTTTGAATGTGAACAACTAAATCTGAGTAATCAAGCAGAATCCATTCTTCGCCGCCTTCGCGACGAACTGGCTTATCTCCCACTTGGCGCAATTTCTCTTCCACAAAGTCAGCAATTGCATCTACTTGGCGCACATTTTGGCCAGTAACGATCAAGAAGACTTCGCTTAAAACTAACTGGTCTGATAAATCAATGGCAACCATGTCGGTGCCGAATTTATCGGCTGCTGCTTGCGCTGCGATCTGGGTTAAAACTTTGACTGATTCACTTGCTGGCATAGAGGCCACGTTCCTTTATATAGGTAACTACTGCAGGTGGCAGCAGATCAAAATCTCCAGCGCGTACTTGAGTTGCTGAAATATTTAGAGCATCGATATCCAGAGTTGGTGACCCAGGAAAGTCGGGACGATCAATTACTAAAACTTCGACTAACTTCTTTAGCTCATCGCATCGATGCCATTGATCGATAGATGAATGTGCATCAGTGCCAAGAATCAAAACGATTTTATCGTTTGGATAAGTTGCTTTTAGCGCTTCAACGGTATCAATCGTATAGCTCGGTCCACTACGACGAATCTCAATACTATTTACTAAAACCTCATCACCTAAATCAAGTTCAGCAACTGCTAACTGACACATCTTCAAGCGATCTTCACCCGAAGCAACTGGTGCGTTCTCACGCAACCAAGGATCGCCAGCTGGTACCAAAATAATTTGATCAACTACATCGCGCTCTATTAGTTCGGTGATTACATAAAGATGGCCATTGTGGATTGGGTCGAAAGTTCCGCCATAAAGGCCAATCCGATTACTGCGACTCAAACTCTAACTTTTCTAAACTATTTGCCGAGGCGAAGTGTTAAATAAAGAAGGAGTGAGAGAACACCAAAAGCTAGAAGTCCGAAGAAAGCAGGAGGTGCTGGCAGTTCGCGAGCGATTTCAGATGCACGATTGATCATGTGCTGAGCCTACTACGACCCTGCGAGGAGTTTCTTAAAGGCTGCTTCGTCGATAATCGTTACGCCTAACTCTTCAGCTTTGGCCAATTTTGAACCAGGTTCAGCGCCCACTAAAAGATAATTAGTTTTCTTGGAAACTGATGATGATGCTTTGCCGCCATGTGCCGTAATAGTTTCGGCGATGCCATCGCGGGTGAAGGATTCCAGCCCACCAGTTACTACGAAAGTCAGCCCGGCCAAAGTTTGTGGCGCTGTATTGGTATCTACGAAATGCACCGTGACACCAGCCGCAGTCCAACGTTCAACAATTCGCCTGTGCCAATCAACTGCAAACCATTCTGAAATTGCCTCAGCCATAGTTGCGCCAACGCCATCGATCGCGGCAATTTCTTCGACCGAAGCAAGTGATAACTTTTCTAGCGATCCGAACTCAGTAGCTAGCGCTTGGGCTGAAGTTGGACCGACATGACGAATTGATAGCGCGACAATGGTTCGCCAAAGTGGGCGAGTTTTTGCCACCTCGAGAGCACTCATCAACTTATCTACGTTGGCTGCTTGCTGACCATCTTTTTTAGTAAAGAAACTCGACTTAACTAATTTAGCTGGGGTTAAATCAAATAGCTCAGATTCATCTTCGAGAATCTTCTCGGAAAGTAACGCCGTGGCTGCTTCGTAGCCAAGGACATCAATATCTAGCGCTGAACGAGAAGCGATGTAATAAATTCGCTCACGTAATTGAGCCGGGCAAGATCTGGTGTTAGGACAGCGGATATCAATGTCACCTTCGGTGATCGCACGAAGTTCACTGCCACAATCTGGACAATTAGTTGGCATTACGAATGCGCGCTCACTGCCATCGCGACGTTCAACCACTGGAGCCAAAACTTCAGGGATTACATCACCAGCTTTGCGAATAATTACGGTATCGCCAATCAGAATGCCTTTGCGAATAACTTCTTGGGCATTATGTAGCGTGGCATTGGTAACGGTTGAACCAGCAACTTTGACCGGTTCCATGAAAGCAAATGGTGTTACGCGACCTGTGCGACCCACGCTGACCTTGATATCGAGCAACTTTGTAGTTACTTCTTCAGGTGGGTATTTAAAAGCGATTGCCCACTTTGGTGCTCGTGAAGTAAAACCTAATTTTTCTTGAGCAGCGATCTCATCGACTTTAATCACAACGCCATCAATCTCATGCTCGACATCGTGGCGATGAGCTTCGTAATAGCCAATAAAATCAGCTACTTCAGCTCGGTTTGAGCAAACTTTAAAGCGCGCACTAGTTGGCAGACCTAAACCTTTAAGTATTTCATATGCCTGACTTTGGGCTGAAAATTCAATTCCGGTTCGGGCGCCAACGCCGTGCACAACAACATCGAGTGGACGGCTAGCAGTAACGCGCGGATCTTTTTGACGCAACGAACCTGCAGCGCCATTGCGTGGATTAGCAAATAAAGGTTTGCCCGCTTCTTCAAGTGCTTCGTTCATCTCGTTGAATTGAGCGATTGGAAAGAAAACTTCACCGCGGACTTCGATTAGCTCCGGAATATTCTTGCCACTTAAATTATGCGGCAGAGATTTGATGGTTTTTACATTTAGCGTTACATCTTCACCAGTTGTGCCATTACCGCGAGTCAAAGCACGGGTTAGTTGACCGTTTTCAAATTTAAGGTTAATCGCTAGGCCATCGACTTTAAGCTCGCACAAGTACTTAGGATTTGGAATTTCTTTCTCAACCCGATCAAACCAGGAACCTAATTCATCGAGGTCAAAGACGTTATCAAGACTCATCATCTTTTCGATGTGATCATGTTGCTCAAATTGTGTCGAGAAGCCGCCGCCTACATGCAGAGTTGGTGAATCTGGTTCTTTAAGCTCTGGGTGTTTGGCTTCTAGCGCTTCAAGTTCTTTTAGTAACTTATCGAACTCGGCATCAGTTACCGCTGGGTCATCTAATACGTAATAACGAAACTGATGATCGCGAATCTGTGCCGTAAGTTCTACTATGCGATGGCGCGCAGCGTTGCTCATGACAATTACTCGGTCTGACAGATCGTGGCCGAACCAACTACCCGATCGCCATCGTAGATAACCATGGCTTGCCCAGTGGCTAGCCCCAATAAAGGTTCATCAAGTTCGGCAATTAGATTGCTGCCATCGAAGTAATAGGTGCAATCAAGGGCGCTGCCATGTGCTCGAATCTGCACAAAACCACGCTTTTTCTTAGCAGTTACGTCAGGCCCGCACCAGATTGCGCGTTCGCCCCAAATCTTAGAAATTGCTAGTTCTTCACGAGAGCCAACTATCACAGTATTTGTAACTGGTTCAATCTTAAGAACAAAACGAGGTGAACCATCGGCAGTTGGAACGGTTAGCCCTAAACCTTTTCGTTGCCCGATTGTGTAGGTATAGGCACCTTTATGTTCGCCAATTTTCTTGCCATCTTGATCGACGATTGGGCCAACTTCACTACCTAAGCGATCGTGTAACCAACTGGCATTATCGCCTGAAGGCACAAAACAAATATCGTGGCTATCTGGCTTTTGCGCAACCGCTAAGCCACGTGCTTCGGCTTCTTTGCGAATATCAACTTTCTCAGTATCGCCCAAAGGAAATATTGCGCCATCGATTTGGTCACGAGTTAACACTGCCAACACATAAGACTGATCTTTGGAATGATCAACTGCTCGGTGAAGTGTTTTACCATTTTCAGATTCTCGAGTGTTGGCATAGTGACCAGTTACAACACCATCGAAACCCATAGCGCGGGCACGATCTAGAACTGCAGCAAATTTAATTTTCTCGTTGCAACGCAAACAAGGGTTTGGTGTGCGGCCGGCTGAGTATTCGGATAAGAAATTCTCAACCACGCCATCGTGAAACTCTTGCGCCATATCCCAGATATAAAACGGAATTCCGATTACATCAGCGGCACGGCGAGCATCATGTGAATCTTCAATCGTGCAACAACCCCGCGCACCTGAACGATATTTCTGTGGGTTAGCCGCAAGTGCTAAATGAACTCCGATTACATCGTGCCCAGCTTCGACTGCGCGGGCAGCAGCAACTGCAGAATCAACGCCACCACTCATGGCTGCAATTAACTTCATGAAGCTACCGCCGCTCTCCCACGTTTAATTACACCGGGCAGCACTGACAGCACATAGTCCACTTCGGCTTCCGTATTACTTGGCCCAAAGGAGAAACGTAGCGAAGATTGCGCGGAAATATCATCGTGACCCATAGCCATCAAAACATGACTTGGTCTATGAACGCCTGCACTACAAGCCGAACCAGTTGAGCAGGAAACTTTCTCGCTATCGAGTAGCAATAACAAAGTGTCACTTTCGGTGCGCGGGAAAGTGATGTTTACGATGCCGGGCAAACGATCGACATCAGCGCCGTTTACAAATGCATCTGGAATCTGTGCGACAACTTTTTGCGCAAAGTCATCACGCAACTTGGCAATATTGATAGCGTCATAACTCTTGGAGCTAACGGCGGCAGCGAAGGCAACAATGGCTGGTGCGTTTAACGTGCCACTTCGAATTTCACGTTCTTGTCCGCCGCCATGCAACAGTGCTGGGATTTCAACAGCTCTGCGCAAAATTAAAACTCCGATACCAAGTGGGCCACCAATCTTGTGGGCACTTAGCGTCATTGCAAAAAGACCAAGCTCTTTATAGTTCAATGCCACTTTTCCAAAACTTTGTACCGCGTCAGAATGAACTGGAATATCGCCAGCTAACTTAACTACTTCAGCAATTGGTTGCAGAACGCCGGTCTCATTATTGGAATGCATAACTGAAATAACTGCGATCTCATCGCCACGGTTAGCGATTAAGTCACCTAAGAATTTAAGATCTAGCACGCCAGCTGTAGTTACAGGCAATTCAATAACTTCGGCGCCTTCATGTTCGACTAACCACTTAGCAGGATCCAAAATTGCATGATGTTCGATTGCTGAAATAACCACAACATTTCGACCATTCTTGCGACCCAACCAGAACAGCCCCTTTAGTGCGATGTTATTTGCCTCGGTTCCGGAAGCGGTAAAAATTATTTCGCTGGAAAGACAGCCTGCTGCTTTAGCTATTGATTCACGCGCATCTTCTAAGTCTTTGCGGGTAGCGCGACCTTGCGTGTGCAGACTAGATGGATTACCTAACTTGCTGGCTTGTGAAGTAAATGCAGACAGCGCATCAGCCAATATCGGCGTGGTTGCCGCATGGTCGAGATAGACGCTATTCATGCGGGTAAGTCTAGGACTTTTGCGCAGTAACTCCTTGCGTAGCTTGAGGCAGGACCGCAAATAGGTCGCCCACTACGCCGAAATCAGCCAAATCAAAGATTGGTGCCTCAGGATCTTTATTAACTACCGCAATCGTCTTGCTGGTTTGCATGCCAGCGCGGTGTTGAATCGCGCCCGAAATTCCGCAAGCAACATAAAGTTGTGGGCTAACGGTTTTACCAGTCTGGCCAACTTGATGTGAATGTGGATACCAGCCAGCATCTGTTGCCGCACGTGATGCACCAACTGCAGCACCTAACGAATCAGCAAAACCTTCAACTGCTGAAAAATCGCCATTTGTACCGCGACCACCAGAGACAACAACTTGAGCTTCAGTAAGTTCTGGTCGGCCACCTTTAGCTGGTGGTGTCGATGAAGTTGTAGTTGCTAACTTTGCGGCATCTGAAATTGTGAGCGAAAGATTTTCAACGGCAGGTGTTGAATCAGAAAGATCTGCTTCAATTGAATTTGGGCGAACCGTAATAATTGCTACACCTTTAGAAACTTTGGAATGCACAGTAGTTGAGCCACCGAAAACTAATTGCGTTGCAGTTAGATCTGCAGCCACATCAACGGCATCAGTAATAATTCCGGAATCAGTTGCTACGGCAACACGACCCGCGACCTCTTTGCCATAAGCATGAGAGGCAATCAGAATTGCATTCGGCGATTTCTGCGCAATTATTTGGGCAATCGCATCGGCTGCTGCTGCAACACCATGCGTCGCGAAATCAGCGGATTCAACTACTAATACGTTAGCAATTGGTCCATGATTAACGGTGGCAGCAAGTGTTGCGCCAGCACCAGGTGCTGCTAAAACAATTGCCGTAACACTTGCATTGCGAGATGCAGCAGTTGCTAATTCGGCTGTGGTTTTAGTGCACTTATCGCCAGCAAAGTCGGCAAGAATAAATATCTGGCTCATATGAATTTCTTCTCTGTTAGGAATTTAACTAAATCATTTCCGCCATTACCTTCATCGGTAACTTTGACGCCAGCGGCGCGAGGTGGACGAGGTGCTGAATCGGCAACTAAAGACCAAGCTGATTCAGCTGAAACTCCAACAGTGGCAAGATCGCGACTATCAATAGTTTTCTTCTTTGCAGCCATGATGCCCTTGAAAGATGGGTAACGTGGTTCATTAATCTTTTCAACCACGCTAACAACTGCCGGTAACTTTGCATTAATCGCATCAACGCCTGCTTCCGTTGTGCGGGTAATCGAAATTGAGTTTGCTACTGGATCAACTGAAACTGATGAGGCAAAAGTTAATTGCGCCCAACCAAGTCGTTGCGCCAACATTGCCGGCACCACACTCATACGAGCATCGGTGGATTCAGTTCCGCAAATAACTAGATCAAATCCACCATTCTTAATTACTGCAGCTAAAACTTTAGAAGTAGCAAGTGCATCTGAACCGGCAAGAGCTGCATCACTGATCAGAATTGCATCGTTGGCGCCCATTGAGAGTGCTTTGCGTATTGCTTCAGTTGCGCGTTCTGGTCCCATTGAAATGATGGTCACGCTATTTGCAGCGCCTTCTTCATTTCCGCCGTGAGCCTCGACGATTCGCAGTGCTTCTTCAATTGCATATTCATCAAGATCATTTAGGACGGCATCAACACCTTCGCGATCGAGTACGCCATTGATCATCTTCTTCTCAGCCCAGGAATCTGGCACCTGTTTTACGCAGACTGCAATCTTCATAGGGCGATGTTACTGGCGGGTTTGGCCAGTGCCAACAGATAGCGAGCGGGCATAGGTCACATTTCTTCACCAAAGCGTCACTCGCAATTCACCTACCGGAACGCTCTCCGTTGAAAACCTTGGCCAAGATTTGGCCATGAGAATCGTCCATGTCACTAACTTTTACGGTCGCCAGTCCAACCAGCAGATCAACCAGATGAATAATTCTGCCTTAGCTCATCAGGCAGCCGGCAATGAGTTCATCGCCATTGTGCCCAGCTATCACTTAGCAACTATTGAAACTAGTTTCGGCAAGATCATTAATCTTCCTTCGATTCGGGTGCCTTTTACAAACGGTCGCAGAGTAATTCTTAGCCCACGATTACTAAAAAATATCCTTATTGCACTAGACCCTGACGAGATCGAAGTTATTAACCAGCAATATTTAGATGGCTTTAAGAAGTGGGCTACCAACCGTAATTTGAAAGTTCGTAGTGAAATTCTTCCGATTGACTTCTTGCAGCATAAATCTCGTAGTGCAGCAGAAGCTCAAGATGCTTTAGCGATGGAGAGTTTCTTCCATGACCGAGCCAGGAACTTTTCAATTCGTTTTTAATGAGTAAGTTGCCTGCAGGTTTACCGACATTTGACCGTTCCTTGAGTGTCTAAACTTATTAAGTAATTTACATTCTTAATTATTACGGCAAGATAGCCCCATGTTGCCAGCCGATCCGAGATACCTAGGTGCAACTGTCACCGAAGAAGGTACTAACTTCGCGATCTGGACATCTGGCGCTGACGCCGTTGAACTCTGTTTATTCGATGAAGTCAATGGCGAATTAGTTGAATCGCGTTATTCACTCAGCCATCGCAATGGTCCGATCTGGCACGGCTACCTAGCGGGTGTTCGCCCCGGTCAAAAATATGGCTATCGAATTCATGGGCCTTGGATTCCAGAACAAAATTTACGATTTAACCCAGCCAAACTATTGATCGATCCCTATGCACATGAACTATCTGGCGAAGTTCAGTATGTACCAGAAATTTACGGACATCAAAGTAATGATGGTTGGGGAAATGGCGATCTAACTATTCGCGATATCCGAGACAGCGCTGGCAAAGTTCCTTTCTCTGTCGTAACTGATTACAAACCTCGACAGATCAATCGCATTGATCATCGCTGGGCACACACTTATATTTATGAAGCACATGTAAATGGCTTAACTGCCAATAATTTAGAAATACCTACTGAAGAACGTGGCACATACAAGGCGCTCGGCCACCCCAGCACAATTGCTCATTTACAGGGTCTAGGTATTACCGCTCTTGAACTATTGCCTATTCAAGCTTTTATTTCTGAACCAACTACAGCCGAACGTGGTCTTAAGAACTACTGGGGCTACAACACCATGTCATTTAACGCACCGCATCCGCAATATGCCGCAACTGATGATGCAGTTGGTGAATTGCAGTGGGCAGTTTTGCAACTACATAGCGCCGGCATCGAAGTTATTCTTGATGTGGTTTATAACCACACTGCTGAAGCTGGAGTTGGTGGGCCAACTCTTAGTTTCCGCGGCATCGATAATCGAGATTGGTATCGCCACACTAAAGAAGGTACTTACATAGATTTAACCGGTTGCGGAAACACACTTGCTGCCGCTAAACCGCACTCAGTTCGCTTCATCATTGATTCGCTGCGCTGGTGGACAGATGTAATTGGTGTCGATGGTTTCCGCTTTGATCTAGCAACTGCGCTCTTTAAAGATGAAAGCGCTCGTCATTCCTCATTATTTGCAGCGATTACCGCTGAACCAATCTTGCGCGATCGCAAAATGATTGCTGAACCTTGGGATGTAACTCGATATGGTCTAGGTGAATTCTCTTATCCATGGCGTGAATGGAATGATTTTTTCCGTGACAGCGTTCGGCAATTCTGGT
The DNA here is from genome assembly GCA_947463725.1 of Actinomycetota bacterium. Classification (GTDB taxonomy): domain Bacteria; phylum Actinomycetota; class Actinomycetes; order Nanopelagicales; family Nanopelagicaceae; genus Planktophila. The sequence continues at coordinate 7,392 of CANHRM010000010.1, read as the reverse complement.
TGGGTGACTTAGAGCGTGGCTACGGCGAAGGCGTAAGTGATATCGCTTCGGCTATTAGTGGTTCTAGTGGCATCTTCTATCATCGTGGCCCAACAGCATCGATTAACTTTATAACTGCCCACGATGGTTTTACCTTGCGAGATTTAGTTTCTTACAACGAGAAACATAATGAGCTAAACCGTGAAGATAATCGTGATGGCCATTCTTCAAATAAGTCTTGGAATGTTGGCATCGAAGGCGAAACTGAAGATCTCGGGATCCGGCATATTCGCCAATCGTTAAAGAAATCAATGGCTGCCACACTTTTGCTTTCGGCTGGTGTGCCAATGATAAACATGGGCGATGAAGTTAACCGCACGCAAAATGGCTGTAATAACGGCTATTCAGTTAGCGAGGGTGAAAATCCTTGGGCGCAGCCTTGGGATTTAGATAATGAAGCCACGGACATACAAGATGCGTTCCGCGAACTAATAAATATTCGTAAGACTTATCTATCTGATGTAACAAGTAAGTTTTATACAGGTGAAGTAGATCTAGGCACGCAACGTAAAGACTTAGCTTGGTTTAACTTAACTGGCGAAGAGATGGTCGACCAACATTGGCAAAATTTAGAAACACGAACTCTCTCGGTTTATATCGAAGTTACTGCCGAGCGAGCACTGCTACTAAATTTCAACTCTGATCGCGTTGAGCATGAATTCAAATTACCAGCTGAAAAATGGGCGACTGCTTACCGCTGTATTTTCGATGCATCGAAAGTAACTGCTACTTACGAACCCGTAATTGCCCAGCCTGGTTTAACTATTAAAGTGCCCGAGCACACAGCGCAAATCTGGCTCGTTACTCGGTAGTACCTGCAACATCGCATAATATTTAGCTCGTGTTAGCAATCATCGCACCGGGTCAAGGTGCTCAAACGCCAGGCATGTTGACGCCTTGGTTAGAAATTAGCGATTGTGCCGAATCAATTTCTCGTTGGTCTGAAGTTATTGGTAAAGATTTAGTTGCATTGGGCACAACTGCCGATGCTGATGAAATTAGAGATACTGCAAACGCTCAACCATTAATTGTGGCAACCGGTTTAATCGCGGCAAACTTACTTGGTGTTTCAGCACCTGTTGTATCTGGGCACTCAGTTGGTGAAATTACGGCAGCTGCAGTTGCAAAAGTAATTAGTGAGTTCGATGCAATGCGCTTTGTTAATGATCGCGCAAATGCCATGGCCAAGGCGGCAAGTCTAGAAAAAACCGGTATGTCTGCAGTCTTAGGTGGAGAGCGCGAAGAAGTACTTGATGCAATTTTAAAGCTTGGATTAGTCGCGGCAAATGACAACGGAGCTGGACAAATTGTGGCAGCTGGCTTAATCAGCGAGTTATCGCTCTTTGCCGATAATCCCCCAGCTGGAGCTCGAATTCGCTCGCTCGCCGTAGCTGGCGCTTTTCACACTAGATATATGCAATCAGCGCAAGAAGTATTAGCCAAGAGTGCAGCGACTATTTCACCCTCTGATCCAACTGGTTCAATTATTTCTAACCGCGATGGTTTTGCCGTAGTAGATGGTGAAGAAGTACTTGAGCGCATTATTAGCCAAGTTGCCAGCCCAGTTCGTTGGGATCTCTGCATGAAAAGTCTGCAGGAACTAGGTGTTACTGGTGTAATTGAGCTAGCACCAGCCGGAACGTTAGTTGGGCTGCTAAAACGAGCAGCACCTGAGATCGAAACTTTTGCTTTTAAATCTCCTGCCGACTTGGCAGCAGCTAAAGAGTTTGTGGAGAAACATAAATGAGTATCAAAGTAAAAGCTGGCAGTAACTCACGAATTCTCGCAGTTGGAACTTATCGTCCTAAGCGCCAAGTTCCTAACTCAGAAATCGTAGATCGCATTGAATCAAGTGATGAGTGGATCCAGCAACGTACTGGCATTGAAACTCGCCGCTTTGCGAGCGCTGATGAAAGTGTTGTCAGCATGGCGCAAGCAGCCTGTGAAATGGCACTTAAGCGAGCTAACTTAACAATTGCGGATATCGATACCGTAATTCTGGCGACTATTTCATATGAATTCCAAGCACCTAGTGCGGCAACAGCCCTAATACAGCAAATGGGAAATCCTAAAGCTGCAGCATTTGATATTAGTGCTGCGTGCGCTGGCTTCTGTTATGGCGTTGCAATGGCAAAAGATTTAATTGCTGGTGGAACATCTAAGAATGTTTTAGTTGTTGGTTCTGAAAAATTGTCTGATTTTACAGACCCTGATGATCGTGCGACTGCGTTTATCTTTGCCGATGGTGCAGGCGCTGTTGTAATTGGCCCTTCGCAAGATGCCGGAATTGGCCCTGCGATCTGGGGTTCTGACGCTGACTCTCGTGATGCGATTTTATTAAATCCGGCATGGACTGACTTTAGAAGCCAACCAACTAAAGGTGTTGCTGATTTAGGTTGGCCAAATATCTCGCAGCAAGGTCAAACTGTTTACCGTTGGGCGGTTTTCTCAATGAGCAAAGTTGGTTTGCAAGCACTCGAAGCTGCAGGAGTTACCGGTGATCAACTTGCTGCATTTATTCCACACCAAGCAAACTTCAGAATTATCGAATCAATGGCAAAAGAAATGAAGCTGCCAGCATCTGTTGTAATTGCCGATGATATTAAAACAAATGGCAACACATCATCGGCATCAATTCCACTTGCAATGGATGCGCTACTTGAGTCACACCCAGAATTAAGTGGTGGACTTGCATTGATTATTGGCTATGGCGCAGGTCTCGTTTATGCGGGACAAGTAGTGCAATTGCCATAAATTTCGCCACAAAGTGCGCTCATACTCGTAAGTAAGAGCTCTTTTGTTAGACAATTGCGCCTTACCGATCTAAACCCGTTTACCGAAAGTGAAGGAAATAAAGAAATGGCACTAACCCAAGCAGATGTATTAGCTGGTCTTAAAGAGATCGTTGAAGAAGTCGCCGGTATTCCAGCTGCGTCTATCGAGCTAGATAAGAATTTTTCAGATGATCTAGAAGTAGATTCACTAAGCATGGTTGAAGTTGTTGTTGCTTCTGAAGAGCGCTTCGGTGTAAAGATTCCGGATGATCAGGTTACTGAACTTAAAACAGTTGGCGATGCAGTTAATTTCATCGTTAAAGCCTCTGCTTAATTAATAGGCGAGCATAAGTAAAGATGTCAGCCCAACGACGCGTTGTCGTAACTGGACTTGGCGCAACGACTCCTATCGGAGGCGATGCGTCAAGTACTTGGGCTGCCTTGCTTGCAGGTAAGAGCGGTGTTCGTACTCTTACTGAAGATTGGGCAAATACGATTCCAGTTAACTTTGCTGCCCGTGTGGCGGTTGATCCCAGTGAAGTTATGGAACGGGTTGAACTTCGCAAACTTGATCGCTCTGAAGCATTTGCATTAATTGCTGCGCGCGAAGCTTGGAAAGATGCTGGTTCGCCAGAAGTTGATAACGAGCGCCTAGGTGTCGTTATTGCATCGGGTATTGGCGGCGTTACAACCTTGCTCGATCAATATGATGTTTTGAAAGAAAAAGGTGCTCGCTCAGTTAGCCCTTACACAGTGCCAATGTTGATGCCTAATGGCCCAGCGGCACATGTTGGTCTTGAATTTAAAGCTCGTGCCGGCGTTCACACCCCAGTTAGTGCGTGTGCATCAGGTGCTGAAGCAATCGGCTATGCATTTGAAATGATTCGCAACAATCGGGCCGATGTAATTTTCAGTGGTGGCGTTGAGGCCGCTATTCATGCACTGCCAATGGCAGGTTTTGCCGCAATGAAAGCACTCTCAACTCGCAGCGATGCACCTGAGCGCGCATCTAGACCATATGACCTCGATCGCGATGGTTTTGTTTTGGGCGAAGGTGGCGGAGTTTTAATTCTGGAAGAGTACGAACACGCTAAAGCTCGTGGTGCCAAAATTTATTGTGAAATTGCCGGACAAGGTTTAACTTCTGATGGTTTCCATATTGCAGCGCCAGATCCTGATGGTATTGGTGTGCAACGTGCGATTAAGTTCGCACTTGCCGATGCTGGCATCTCAACTAAAGACGTTGTGCACTTAAATGCTCACGCCACTTCGACACCTGCTGGCGATGTAGCTGAAGCCAACGCTCTGCGCTTAGCTCTCGGAACAGATGCTGATCATGTTGCAGTATCGGCAACAAAATCTATGACTGGCCATTTACTTGGTGGTGCAGGTGCAATTGAATCTGTATTCCTTGTAAAAGCAATTCAAGATCGTTTAGCGCCACCAACTATTAATATTGAAAATCTGGATCCAGCCGTAACTGTCGATGTTGTGCGCGATAAGCCACGTGTTCTACCAACAGGTGATATCGCAGCTCTAAATGATTCTTTTGGCTTTGGTGGACATAATGTCGTATTAGTCTTTAAGTCAGTTAACTAAAATGACGATCGACGAGCGCGATCCTGAAGTACGTATCGCACGTTTAGTTGATGATGGAAAATTTGAACTATTAATCCCCCGCACCGATTGTGGAATGGTTGCAGCTACGGGTGAAATCAAAGGTAATCGAGTAGTCGTATTCGCTTCTGATGCCACACGTCAAGGTGGTGCACTTGGTGCTGATGGCGCACATGTAATCGTTGAAGCATATAAATCAGCGATGGGTAGCCAGTCGCCGATCATTGGCATATGGCACAGTGGAGGCGCGCGATTGCGCGATGGAGTTTCTTCGCTAAGTGCATTCGGTGAAGTTTTCCAATCGATGATTACAGCTAGCGGCCGAATTCCGCAGTTATCACTTGTGCTTGGTCCAACCGCTGGTGGCGGTGCTTATGGCCCAGCGCTAACTGACATTGTGGTTTTAGCACCAAATGGACGCATCTTTGTAACTGGCCCCGATGTAGTTAAAAGTGTTACCGGTGAAAAAATTGATATCGCAACACTGGGTGGTCCTGATGCACACCGCAAAAACAGCGGTGTTGCCCACGTTATCGCTCATAGCGAAGAAGAAGCATTCGCCGAGATTCGTGATTTAACTTCACTATTTGCCGATCAAGGTTTATTAAATACAGATTTAGTTGATGAAGATTTGGCCAAGTATGTTCCGGCCGTAACTAAGCGTGCCTATGGAGTGCATCCATTAGTAAATGCAATTTTAGATAGTGACGCTGAGAAGTTAGAACTACTACCGATGTGGGCTGAGAATATGACCACGGTTTTAGGTCGTCTCGGTGGTCGCACAGTTGGCGTATTAGCAAATAACCCGCAACATTTAGGTGGTGTCCTTGATTCATCTGCTGCTGAAAAAGCGGCGCGCTTTGTTCGCACTTGTGACGCATTTGGTATTCCACTAATCGTGATTGCTGATGTTCCGGGCTTTTTACCTGGTGCTGGCCAAGAGTGGGAAGGCGCTGTACGCCGTGGCGCCAAGTTGCTACATGCTTTTGGCGAAGCAGTTGTTCCACGTGTAACTCTTATTACTCGTCGCGCATACGGTGGCGCATACGTTGCTATGAATTCGAAATCACTTGGTGCCACTCGGGTATTTGCTTGGCCGACTGCTGAAGTATCAGTGATGGGCGCAGTTGCTGCAGTGCGTGTTCTGCATCGTCGATTATTGGCTGATATTCCACAAGAACAACGCGAAGCCATGGAGCTGGAATTAGCGGCAGAACATGATCGTGTTTCTGGTGGCGTAGAGCGCGCTATTGAAATTGGCGCAGTTGATGAAATTGTTGAACCGGCGCAAACTAGAAGTGCGCTAGCAAAAGCAATTGCCGCGGCGCCTCATCGAAGAGGCAACCACGGCAATATCCCGCTTTAATTTGCGGCTAATTACTTTGTTTTGAAAGTAACCGAAACTGTAGAAGTAACGGTCTTTGCAATTGTGCTGGTGTCATAAGCGCCATAGTCTGCGGTTTGAGTCGAATCTTGAGTCGTTACTTGAAACGGACCGCTCTTAACATTTATTACTGCGCCAACTGAACCACCAACAGATTTAGTAATTGCTTCGGCACGAACTCGAGCATCTTTCATGGCTTCGCCCAACAACTTAGGTCGCAAGTCAGAAAGTGTTGATATGTAGTACTGCGGACCATAGTTATTTACTGGGACTCCTGTTTGAAGCAAGTCTCCGATACTTTGACTCAATTTTGAAACTAGCTGCACATCTTTAGTGCGTACTGTGACATCGCGATTAGCGCGGTAGGAAAGTATGCGCCCGGTGCTATTTCCATTTACATATTCTTCGTTGGCATATGTGGAAACAGCACCTAAAGTGATCTGGTTATCCGCGATACCACCTTTTGTTAAATAGCTAGATAAAGCTTTTACTCCATCGGCTACCTTTGAGACGGCAGTGCCAACTGTTGGCGAAGATTGCGAAACAGATAAAGTCCAGACTGCATTATCTGCAGTAGCTTCGACTTTGGCAGAACCAGTAACTGTGATGCCATCACTTGCGCGCGATGCAAAGCCAGCGCCAACTTTCATTAATCCGCCACCTAAGGCGATAGATAAAATCACGGCGGCTGCGATTAGGACTATGCCCTTATTGCGCTCGATGGATACTTTGTTACTTTCTAGGTTTTGGCTCATGGCTTTATTCTACTTAATCACTAGGGATAACCGCACAATTTAGATCGCTTGCAGCGGAGCCACCTCTCGCTGATCAATCGCTCGCAGTGGTTCAAGAACTTCCTCCCAAGGTTTACCCAGAATTCGGTTAATCGAATCGCGTAATTCATCTTCCTCGAATGAATTACTCAATGCGTTAACTACTACCGAATCGGTGAGCAAAATATTGCCGGCCCCATCGGTTTGATTACGCAAGATGCCAAGCTCGGGGAGAAATCTAAATAGTTCGCCTTCATTATTGGTAGCTTCAAAAATCTCAAACCTTAAATAATGCCAACTCGAAAGTGCACTACAAAGTTTTGCTGCGTTGCCGGCTAAATCCCGCCATGTAATTTCGGTGCGATATGTGCCAGCAAAGTTTGGTTGTGGGCGCCATTGAATCTGAACCGAAGTTCCCAAAATATCTTTGATCGCCCAATCAATATGGGTACGCAAAGCAGAAGGCGCGCTATGAATTATTAGCGAACCGGTCGATACATCATTATTCGTGGGCGAAATTCGCTCCATTTATCTCTCCTAGCAAGGGCGCTTGATGCGACCTTCCCCAGCCCATCGGCACTTACTAGTGCTCTATTTGTACACCTACGAGCCTTTAACTGTCTAGATCGTCTTAATTATCGGGTGATTTGAGCGTGATCTCGCGAAAAAAACTTTAGGTGAACTCGCAAGTAGGAGGTACGCTTTGCCCTAGTCGGACGCTTTATCAGTACCCGTTTCATGTTTTACATATTCGGTATAGCTGTAGCAAGAGGAAGACCGTGATTCGAGGATTTCTCGGAACACC
>CANHRM010000009.1 GCA_947463725.1 Actinomycetota bacterium | reverse complement strand
TTCGCTGAAGTTTCCGAGGAGGTGTTCCCAGGTCTCTTTTGATCTAACCACTATCTCTTTTGGCCACCGCCGACCCTACGAAAACGGCGCCCCTTCCCCGGTGCCGTTTATGAAACTCCGTCGGCCGGCGGTGACCAGAACAGATAGCGATAACGAAAAACAGAACATGGAACACAAGCAGTAAAGAAGTAAAGCAAGGCAAGTTGATGAAGGGCAAGTTAACGAAAGGGGGAATTGATGCAAGAACATATTTCAGTAATGCGAGATACCTGCATTGATCTTTTAACCCCCGCAATTAATAAATCAGAAACTCCAGTTGTAGTTGACGCAACTCTTGGCCTCGGTGGACATAGCGAAGCTTTACTTGAATCAAATCCAAATTTAGTTTTGATTGGAATTGATCGTGATCTTGATGCAATTGTTAAAGCAAAAAATCGGTTAGCTAAATTTGAAAACCGCACAAAACTAAATCATGCAATCTTTGATGAAATTACTGAAGTCGTTAATAGTTTTGGATTTAACAAAGTTGATGGAATTCTTTTTGATCTAGGCGTTTCATCAATGCAACTTGATCAGAGCGATCGTGGGTTTTCGTATTCGCAAGATGCACCACTTGATATGCGTATGGATCGATCAACTGGAATTACTGCTAGCGAAATTGTAAATACTTATGCACCTGGCGAATTAGTACGAATTTTGCGTACCTATGGTGAAGAAAAATTCGCAACACGCATTGTTGAGAATATTGTTAAAGAACGAGCTAAAGCGCCCCTTAATTCAACTGCACAACTGGCAACTTTAGTTAAAGAGAGCATTCCAGCAGCGACTCGTCGCACTGGTGGCAATCCAGCCAAGCGCACTTTCCAAGCATTGCGAATTGAAACTAATGATGAACTTGGCGCTGTTAACCGAGCAATTCCGCAAGCTTTAGAACTGCTAAAGGTCGGCGGGCGCCTAGTAGTTATGTCATTCCAGTCACTTGAAGATCGCATCGTAAAAGAAATTTTTACCCAAGCTACAACATCAGGCACGCCACGTGACTTACCAATTGATCTTCCTGAATTTGCTGCGAAATTCGCTCTAGTGGTTCGCGGTTCGGTATTACCAAGTGAAGCAGAGATTGCCGCGAACTCGCGCGCGCAGTCAGTTCGTCTACGTGCAATAGAACGGTTGGCTGCATAATGGCAATCACAGCACTCGCTCCAGTAATCAACCGTTCAAGAAAGAAAGTGATTGAACGATCTTCGGAAGTTGCTCTTCGTCTAGTTCCTAAGATCGACATCGACAAGCGAGCCGACCAGAAAGTTTTCATCCTTTTCCTAACTGGAATTGGAGCACTTGGCCTAGTTTCACTTCTCTTTATAAATACGCTTCTTGCACAGGATGCATTCAAACTTTCAAAACTACAACTTGAGGCTCGCTTACTTACTGATCAAAGAGAAGCATATATTCGTCAATTAGATCGAATCTCTTCACCAATGGCACTGGCTGCTGCGGCAAGTAAAATGGGAATGAATCCTTCTGCGAATCCACAATTTCTAAATCTTGACGAACCTTTAGTTCCTGCAACTGATGTAGTTGCTGGAGGGTCAATTGGGTAATTTCGCTCTAGTCCGCAAGCGCATTCAAATTTTGATTGCGTTGACCTTAATATTCATGGCAATTTTCGTTGCTAAAGTTATTTGGGTACAAGTAATAACAGCTAACTCGATTCGTACTTGGGCAGTAAATGAGATGGAGAACGTAGCAACGCTACAAGCGCCTCGCGGCACGATTACCGATGTAAATGGGGTTGCGCTGGCAAAGAGCGTAAATGCCATAAATATCGTGGTAGATCAGAGCGCGATTTCAGACCCTGCTTTTACCGCCAAGTTTGCCTCACCAATTCTGGGAATGCCGGTATCAGAACTGAAAACACTTTTTACCGGTGAATTAAAGTGGAAGTTGATTTATCGCAATGCTAAGCCAGCCGTCTGGACTGCGCTAAAGAAGGCTATTACTGAACATAACGACGCACTGGATCCTAAAGAATTTGATCAACGTATTACGGCTTTTTACCCAGAGCGTGCATATATCCGCGAATATCCATCTGGTTCTTTAGTGGCTTCATTAATTGGCTTTGTTAATCAAGAAGGTAATGGCGCAACTGGTCTGGAATCGAGCATGAACTCGATTATCACTGGAACTAATGGCAAGTACTCATACGCCAATGGTTATGGTGCAGAAATTCCAGGTTCACAATCTGAAATTATCGCAGCAAAAGCTGGAACTTCGATTCGCTTAACTATCGATCGGGATATTCAGTGGGTTGCATCAAAAGCTATAGCCGATGCCGTTAAGTCTTCAAATGCAAGCAGTGGAACTGTAATTGTGATGGATCCTAAAACAGGTGCAATTTTGGCTCATGCCACTGCGCCTACTTTCAATCTAAATAATCGTGACAGCATCTCACTAGCTGCAATGCGTAACCCATCAGTTCAAGATGTTTACGAACCAGGTTCAACTGGAAAAATTATGACAATTGCTGCGGCAATTGAAGAAAGTAAAGTTACTCCAACTACAGTTTTCACAGTCCCTTATGCACTTTCTCGCGGTGGTTCAGCATTCCATGATCACGAAAGACACAAAGATCAGCGGCTTACAACTTCAGGCATCTTGGCGGTTTCTAGTAACACCGGCACAATTATGATCGGCGAGAAACTTACCAATAATCAATTACACGATTACCTAACAAAATTTGGAATCGGCCTGAGCACTGGTTCTGGTCTACCAGGTGAATCAAGAGGAATTCTTAGACCAGTTGCAGATTGGTCAGGTACAACAGCACCGACGGTTGCATTCGGTCAGGGATATTCGGTTACTGCGATGCAAGCAACTAGCGTTTTTGCGACGATTGCAAATAATGGTGTTCGCGTATCACCAACGGTTATTGCCGGAACAAATGAAGCAAACGGAAATTTCACACCTGCTAAATCTCGAACAACTGAGCGTGTAGTAAGTGCAGAAACCGCGTACAAACTACGCATCATGATGGAGAGTGTTGTTTCTGGAAACGGTACAGCGCCTTCTGCAGCTATTCCGGGTTATCGAGTAGCTGGTAAGACGGGCACCGCAATGCGTTACAACGACATCTGCGGTTGTTATAGCGGTTACACGGCTTCTTTTATTGGTTTTGCGCCAGCTGATGCACCTAGATATGTAGTGTCGGTAACTATTCAAGATCCTAAGGGAATGCACTGGGGTGGATACCTTGGTGGCCCAGTCTTTAAGAAAGTAATGTCTTTTGTTCTTGAATCAAAGCACATTCCACCAACTGGAACCAAAATAGTGCCAGTTGCTCTAAACGAAAAGGAATTAAAAAAGGCTAAAGCCAAAGCAAATGCGCCAACTAACTCTGCGAGCGGCGCTCTCTAAAATGTTGCGACCACACGATCCAATTTCTGGACGAACTCTTCGTGCGGTCAGTGAACTTATTTCAGCTACTTCTACTCATTCAGATTTAGAGAAAATTACAGTTACTGGCGTTTCAATTGATTCACATCAAATTGAATCCGGTGATCTATTCGTTGCAGTCGCTGGCGCTAAAGTGCATGGGGCAACTTATGCTGGTAACGCGAAATTAAACGGTGCAGTTGCTGTTCTAACTGACGAAGTAGGGGCTGTCTTAATTACGGATCTGCCAGTTCTAATAGTTGCTGACCCACGAGCTGCTGCAGGTGCAATTGCAGCCTGGTTACATTCTGAACCTATGCGTGACATGTTTAGCGTCGCGGTAACTGGCACAAATGGGAAAACGACCGTGACCACATTGCTCTATCAGATTGCGATGGCAGCTAATCGACAAAGTGGATTAGTCGGAACTGTCGAAACTAGGATCGGTGATGAAATAGTTCCAGCCCTTCGCACCACGCCTGAAGCACCTGAACTGCAATCATTAGCCGCAGTAATGCGAGAGCGTCACATGCGAAATTTATATATGGAAGTGTCTAGCCACGCAGTATCGCTGAACCGAATTGGTGGCTCACATTTTGATATTGCTGCATTTACGAATTTGTCACAAGATCACTTGGACTTCCATCTGAATATGCAAGCTTACTTTGCTGCAAAAGCTGCTCTTTTTAGCTATAAGTACGCGGATACTGCCTATATTAATATTGATTCCACATGGGCAAATAAGTTATTAGAAATTCAAGAATTACCGGTTGTAAAGATTTCGCGAAATACTACATCAGCTGATTGGTACTTCGAGAGAATTGAATCAGGTGTGCAAAGTACCTCGATTGCAATCAGAGGTGCTGGTGGAATTTTAATTGAAACTTCTACAAAACTAATCGGTGACTTCAATTTAGATAACCTACTCATGGCTATTGCTATCTCAGTTGCAAGTGGAATTGATCCAATTGATATTGCAGCAATTACACCTTCGTTAACTGGCGCCGAAGGTCGACTCGAGAAGGTAGATCTGGGTCAGCCATTTACTGCATTAGTTGATTATGCGCACTCTCCAGATTCAGTAACACGCGTGCTGGCCACTTTACGTGAAAGCACCATAGGCAAAGTTATTGCCGTATTAGGTTGTGGTGGCGATCGTGACAAGAGTAAGCGACCATTAATGGGTGCAGCTTTATTAGCCGGATCTGATGTTGCAATATTTACGAGCGATAATCCACGTAGCGAAGATCCAAGTGAAATCATAAAGGACATGGTTTCTGGTTTAACTCTGCCAGCTTCAAGTTCAATCGAACTCGATCGGAAACGCGCCATAGAAATAGCTGTTGCTTCTGCAAAACCTGGCGATGTAGTTGTGCTACTTGGAAAAGGTCATGAACTAGGTCAGGAAATAGCTGGCGTTAAACACAACTTTGATGATCGGTTAGTCCTAGCTTCTGCAATTGAGGCGACACCATGATCAAATTATCAGCCCGTGAAATTTCATTAATAGTTAATGGCTCACTTCATGGCGATGAGAATATTCTGGTTACACAGCCACCAGTTTTTGATTCACGTCGCGCTAAAGCTGGATCAATGTTTCTAGCCTTAATTGGCGAGAATACCGATGGGCATAAGTTCTGCCCTGATGCTTTTGCAAATGGCGCCGTATTGGCTCTTACGACCCAAGTAGTTGATCAGCCGTGTGTAGTTGTTTCTGACGTAATGCAGGCAGTTGCCGATTTAGCCAAATTTGTGCGCGTGCAATTAGCAGAATTAACAGTTATCGGTATTACTGGCTCTCAAGGCAAGACCACTACCAAGGATTTGCTGAACTACATTCTCTCTTCGGTTGGAGAAACTGTTGCACCAGTTGGATCTTTTAACAATGAATTGGGTGTACCGCTAACTATTTTGGAATGTAATCAGAAAACTAAATATTGTATTGTCGAAATGGGTGCTCGTCACATAGGAGACATTTCGGCACTTTGCGAAATTGCAAAACCAAAAATTGGCGCAGTCTTAAAAGTTGGAAACGCGCACATAGGTGAATTTGGATCTCGCGAAGCAATTGCTCAAGCTAAATCAGAATTAGTAACTTCGCTGATAAGTGGAGGCACAGCAGTGCTTGGTACTTACGATCAATTCACGCCAGCCATGAAAGTTGCCGATGGGGTAGCACTGCTTACCTTTGGCGAGAGAAGTGATTGCAATGTGCGAGCTGCAGATGTTGAGATTCGTGAAGGTCGCCCACATTTCGACTTAGTTACAAAATCTGGTCGAGCAGCTGTTGGTATGCGCTTAGTTGGTCTTCACCAAATACCTAATGCCTTAGCAGCAGCCGCGATTTCTAGTGCCTTGGGTTTATCTGTCGATCAGATAGCTGGCGCACTATCAATGGCCGAGCTGGCGAGCAAATGGCGCATGGAGATATTTGAACTAAATGGTCGGTTAATGATCAATGATTCATATAACGCTAATCCCGAATCAATGGCTGCCGCACTTCGTACGCTGGCTCTCTTTGCACAAGAGCGGGGCGGTTCATCGTGGGCAGCTTTAGGAAAGATGCACGAGTTAGGTCCATCTGAGAAAACAGACCATGCTGATATCGGAAAATTGGTGTGCGACTTGGCAATTGATCATCTCATCGCAGTTTCGATGCCCGCCTATAGACAAGGGGTTCCGAGCAATAGCGAGACTCAAGTGCATGAACTTAATGATAAGAATTCAGTAGTAGCGCTATTAAATGAGATGCAATCTGGTGATGTCTTGCTGGTGAAAGCTTCACGAGCTGAACACTTTGAAGAAATAGCCCAACAAGTAGCAGTGAACTGGCAAACTGATGCAGGAAAGAAGGATGACGAATAAATGAGACAGATCCTTATCTCGGGTGCGGTAGCACTCTTCTTTGCTTTATTCGGCACCCCAGTTTTAATTCGCCTCTTAGCAAAACGTGGTTATGGTCAAATCATTCGAGACGATGGCCCAAGTTCACACCACACCAAACGTGGCACACCAACCATGGGTGGTTTAATAATTATTTTTGCTGCGATAACTGGGTATTTATTGAGTCACGGAATAACTCAAACAGCAATGACGGCTTCGGCACTTTTGGTTATTGCTTTAGTAATTGGACTTGGATTCGTTGGTTTCTTAGATGATTGGCTAAAAGTTTCACGTGAGAAATCCTTGGGTCTTAAAGGACGTTATAAAATTGTTGGCCAAGTAATAATTGCAGCAACCTTCGGATATTTTGGTATTCGATTTGCAGATAATTCTGGACTTACGCCAATCTCATTAAATTTATCAACGGTACGGGATACCAGTATTGTTCTAGGGGCAGTAGCGGTAATTATCTGGATTTCCTTGATGGTCACTGCTACCAGTAATGGCGTGAATTTAACTGATGGTCTCGATGGACTAGCAACCGGGGCGTCAGTAATGACCTTTTTGTCATTCATCTTGATTGGTGTTTGGGAATTCGGTCAAAGTTGCGCGATTGCTCTTGATGCAGCTAGCGGATGTTATGCGGTACGAGATCCACTGGACTTAGCGGTATTAGCAGCTGCTCTTGCTGGCGCATGTACTGGATTCCTTTGGTGGAACGCTTCACCAGCGAAAATATTTATGGGTGACACTGGATCATTAGCTTTAGGTGGTGCACTTGCTGGATTAGCTTGCACTTTAAGAGTTCAACTTCTATTGATTCCACTTGGTGGACTTTTTGTCATCATTACGATGTCAGTAATTATTCAGACGCTTTACTTCAAGGCTACTGGCGGAAAAAGAATTTTTCGAATGGCACCGTTACATCATCACTTTGAATTAAAGGGTTGGGGCGAAGTAACTATTGTGCTTCGCTTCTGGATCATTGCGGGCCTATGCGTAGCACTGGGCTTAGGTCTCTTCTATGCGCAGTGGGTTGCGCTTTAAGCGTTAAAAATGTCCATTAACTCGCCAGTTTCATTATCAAAAGTATCAACGTTGGGCGGCGTAGCTATTGCCCAAGCACGGCTGTTGGTATTGGGCGGCGGCGTAACCGGTCGATCAGTTGCACAAGTTTTAAGCAACTTAGGCGCAGAAGTTTCAATATATGACGAAAACGAGAGCAGTACATTTGAATTTCCTCGAGTGTCGCTTAACGAAGTATCAAACATAAATTGGGCTGCCGCAGTTGTTTCACCAGGTTGGCGCCCAGGACATCCGGCGATTGCCGATCTTAGAAACCGTGAGATCACACTATTAAATGAAATTGATATCGCTTGGGAAATCAAGCAACAATTAGCACCAGGGCAGAAGTGGTTAGCAGTAACCGGAACTAATGGCAAAACTTCAACTGTAGAACTTACTGAATCAATTCTAAAAGCAGCCGGTATCAATGCTTTTGCTTGTGGCAATGTTGGGACACCAGTGGTTGACGCAGTTACCTCAGAGCATAAATATGATTATTTGATCCTAGAACTTTCTTCGTTCCAGTTGCATTGGGCACAATCAGCTGAATTTGTGGCTGGTTCAATTCTAAACATTGCTCTAGACCATATTGATTGGCATGGCTCATTTTCAGAGTATGCAAAAGCGAAACTAGATTTACTGAGTCGTTCTGTCACTGCGATCTTAAATGGTGATGATTCGGCAGTGGTTGAAGGAAGCGCGCATTGGCAAGGTCGAAAAGTTTTCTATACTCTGCAAACGCCTAAGCCAGGGGAGATCGGATTAGTTGAAGATCTTTTAGTTGATCGAGCTTTTGTAATAGATCCGATGGAAGCAGCGATGTTTTGTGAGTTAGCTGAAGTTCAACCAACTGCGCCACATTCGGTTTCCAACGCCTTGGCCGCTGCCGGATTAGCGCGGGCCATTGGCGTAGACCATGAAGTTATTCGCGGAGCAATTAAGAAATTTCGGCCAGGACGACATCGCATTGAGTTAGTTCTGGAGCAGAACGCAATTAGATGGATCGATGATTCCAAGGCAACGAATCCGCACGCTGCCCAAGCCTCAGTAATGTCTGAATTGAGTGTGGTCTGGATTGCAGGTGGATTAGCTAAAGGCGCTGAGATGAGTGAGTTAATTGCCCAAGTCGGATCACGTTTGCGCGGAGTTGTATTAATTGGCACTGATCGAGAATTCATAGCCAGCGAACTGCAGAGCCAATTCCCCAACGTCCCCATCGTTCGAGTTGATCCAAAGCCTGGGCATGATCGAAGTAACACAGATAATCAATTCATGAATCAGATAGTAAATGAGGCAAAACTTCTTGCACAAGAAGGCGATGCAGTGCTGTTGGCGCCTGCATGTGCCTCGATGGATCAATTTCTTTCCTATGGCGATCGTGGCGATCGTTTTGCTAAATCGGTTAGAGAAATAGTGGGTAAAAATGTCAACACAAATTAAACGCAGCAAGTTACTTCAGCCTTTTAATACTTTTGCGTTGTTTGCTATATGTGTGACTGCCTTGAGTATTTTAGGTCTAGTGATGGTTTTCTCGGCATCGACAATCTACTCAACCAAAGTAAACGGTAATACCTATGGCACATTCCTAAGACAAATTATTTTTCTTCTTCTAGCTCTACCAATTGGTTGGACAGCAGCAAAGTTGCGCTTGAACTTGTGGAGAGCAATCGGACGCGTATCACTTCTTGTTTCACTCGGCTTACTGGTAACTTTGCTTATTCCAGGTGTCGGACATGCTGTTAATGGAAACCGAAACTGGATTGGGTTTGGACCATTTGTGGTTCAGCCATCTGAGTTCGCTAAATTTCTAATGATTCTTTGGGCAGCCACCATGTTGGCGCAATATGAAAATGCTGGAGTAGTACGCACAAATGTTTTGAAATTGATTGTTCCTGGATACGTCGGTGTTCTTATATTTGTATTAGCGGGTAGGGATTTAGGAACGGCGGCAGTAATAGGTGCGACTATGGCTGGGTTGCTTTTTATTTCTGGAATCCCACTTCGACTTTTTGGAACTATTTCAGCGCTAGGCATGGCTGGCGTGAGTGCGCTAATTTTAACTGCGCCTTACCGAGCAGCTCGAATCCTGGTGGTTTTCAATCCGTTCGCTGCAGATGACTATAAGGATGCTGGTTGGCAACCAGCACATAGTTTGATGGGCTTGGCATCTGGCGGATTTTTAGGTGTTGGTCTGGGAGCAAGTCGGCAGAAATGGGGATATTTAGCTGAAGCTCATACTGATTTTATTTTCTCAGTAATCGGCGAAGAGCTAGGCCTGCTTGGAACTGTTGCAACAATTTCGCTTTTCTGCGGATTGATTTTTGCCATTTTCCGAATTGCGATTCGGGCGAATGATCCAATGGTGAGATTTGCGTGCGCTGGCATAGGG
The DNA here is from genome assembly GCA_947463725.1 of Actinomycetota bacterium. Classification (GTDB taxonomy): domain Bacteria; phylum Actinomycetota; class Actinomycetes; order Nanopelagicales; family Nanopelagicaceae; genus Planktophila. Next base: position 31,374 of record CANHRM010000009.1, on the reverse strand, counting down.
GCATGGATCTCGATTCAGTGCTTCCTTAATATTGGTTCCGCAATTAGTTTGGTGCCAGTAGTTGGCGTAACTTTGCCGCTTATTTCATACGGTGGTTCATCATTAATTGCCACTTACCTCGCGCTGGGCTTTGTTTTAGGAGCCGCTCTTCGTGATCCTGAAGTTGCCCGCGGAATTCGAGAGTTTAGAAAGTCAGCTGCTAAATGAAGATTGTTTTAGCTGGGGCGGGAACAGCAGGGCATATCGAGCCAGCTTTAGCCGTTGCCGATGCATGGCGAAAAGAATTTCCTAAGAGTGAGTTCGAATTCGTTGGCACAGCATCAGGACTAGAAAATGTTTTAGTTACCGCTGCTGGATATAAATTATCTGTTATTCCTAAAGTAACGCTTCCTCGTTCGCTTTCGTTAGATGGATTTTTAGCACCTCTTCGGTTTGGCCAAGCACTTTCTAAATCGCTGAAGATAGTAAATGGCGCTGAATGCGTAATTGGTTTTGGTGGTTATGTCTCAGCACCAATTTATCTGGCCGCAAAGTTTCGCAGAATTTCTTTTGTAATTCACGAAGCAAATGCGATTCCTGGCTGGGCAAATAAATTCGGAGGTATTTTGGGTGGGGCCATGGCAGTTGGCAAACCAGTTAAAACTGGAAAGTTTAAGAATGCAGAAGTTGTGGGATTACCGCTTAAACCCTCAATAAGTTCTGCCTTGGATATGGCCAAGAACAATTGGCCGGCTGCGCGAAAAGCAGCAAAGTTAAAACTTGGTATCACATCAACTAAACCTTTGATCTTAATTATGGGTGGGTCACAGGGTTCAGCAGCGATCAATACAGTAGTTGCCAACTCACTCTCAAATTTACTGACAAATTTTGAAGTTATTCATTCTGTAGGCGGCAAGAATCAACTTCCGTTAGCAACTGCTGGATATCAACCGGTTTCCTATATTGAAGATATGGCTACTGCTTATCTGGCAGCTGATTTGGTAATCGGTCGCAGTGGCGCAATTACTTGTGCCGAAATTAATGCGTTAGGCAAATATGCGATTTTTATTCCGCTAGCTATAGGAAATGGTGAGCAAGCTCGAAATGCTGATTTCCTAATTGAGCAAGGCCGAGCCATCGTCGTGCCGCAGGTCGAATTCAATGTTCAGTGGCTGGCTCAAAACATAACCAGCACAATGGCGAAAGCCCAAGAATTTATGGCTGGAGACGAAAGCGATCGCGCCGCTGCTGCAAATATTGTTAAGTTGATGCGCCGTCATGCCAGAATTGCTTAAATGAAGCCGACTTTTACGTTGCCAGAATTAATTGGTAAGCGCATTCACTTCATAGGCATTGGTGGAGCTGGAATGAGTGGCTTAGCTCGGATTGCTCTGTCGCATGGAATTAAAGTTTCCGGATCCGATGCTAAGGATTCAAATGTAGTAGTCGCACTCATCGCGCTCGGGGCAAACGTTACCGTTGGGCATAATGGTCAGAATGTAGATGGTGCAGACCTAGTTGTTTTCTCAACTGCGATTTCGGACAATAATCCAGAACGCTTGCGTACCCTTGAAATAGGTATCCCGCTTATCGCTCGAGCAACAGCGCTGGCACTGCTTATGTCAGAATCAAAAAGTATTGCAGTAGCGGGAACCCACGGAAAAACTACAACCTCATCAATGCTGACAGTTGCCCTACAGGCAACAGGCGCTGATCCATCTTTTGCTATCGGTGGCACGATTACCGCTTCTGGTTCCAATGCACATCGAGGCACTGGTGAATTTTTTGTGGCCGAAGCTGATGAATCTGATGGCTCCTTTGTTGCTTATCATCCTTACGGCGCGATCATTACAAATATTGAGCATGATCACGTTGACTACTTTGCTGACGAGAACGCGGTCTTTGCAGTGTTTGCGGATTTTGTTATGACAATAGCTAGCGATGGCTTTTTGATTTACTGCAATGACGATAAAGGAGCTCGTAAACTTGGCAGCACCGTGACAAATACCCGAACCTTTACTTACGGAACTTCGCCTGATTCAGATTTAGTAATTGATCAGATAACCCTTTTGCCATTGGGCTCTAGCGCACGTGCGATCTGGCATGGCAAAGTAGTTGGCAAGCTCGAGCTAAATGTTCCGGGCCACCATAACTTAATGAATGCAGCCGCCGCTCTTGCTGCCGGAATAGTTCTCGAACAAGTACCTGGCGAAATGATTGATGGCTTAGCCACTTTCAAGGGTGCTGGTCGACGCTTTGAAATAAAAGGTACTGTCAACGGAATACGAGTCATTGACGACTATGGACATCATCCAACTGAAATTGAAGTTACGTTGACCGCAGCACGTAGGTTTGCTGGAGATGGTCGTCTAATTGTAGTTTTTCAGCCACATAGATATTCACGTACAAAAGCTTTTATTGATAATTTTGCGAAAACTTTAGATTTGGCTGATGAAGTAGTTGTGCTCGAAATTTATGCGGCAAGCGAGAAGCCGATTGTTGGAATTAGCTCAGAAGCAATTGTCGAAAAAATGAAACATGGCAGATTTATCCCTAACTTTATGGTTGCAGTGGAAACTGTTGTTAAATCAGCTAAGCCAGGCGATGTAATAATTACTTTAGGCGCTGGCGATGTTAGTTCACTAGCACCAATTATTGTGGAAGAGCTAGCAAAGTAAATGTTTTTACGTAAGCACCGATTAATAACTTTTTTAGCAATCCTACTTATTGCCGGACTAGCTTACTTACTTGGCTGGTCAAACGTATTCACTATTAAAGAAATTAGTTACACGGGCGCACCTACGAAAAGTAGTGAGGCCATAGTGAAAAATTTAGCGCAGATAGAAGTTGGCGAAAGACTAGCTCGAATTGAAACGCGCAAAATTGCGGGCCGCATACAAACTTTGCCATGGGTTGATAATGCAGACTTATCTCGCAATTGGATTTCAGGAAAAATAGTTATTGCCGTTACGCCTCGTTTACCGATTGCAACTTTTAACGGTCAACTGATGGATGCATCAGGGAAAAGATTTGAATTACCTGGCGGTTATAAATCAAAGTTACCTTCAGTTTTGGCTAAGGATGCCAAGAGCGGATTAGCTGCCATCACACTATTTACTAAATTGCCAAGTGATTTCTCAACCCGTACTTCAGCCTTTACAGCTACTTCGCCCGATAATATTTATTTCAAAATTACCGAAGGCAATCGCTCGCTAATGGTTATTTGGGGAGCCGGTGATGAGATCGACCTGAAACTAAAGGTATATAAGGCTTTAGTAGCACTGAAAGAGAATTCAAAAATTCGAAAAATAGATTTAACAGAACCTCATTCACCGATTGTTAAATAAATTTTTCGTTAAAAATAGCTAAAATAAAATATAAAAAAGATGCGTGGCGGTCTTTGCCTACGTGCCTTGCAAAGAATAGTTTCGCCTATATATCAGGCATAACAGTGATTCTCAACTTGAGGTTTACTGTTCTTTAGGAGGATAAAAAGTGGCTTCACCACAGAACTATTTAGCGGTCATCAAAGTTGTAGGTATTGGTGGCGGTGGAGTTAATGCAATTAATCGAATGATCGATGTTGGTTTAAAAGGTGTCGAGTTCATTGCAATAAATACTGATGCTCAACATTTATTAATGAGTGATGCCGATGTGAAATTAGATATCGGTCGCAAATCAACAAAAGGTCTTGGCGCAGGTGCAGCACCTGAAAAAGGTCGCGAAGCTGCACTAGATCATGCAGATGAAATTGAAGAAATTTTGCGCGGTGCGGATATGGTTTTCGTAACTGCTGGCGAAGGTGGCGGAACCGGAACAGGTGGTGCACCAGTTGTTGCAAAGATTGCGCGTGATTTAGGTGCGCTAACTATTGGTGTAGTAACTCGGCCATTTAGTTTTGAAGGAAAAATTCGACAGTCACAAGCCGATATCGGAATTGAAGAACTTCGTAGCGAAGTAGATACTTTGATTGTTATTCCTAATGATCGCTTGTTAGCAATTAGCGATCGCAGCATTACAGCGGTCGATGCATTCAGATCTGCTGATCAAGTATTGCTCTCTGGTGTTCAAGGAATAACTGAAATAATTACTCAGCCAGGTTTAATTAACTTGGACTTTGCTGATGTTAAAACTGTAATGACAGATGCTGGTTCAGCGTTAATGGGAATCGGATCTGCTCGTGGCGAAGATCGTGCTCGCCGCGCTGCCGAACTTGCTATATCAAGTCCGCTACTTGAAGCTTCTATAGATGGCGCAATGGGCGTATTGCTTTCAGTTGCAGGCGGTTCTGACCTTGGCCTATTTGAAATCAACGAGGCTTGCGAACTGGTCCAAGCTTCAGCGCATCCAGATGCTCGTATTATTTTCGGTACCACCATCGATGATGCACTTGGCGATGAGGTCCGTATAACTGTTATCGCAGCTGGTTTTTCTGGGGGAGAGCCAAAGAAGGTCTCGGTTCCAGTCATAAATGCAGCAGCCCTTTCGGGCAATGCTGATCCGCTTCCAAGCAATGATCCAATTTCAGTTGCTCTAGATCTAGATGACGATCGTCCGTTGCGCCCTCGCGTAAAGTTTGAAGAGCTAGTTTCTGAAGACGATATTGATGTACCTGACTTTATGAAATAGAAATGAAAAGCATCTTCACAAATCGCCATGGTGGTTTTAGCCATGGCGATTTTGCTTCCTGGAACTTAGCGACTCATGTTGGTGATGATCCAGCCAATGTCGAACTAAATCGAGTGAAGTTACGTAAGCAAGTTGGGGAATATGCGATCATGTCTCAAGTTCATGGAGACACTATCGCCGTAGTCGATCAAGTGCCAATTCAAGTTCCGATCGCTGATGCTTTGATTACCGCTAATCCAGATTTGGCTCTAGTAGTTATGGTTGCAGATTGCATCCCGCTTTTGTTGTGCAGCGAAAAATTAGTTGCTGCAGTCCATGTTGGTCGGGCTGGGTTAATGAATTCAGTTGCGTCAAAGACGGTAGCTAAAATGCGCGATCTGGGTGCGACACAAATAAGTGGAACTATTGGCCCTTCAATTTGCGGTATTTGCTATGAAGTCCCCCAAGAATTACACGATGAAGTTATCGCAGAGCACCCTTTAGCTACGAGTAAAACTAGAACTGGAACATGGGCGTTAGATTTGCCCAGAGCTTTAATTGCAGCGCTTGAGATAATTGATGTAAAAGTAGAAGTCGAAACAGTTTGTACTTTTGAGAATGAAGATCATTTCTCATATCGTCGCAATCAGATAACGGGACGCCAAGTTGGGGTAATTAGATTATGAGAACTCGTAAAGAAGAACTTGCCGACAATCTGCAGGATGTTAAAGAGCGAATTGTGAGCGCAGCTCAAAGCGTTAATAGAGATCCAGCTGAGATTAATTTGATAGTTGTAACTAAAACTTTCCCCATTTCTGATGTCGAAATCCTGCGCGAACTAGGCGAATCTAATTTTGGCGAGAATAGAGATCAAGAGGCAGCACCTAAAGCTGAAGCCATCACGGCCACCTGGCATTTTCAGGGCCAGATTCAGAGCAACAAAATAAAATCAATCTGTGAGTGGGCTGATGTAATTCATTCGATTTCCAGTGCAAAAGAAATCCTTAAATTTGCTCAGAGTCCACGTAAGCATCAAGTTTTCTTACAGGTTTCCTTAGATGGAGAAGTTGCTCGCGGGGGAGCCAGGCCGGCTGATTTAGCTCAACTAGCCGACCTAGTAAATGAAAGCAACAATTTGGAACTTTTGGGGCTGATGGCAGTGGCGCCATTAGGAGTAGATCCTAAAAATGCATTTTCTGATTTGGCCCAGATAAATCAAGGGTTTGCGAGCCAATTCCCAAATTCGAAATATCTATCTGCTGGCATGAGCGGTGACTTCGAAGCGGCGATCAAATTCGGTGCGACACATATTCGAGTAGGTAGTTCAATCCTCGGTTCCAGATCACCCCACTAGTAACCTTGTCCTATGGCATTTTCAGTTAACAAAATGGCGACCTTCTTAGGTCTCAAAGACGATCCAGAGCTAGATCAAGTTGCAGTTGCGCCAGAACCAGTGCGCGGCAGTAACGGAGTAACTATTCGTGAATCACGTGCGGCTGCGGTGCGAAATGTCGCATCACGTCCAGCAGTTGCTGCTGTTCAACCCGAACTTTCACCTATGGATCGCATCGTTACTTTGCACCCTCGCACCTATAGCGAAGCGCGTGCAATTGGTGAGCAATATCGCGAAGGCAATCCAGTAATTATGAACCTCAGCGATATGGAAGAAACCGAGCGTAAGCGTTTAGTTGACTTCGCAAGTGGTTTAGTTTTTGGTTTACACGGAAGCATCGAGCGGGTTACTGCAAAAGTATTTTTGCTCTCTCCTCAAAATGTTAGTGTTAGTAACGATGCCAAAGCTGCAGCAGTAGCAGAAGCATCTTTTTTTAACCAGAGCTGATTTTTAAGTGTTTAGAATTGGCGGATTAATCGCCGATTTACTTCAATTATTTTTACTCTGCTTATTTCTGCGCTTAATTTTGGATTATGTCCGCATGGCTTCAGCATCTTGGCGGCCACGTGGCGTGCTTTTAATTGCTGCAGACTTTATTTATGCAATTACCGATAAACCACTTGGCTTTGTGCGTCGCTTTGTGAAGCCACTACGAATCGGTGGAATCAGTATTGATCTTTCTATGCTGATTCTCTTTATTGTAATTTCACGAGTTGTCCCGCTGCTGCGCTCTTTCTAGTTAAGCCTGTTTTACTAACTTAACTACTAGGCCAAGTTCGTTATCACCAAGATTGAGTACACTATCTGGCTGCATTTGCGTTGCAAGAACTTCACCTTGAATATGCGATAGATCTTGAGCGATAGCTTCTAGTACATCAGTATTGGCGTTGTAAGAGATGTTAATGCGGTCTGAGATATCAAAACCATTTGTTTTGCGGGCGTCTTGAATAAAGCGAATTACTTCGCGCACTAGCCCAGCACTAATTAAGGCCGGACTTAAAGCTAGATCAAGGGCAACGCTCTCACCATCATGGCTAGCTACATTCCAACCACTCTTAGGTGTCTCAGTAACTACTAAATCATCTAGCGTAATTTCCCACGTATCAACTTTGGCTGACTCACTTGAACGCAAAGCCGTAACTAGCTCAGTAGGGTTTTGCGCTGAAATAGCTTTTGCGATCTCTTGTACGGCTCCGCCAAATTTTGTGCCTAGAGTTCTGAAGTTAGCTTTGATTGAGATATCAACTAATTCGCCATCTGCACTAGCAATATCTTCTAAGTCGATCACATTTAGCTCTTCGGCTATCTGTTCTTTCATAGCAACCGGCAGAGCAGCCCAACCTTTTGCTGAGATCAAAGCGCGTTGTAGAGGCTGACGAATTTTTACGCCACTTTCGGCGCGAGCAGCTCGACCTAACTCGACGATTCGTTTAGTTAAAGCTACTTGGGCAGATAACGTTGCATCGATCTGAGATTGATTTGCAACCGGAAAGTCAGTTAAGTGAACTGAGCTAGTCGCAGTTGCATCAACTGGGCGAACAAGTACTTGCCAAACTTCCTCAGTTATAAAGGGCACCATTGGTGACATTAATTGAGTAAGTACTACAAGTGATTCATGCAAAGTTGCCATAGCCGCAACATCGCCATCCCAGAATCGGCGTCTGGATCGACGGACATACCAATTAGAAAGATCATCGATAAAGGCAGCTAGTGCTTTGCCGGCACGTTGTGAATCAAAGTCACTGAGCGCCTCGTCAACTTCAATGATCAGAGATTGCAATTCGCTATTAATCCAGCGATCCATCAGTGGGCGAGTGGCCATTTCTGGAGCTTGCGATAATTCAAAGTTTGCTGCTTGCGCATATAAGGCGTGGAACGAAACGGTATTCCAGTAAGTCAATAAAGTTTTGCGAATCACTTCAGTAATTGCTTCGTGACCAACTCGACGAGCCGACCAAGGTGAACCGGCCGCCAACATGTACCAACGAATAGCATCGGCGCCATGTTGTTCCATGAGTGCCATTGGTTCTAAAACATTGCCTAGGTGCTTGCTCATCTTGCGGCCATCTTTATCGAGAATGTGACCAAGGCAGAGAACTGTCTTATATGAAGATTGATCGAAAACCAGGGTGCCGATAGTCATTAACGTGTAAAACCAACCTCGAGTTTGATCAATTGCTTCGCAGATGAAGTCAGCTGGATAGGCGGCTGCAAATTTCTCTTTTGAGCCTTCTTTATGTGGGTAGCCAAATTGTGCAAAAGGCATAGCACCAGAGTCATACCAGCAGTCGATAACTTCTGGTGTACGAGTCATAGGTTCTTTGCACTCTGCGCAATTAAAAGTAATGTCATCGACAAATGGTCGATGTGGATCAAGGTTAGAAAGTTCTTGCCCAGCTAGTTCACCAAGTTCGGCTAGTGAGCCAACACAAACTTCATGCTTATTCTCACATCGCCAAATTGGTAGAGGAGTACCCCAGAAACGATTGCGGCTAAGCGCCCAGTCAATATTGTTATTTAACCAATCGCCATAACGACCAGTCTTAATTGTTTCCGGATGCCAATCAGTTTTTTCATTCTCACGAATAAGTGCATCTTTGATTGAAGTTGTACGGATATACCAAGAAGGTTGTGCGTAATAAATCAAGGCAGTGTGACAGCGCCAGCAATGCGGATATGAGTGTTCATATTGCAAATGCTTATAAAGAACGCCAAGTGATTTAAGCTCTTTAACTAGCGGTTTGTCAGCATCTTTGAAGAATAGGCCGCCAACTAATTTAACATCAGATAAGAACTTGCCATCAGGTGCAATTGGATTTACTACTGGTAAACCATATGAGCGGCAAACAGCTAAGTCATCAGCACCAAAAGCAGGGGATTGATGTACTAAACCGGTTCCATCTTCAGTTGTTACATAAGTAGCAAGAACGACAAAGTGGGAATCTGGAATCTCTACGAAATCAAAAGGGCGCTGATACTTGGTATGTTCAAGTTCGCTACCAGTAATTTTCTGCAAGATTTCAATGTCACCTTTGAGGGCAGAAACTAGATTTTCGGCAACGATTAGAACTTCGCTGCTGGAAACCTCATCTTGCACAGTTGTAACTTTTGCAACTACATAAGTCACTTCAGGATGAACTGCGATTGCGGTATTTGATACCAAAGTCCAAGGGGTGGTGGTCCAAACGAGTAGTGCTGCACCCAGTTCTTGCAGAGGGCCGCTAGTTACTGGGAAACGCACAAATACAGAAGGATCAGTAACGGTTTCATAGCCTTGGGCTAATTCGTGATCTGATAAACCAGTTCCGCAGCGAGGGCAATATGGTGCAACACGATGATCTTGCACGAGTAAACCTTTTTGCCAAATTTCTTTTAAGCTCCACCAAACGCTCTCCACGTATTGAGGTGACATAGTCCAATAAGCTTCTTCGAAATCAACCCAGAAACCCATGCGATTCGTCATGTCAGTAAATGCACCTACGTGACGTTGTACCGATTCACGACACTTGTCATTGAATGCAGCAATTCCAAATTTCTCAATATCACCTTTGCCAGCAAAACCAAGTTCTTTTTCAACTGCAATTTCAACTGGCAAGCCATGGCAATCCCAACCAGCATTGCGAATAACTTGCTTGCCTTTCATTGTATGAAAACGTGGAAAGACATCTTTAAATACTCGGGCTTCAATATGGTGTGTTCCAGGTAAGCCGTTCGCAGTTGGTGGGCCTTCATAAAAAGTCCAAGTATCAGCGCCATCTCGATTGCTAACAGACTCTTCGAAAACCGAATTTTCTTTCCAGAAAGTTAGGATGGAACGCTCCATGGCAGGCAGATCAATAGCTGCTGGGATTGCGCGAAATGTCATTTACTTCTCCATCTTCATAACTTTCGAAAATGGAGGGACGGATTTCGCAACTTAGCGATCACCGCGGTACCACCCGCCTTATCTATCGCTGAACCTAAAATAAAGAACAGCGTCAGATCACTTATTTGTTAGCGTTCAGATTCCAGTTCTAACGCGGCAGTTGCCACCTCTTCTGGAACGCTCGCAGGTGATGGCCTGGTCATTGCGCTTTGAACCTGTGAGAATTCTATTCCAAGCAAAGGCTGGCAACCAAAAATTGGCTTTGTTTGGCTTACTTTGTCTTAGCCTCGGTGGCGCGAGTGGCATTTAGCGCTTATTCAGCATAAGGTGCCCCGCGTGCCTACCAAAAAAAGTGCTAAACCCGCTGTGAAGAAAGCCCCTGCCAAGAAGGCAGCCCCAGCGAAAAAAGCAGTAGCAAAGAAGGCGCCTGCTAAGAAGGCAGCCCCTGCCAAAAAAGCTGTAGCTAAAAAGGCCGCGCCGGCAAAGAAAGCTGTCGCTAAGAAAGCAGCGCCAGTTAAAAAGGTCAAGACCAGTGTTGCCCGCCCAGCTGCAACTAAGCCAGCTTCGAGCAAAACAATTGGCAAACCATTTCCGGCTAAAGCAGGATCTAAAACCACTATTAGCGTTGATGAAAAATCACAAACCGTAAGTGTTAACACTGTTGTAATCGCACCAGTTGAAGTTGTGGTTGAAGAACGACGCCTAGTAATGCCACCACCACCTCGTCCTAATAAGAGTGGTAAAAAAATTGCACCTCTTAAGCCATTAAAAGCTGCGCCATCACCATTGGTCGCTGCCGAAAATGAAGGAGCATGGACTGCTGCTGAACTAAAAGCTATTCGAGCTGAGATTTCAAAAGAGCTTTTGCGTTTGCAAGATGAGTTAGCAAAAGTTGAACTTGAGATGGACGATTTGATCCATTCTTCATCTGAAGGTGCTGGCGATGATCAAGCAGATGCGGGTACTAAAACTTTTGAACGCGAACATGAGATGTCGCTTGTAATTAATGCACGTGACATGGTTTTACAAACCGAACGCGCTCTAGAGCGAATTGACACCAAAAGTTATGGTCTTTGCGAAGAATGTGGCAACACAATTGGTAAAGCCCGCTTACAAGTTTTCCCACGCGCAACGCTCTGCATGATCTGCAAAGCTAAGGAAGAACGGCGCTAACGTGCGCCGCCTCTATTTAGTTGCGGCACTGACATGGGGGCTGGACTTAGCCACCAAAATTTGGGCAGTAAATAATCTTTCAGCGCGCAATCCAGTCAAACTTCTAGGCTCCTTTTTTCAATTAACTTTAGTTCGAAATCCTGGAGCAGCCTTTAGTTTTGCAACTGGAGCAACGATTGTGTTCACCTTTATTGCTGTCGCGGCAGTCATCGCAATCCTTTATTACAGCAGTAAAATAAGCTCGTTAGGCTGGGCAACAACCCTTGGTTTGCTCCTAGGCGGCGTTCTGGGCAATTTAACAGATCGACTATTTCGAAGCCCAGGCTTCCTAAAAGGCGAAGTAATTGATTGGCTCGAGTTAACCCATTGGCCCGTATTTAATTTGGCTGATAGTGCGATCGTAGTTGCTGCGTTCCTAGCAATAGTTTTATCAATTAGAAATGTTGGGCCAGTAAATGTCGCAAAGTAATTTTGGTCTGGGTAGAAATAGTCGTGAATTGCGGACTCTGGCTGTCCCCGAAGGAGTAGCTGGCGAACGAATCGATAGCGCGCTAACTCGAGTATTAGGTTTATCTCGCACCGCTGTTGTGCGACTACTAGAAGATGGTGACATCACTACCGATGGTCGCGCGCTTCAAAAATCTGAACGCGTTGAAGCCGGCCAAATAATCGAAGTGCTTTTGCCCGCACCGCTTAATCCTGATCCAATTCCGTTGACCCCAATTGAAGGCCTAACAGTTGTTTACGATGATGATGCAATTGTGGTTATTGATAAACCAGTTGGTTGCGCCGCACATCCGAGTCCTGGTTGGACTGGCCCGACTGTTGTTGGTGCACTAACTGCCGCTGGTTACACAATTACTACGACTGGGCCAGCAGAACGTGCCGGCATTGTTCATCGACTCGATGTCGGAACTTCAGGGTTAATGGTGGTTGCGAAATCTGATCAGGCATATCACGTATTAAAGGATGCGTTCCGTGATCGCACAGTTGAAAAGATTTATCATGCTCTAATTCAAGGACACATTGATCCTTCTAGTGGCACGATCGATGCACCTATTGATCGCCATCCAAAAGAAGATCATCGTTTCGGTGTTGTAGCCAATGGAAAGATCAGCATTACTCACTATGAAGTTATTGAATATTATCGATCAGTTTCACTTGTTCAAGTAGAACTCGAGACTGGCCGCACACACCAGATTCGGGTTCACTTCTCAGCACTGCATCATCCGCTAGTTGGCGATACGACTTATGGCGCAGATCCAGTATTAGCTAAAAGCTTAGGCATGGCGCGACCTTGGCTCCATGCCTTAGAACTACGATTTGCCCACCCGATTACTGGGGCACCAATGTCGTTCAAGGCTCCTTATCCAAGTGACCTACAAACATCGTTGGGGCTGCTCAGCGACGCGGTTCTTCCATAATTATCGGCTTGCAGAAAGAAGATCTCTAGCTAAATGTCTGACTCATTCGTTCACTTACACGTACATACCGAGTACTCCATGCTCGATGGTGCGGCGCGCGTTGGCGAATTAGTGCAAGCAGCAGCTCAGCAAGAAATGCCAGCTATTGCAATGACCGATCATGGAAATGTTTTCGGCGCTTTTGATTTCTATAAGCAAGCAACTAAAGCTGGCGTAAAGCCAATCATTGGTATTGAAGCCTACGTTGCGCCCGACTCTCGATTCAATAAGAGTCGAGTTAAGTGGGCCGATGGTGGCGAAGACGATGTATCAGGTGGTGGCGCATATACCCACATGACAATGCTGGCCGAAAATAATGTAGGGCTAGCAAATCTTTTCCGGTTGTCTTCGCTGGCTTCTCTCGAAGGTTTTTACTACAAGCCACGTATGGACCGTGAATTACTTTCTAAGTACGCCGAAGGAATTATTGCAACCACTGGCTGTCCAGGTGGCGAGATCCAAACTCGGCTACGTATGGGTGCTTACAAAGAAGCCTTACGTGCAGCAAGTGATTATCGCGATATTTTCGGTGCCAATAATTTCTATCTGGAATTAATGGATCATGGAATCGAAATTGAAACTCGAGTTAAAGCCGATCTCTTAAAGTTAGCTAAAGATCTTAAGTTGCCTTTACTGGCTACCAACGATCTGCACTACACCGCTCAAGCAGATGCTAAATCTCATGAAGCACTTCTTTGTGTGCAATCAGGCTCAACTTTGGCTGATCCGAAACGCTTCAAATTTGATAACGATGAATTTTATTTAAAAACACCAGCCGAGATGCGCGAACTCTTTAAAGAATTGCCCGAAGCCTGCGATAACACTTTGCTAATTGCCTCACGTTGCGATGTTAAATTACGTGAAAACGAAAATCTGATGCCAGTGTTTCCGGTTCCGGCTGGTGAAACTGAAGTAACTTGGCTGGTAAAAGAGTCTCAAGCTGGTTTATTACGCCGGCTAAATGGTGAAGTTCCCGCTGCATATTCCGAGCGCTTGAATTATGAACTTGAAGTAATGAACAAGATGGGTTTTCCTGGCTACTTCTTAGTGGTTGCCGACTTAGTTTCACATGCACAGAGCCAAGGAATTCGAGTGGGCCCTGGTCGCGGATCTGCTGCTGGTTCATTGGTTGCATACGCCTTAGGTATTACCGGGCTTGATCCAATCGAACACGGGCTTTTGTTTGAGCGATTCCTAAATCCAGAACGTATCTCAATGCCAGATATCGATTTGGACTTCGATGAACGTCGTCGCAGCGAAATGATCCGTTATGCCACAACCAAATACGGCGAAGATCGCGTGGCTCAAATTATTACTTACGGAACTATCAAGTCGAAGCAAGCTATTAAAGACTCAACTCGCGTCCTTGGATACCCGTATGCAATTGGTGAGCGTTTAACAAAAGCGCTACCGCCGGCTGTGATGGGTAAAGATATTTCATTAGGTGGCGTATTTAATCCGCAAGATGAACGTTATGGCGAAGCTAGTGAATTCCGCCAACTTTATGACACTGATCCAGATAGCAAGGTAGTAGTAGATACTGCTCGTGGCCTCGAAGGGCTAAAGCGACAATGGGGCGTCCATGCAGCTGGCGTAATTCTTTCAGCCCAACCATTGCTTGATGTAATTCCGATTCATCGTCGCGAAGCTGATGGCGCAATCATTACGCAATTCGATATGGGCGCTTGCGAAGCTACTGGTTTGCTTAAGATGGACTTCTTAGGGCTACGAAACTTATCTGTTCTTGATGACTGCTTATTAAATATCAAAGCCAATCGTGGCGAAGATGTCGTACTTGAGATCCTAAAACTCGATGACAAAAAAACTTATGAACTACTTGCGCGCGGAGACACCCTAGGTGTGTTTCAACTCGATGGTGGGCCGATGCGCGCTCTGCTTAAGAGTTTGGCACCAGATTCATTTGCCGATATTTCAGCAGTTATCGCGTTGTACCGCCCGGGCCCAATGGGTGAAAACGCGCACAACAACTACGCCGATCGTAAAAATAAACGTAAACCGGTTGAGCCAATTCATGCTGAACTTGAAAAACCACTTGAAGAAATTTTGGGCGATACCTATGGGTTAATTGTTTATCAGGAACAAGTAATGGCGATTGCCCAGAAAGTTGCCGGGTTCTCACTTGGTCGCGCAGATCTATTGCGTAAGGCCATGGGTAAGAAAAATCGTGATGTTCTGGATAAAGAATATGTTCACTTCGAGAGCGGCATGCGTGAAAATGGTTTCTCGGCGCCAGCAATTAAGCGTCTATGGGATGTTCTAATTCCATTCTCGGACTATGCATTCAACCGGGCGCATAGTGCGGGCTACGGCATGGTTTCGTATTGGACTGGATATCTAAAAGCTAATTACCCGGCCGAATATATGGCAGCACTACTAACCAGTGTTCGTGATGACAAAGATAAATCAGCACTCTATTTATCTGAATGCCGTCGCATGGGCAGCAAAGTTTTGCCACCAGATGTAAATGAATCAGATGCCGAATACACCCCGCGCGGAATAGATATCCGATTTGGATTAGCCGCTATTCGCAATGTTGGTGAAGGTGTTGTTGCATCTATTAAGGCAGCGCGCGAAGCTAAAGGACGTTTCACCTCATTCGGTGATTTCTTAGCCAAAGTTGATGCTCAAGTTTGTAATAAGAAGACTATTGAATCTTTAATTAAAGCTGGGGCTTTTGACTCACTGGGCGAATCACGTAAAGGTCTAATGAGCGTTCATCTTGAGGCCATTGACTCGGTAATTGAAAGTAAGCGTGCTGAAGCGATTGGTCAATTCGATTTATTTGGCGGCGATAGCATCACATCAGTTGCAACCATGGAAGTAGAAGTACCAACCGGCGAATGGGATAAAGCGCTGCTCTTGAGCTATGAGCGAGAGATGTTGGGACTCTATGTTTCTGATCATCCACTTCTTGGTGTCGAACATATTCTGCGAGCCAGCGTTTCAAAATCAATTTCTGAATTAATCGATGAAGGTGGCGATCACGAGCAGATCGTGACGATCGGTGGATTGATCACTGGAATTACTCGCAAGATCACTAAAACTGGCTCCAACTGGGCAGTTGTAAACATAGAAGATCTCGAAGGTGCACTAGAAGTTTTATTTTTCTCAAATACTTATAACCAGTACGCGCTGACCTTAACGACAGATCGAGTTGCATTGATTCGCGGCCGGGTAGATCGCCGCGAAGATAAACTTCGCTTTACCGCCCTAGAAGTAACTTATCCGGATATCTCGCAAGGACCAGCTGGTCCATTGGTAATTTCGATGCCAGTTGCCCAATGCACGCCACCGATCGTTGATCGATTGAAAGAGATTTTGCGCACTCATCCGGGAAAGCGCGAAGTTCATCTGCAATTAGAAGAACTCACTGGTAACACGGTTATGAAGCTGGAATTCAAGGTCACATCTTCGCCAAGTTTGAGTGCGGATCTCAAAGCGATCCTCGGGCCTAATTGTCTGCAGAACGTATAGCTCTTATAAGTAGAATAGGGGAGTGATTCGAACCCTCGATCTGCGTGGTCGCAAATTAAGTAAAGCGGAGATTAACCGCGAGATTCCGCGTGCTCGGTTAGATGTCGAGACGGCAATGATTGCGATTGCGCCGATTCTTGATCGCGTTAAAAATGGCTCTGAAGAAACCCTGCGTGAGTTGGCTCAAGAATTCGATGGCGTAAAGCCTGCCAAAATTCGAGTTCCGCAGGAAGCTCTAGACCAAGCACTTGCCGAATTAGATCCAGCAATTCGCACTGCGCTCGAGCTTTCAATTTCGCGAGTCCGCAAAGTTCACGAAGATCAAGTGCGCAACGTCAAGACTGTACAAGTTGTTGATGGTGGCACCGTTACTGAAAAATGGATTCCGGTTGATCGCGTTGGTTTATATGTTCCTGGTGG
Source organism: Actinomycetota bacterium (assembly GCA_947463725.1). Classification (GTDB taxonomy): domain Bacteria; phylum Actinomycetota; class Actinomycetes; order Nanopelagicales; family Nanopelagicaceae; genus Planktophila. The sequence continues at coordinate 14,978 of CANHRM010000009.1, read as the reverse complement.
TCGTGCGGTTTATCCAAGTAGCGTCATGATGAATGTGGTTCCAGCCCAAATTGCAAAAGTACCTAGTATCGCAGTTGCGTCTCCGCCACAAAAAGAATTTGGCGGCTTGCCGCACCCAACTATTTTGGCAACTTGCGCGCTTCTCGGGATCACTGAAGTTTATGCAGTCGGAGGAGCGCAAGCGGTTGCCCTCTTTGCATATGGAATTGCAGGTTTCTGCGAAAAATGTGACTTAGTAACTGGGCCGGGAAATATTTATGTAGCTGCGGCTAAACGCGCGCTTCGTGGTGTGATTGGAATTGATTCCGAAGCCGGCCCAACTGAAATTGCAATTCTGGCGGATGAAAGCGCATTCGCCAGTGATGTTGCCGCAGATCTGATTAGCCAAGCTGAGCACGATCCAATTGCGGCGGCAGTGCTGGTTACAACTTCAAATGAATTAGCAGCTGCAGTTCAAGCAGAACTTAAAGTTCGAGTTGCGGCAACTAAACATAGTGATCGAATCACGACAGCACTTTCTGGTATCCAGTCCGCAATTGTTTTAGTTGATTCAATTGCGCAAGGCCTAGATGTAGTAAATGCCTACGCTGCCGAACACTTAGAGATTCAAACTAAGAATGCAGCAAGGGACGCCGAACAAGTTCGCAATGCCGGCGCAGTATTTATTGGTCGATTCACGCCAGTGTCATTAGGTGACTATGCAGCCGGCTCAAACCATGTCCTACCAACTGGTGGTTGCGCCTGTCATTCCAGCGGTTTATCAGTACAGACATTTTTACGTGGATTGCATTTTGTTTCCTACAATCAAGAATCTTTCCTTGATCTGGTTCCTACCGTTGTGACTCTGGCTAATTCTGAAGATTTACCCGCACATGGTGAAGCTATGACTGCTCGACTGGAACAACTATGAGTAATTCAACTAATTGGCCAACTTGGCTTCCGCTGCGCGAACCACTTAAACCTATGTCGCCATACGGTGCACCACAAGTTGCAGCAAGTGCTCAACTAAATACCAATGAGAATCCCTTTGCGCCATCTGCGGCGTTAGTAGCCGCAATTACTAAACGAGTTAATGAGGTAAGTGCGACTCTAAATCGTTACCCAGATCGTGATGCAATCGCATTGCGTGCTGGTCTAGCTAAGTACATAACGGCTCAGACTGGCGTAGCTTTTGATATTTCAAATCTCTGGGCTGCAAATGGCAGCAATGAAATTATCCAATCAATTTTTCTAGCATTTGGTCGTGAAAGCGCACTTGGTTTTACACCTTCTTACTCAATGCATCCCCTTATCGCCAAAGTAACTTCAGTTCATTGGCTAGATGGAAAGCGCCGCGAAGATCATTCACTCGATGTGGCCGTTGCTACACAGCAAGTTTTAACTGCTAAACCAACACTTACTTTTATTACTACGCCAAATAATCCAACTGGTTCAGTGGTTAATATCTCTGAAATAGCTGAGTTAGCTAAAGCCACCGCAGCAGCAGGTGGGTTACTTGTAGTAGATGAGGCATACGCCGAATTCTCAAATGAAGCATCCGCAGTAACTTTGATATCACAATATCCAAATGTGATTGTCATTCGCACCATGAGTAAAGCATTCGCTTTTGCCGGCGCACGGCTAGGTTATTTAATTGCAGATCCTGTGGTGATCCAAGCTCTACAACTCGTTCGTTTGCCGTATCACTTAAGTGCAATTACCCAAGCTGTTGCTGAAGTTGCGCTTTCTTTTGCCGATGAACTTTTAGCTGGCGTAGGTAAGTTAATAGCCCAACGTGAGCTCGTGCAGACTGGATTAGTCCAACTTGGTTTGACAGTTACGCCAAGTGCGGCCAACTTCTTACTATTTAGTGGCTTTAACCAACCAGCGGATCAGATCTGGCAGAAGTTGCTAGATCGCGGCATCTTGATTCGAGATGTGGGATTATTAGGTCAACTTCGTGTCACCATCGGCACTGCCGCCGAAAATCAAGCGTTTATAAAGGCCCTGACAGAAGTTCTAGCAGAAGGAGACAAGTAGATGAGAACTGCTCGAGTTGAACGAAAGACCAAGGAATCTCATGTCCTCGTCGAACTAAATTTAGATGGCGATGGTTCAATCAACGTTGATACCGGTGTGCCATTTTTTGATCACATGCTTTCACAATTAGGAAAGCATTCTGGATTCAATCTAACTGTTAAGACCACCGGCGATGTTGATGTTGATTCACACCATACGGTTGAAGACACTTCGCTCGCTTTCGGTCAAGCGCTTCGTGAAGCGTTAGGTGATAAAGCTGGCATCCGCCGCTTCGGTGATGCGATGGTTCCACTTGATGAAGTACTAGTTCAGGCAGCTGTTGATCTTTCTGGCCGACCATATTTAGTGCATCGTCAACCAGAGATTGTTGAATTAATCGGTACCTTCGATACCACGCTTGGAAAACATATTTGGGAATCAATCGTGGCTGAAGCACATATCGCACTTCATATCCGAGTACTTGAAGGACGCAACGCACACCACGTTTTCGAAGCTCAATTTAAAGCGGTGGCTCGTGCACTGCGTGATGCGGTTTCACTAGATGGTCGTGTCTCTGGAATTCCATCAACTAAGGGTTCGTTGTAGGTCATCATTGATTGCAATTCTTGATTACGGTTCCGGAAATCTACGTTCGGCTGAACGTGCATTTGCGACTTCCGGTCACGAAGTAATTGTCACAGTTGATCGAAAAATAGCGCTCGAAGCAACGGGTTTAGTAATTCCTGGAGTCGGTGCTTTCGCAGCCTGCATGAGTGGACTTAAAAGCGTAGGTGGTGATGAAATAGCACGTGAACGTGTTGCACTTGGTCGCCCAACTCTAGGAATTTGTATTGGAATGCAAATCCTTTTTGAAAGTGGGTTAGAGCATGCCGAAAGCGGGGCACACCAAGGTGTGGGAATTTGGCGAGGCATGGTCAAGAAATTAGACGCACCGATCCTGCCGCACATGGGATGGAATACAGTTTCAACAACCCCAGGTTCGACAATTTTCGCTGGGGTTGAAAATGAAAGTTTTTATTTTGTGCATTCTTATGCAGCAACTGCGCCAGTTGGGCAATATCAAGCTTGGTCTGAATATGGCGAACCCTTTTTAGCAGCAGTCGAAGACGGTGCACTAACTGCCACTCAATTCCATCCCGAAAAATCTGGCAATGCCGGGCTTAAATTGATTTCGAACTGGAGTAAAAGCCTGTGAAAAAATTAGAACTTTTACCTGCCGTCGATGTAAAAGATGGTCGCGCAGTTCGCTTAGTTCAAGGCGCGCTAGATAAAGAAAGTATTTATGGCGCACCACTTGAAGTAGCACTCGAGTTTCAAGCTGCTGGTGCTGAATGGTTGCACTTAGTTGACCTCGATGCCGCTTTTGGTCGGGGCAGCAATGCCACGCTATTAGCCGAAGTAGTCGCGGCCCTTGATATTAAGGTCGAACTTTCGGGCGGTATTCGTGACGATGAATCTCTAAAACGTGCGTTAGCAACTGGCTGTACTCGAGTTAATTTAGGAACAGCTGCTCTTGAAGATCCCGAATGGACCGCAAAAGTAATCAAGCAATATGGCGATCGCATTGCTGTTGGTCTAGATGTGCGGGGCACGACTCTTGCTGCACGTGGCTGGACCAAAGAGGGCGGCGAACTATTCGAGACTATTGAGCGACTTGATCGAGATGGTTGCGCACGTTACATCGTTACCGATGTGGCGAAAGATGGCACGTTAACTGGCCCAAATCTGGAATTACTAAAATCAGTTTGTGCCGCGACAAAAGCTCCTGTTGTTGCAAGTGGTGGAGTTTCATCCTTGGCCGACATCGCAGCAATTGCACAACTAGTTGAAATCGGAGTCGAAGGTTCTATTGTTGGTAAAGCACTCTATGCTGGCGCTTTCACTCTGCCCGAAGCATTGGCAATTGCAAATGGTGAGTTGATTTAAATGACACTAGCCAGTCGAGTTATTGCCTGCCTTGATGTAACTGATGGGCGAGTTGTAAAAGGGGTTAACTTCACTGATTTAGTAGATGCTGGCGATCCAGTTGAGATGGCAAAAGTTTATAACTTAGAAGGTGTTGACGAACTAACATTCCTAGATATTTCAGCTAGCAATATGAATCGCGCAACAACTCTTGATGTTGTGGCTCGCACTGCAGAACAAGTTTTCATCCCACTAACCGTTGGCGGCGGAATTCGCAGTGCTGCTGATGTAAATAATTTGTTGCGAGCAGGAGCGGACAAAATTTCGATAAATACCGCTGCAATTGTTCGACCTGAGTTAATCTCAGAAATTGTTGATCGATTTGGTTCGCAAGTTTTAGTTTTGTCAGTTGATGCTCGTCGTGCAAACACGCCTTCTGGATTTGAAGTAACTACGCATGGTGGACGCGAGAGCGCTGGTCTTGATGCTTTAGCTTGGGTAGAAAAAGCTTGCGCACTTGGTATCGGCGAAATTCTGCTTAATTCAATGGATGCCGACGGAACTCGTGCCGGGTATGACATTGGCATGATCAAAGCTGTCCGCCAAGTTGCAAATGTGCCATTGATTGCAAGTGGCGGGGCAGGGACGTTATCTGATTTCGCAGCAGCACTCGATGCCGGCGCCGATGCGTTATTGGCTGCGAGTGTTTTCCACTTCGGGATTCATCGGATTGGCGATGTTAAGCGCTATTTGAGCCAGCAAGGCTATTCGGTTCGCACCAGCGCACTTACGTAGGGCAGAATTGCCCAATGAGCGCAATCGAGTTTCCGGCTGATTTATCGGCCCGTTTCAGCGATCCCAGCGCCTTGATTCCGGCAATTGCCCAAGATGCCGCAACCGGTGAAGTCTTGATGCTGGCTTATATGAATCACCAAGCTTTGACTCAAACTTTAGAAACAAAATCAGCAACGTACTGGTCTCGTTCACGTAATGAGCTTTGGGTTAAAGGTGCAACTTCAGGCCACACCCAAAAGGTGATTTCAGTTTCGCTAGATTGCGATAGCGATGCAATTTTAATCAAAGTGGAACAAGTTGGCGCAGCCTGTCATACCGGTGATCGCACCTGTTTTCATAATGAGTTGATTGGTGAGTAATCAGATGCAGTTAGCTGAATTTCGTGAGTACGCCCGTAACTTCAATGTAGTCCCGGTTTCGCGTAAATTGTTAGCTGATGGCGAAACGCCACTAGCGGTTTATCGCAAACTCGGCGCTGACCGTCCAGCTACATTCTTGTTGGAGTCAGCTGAACATGGTGGTGCCTGGTCACGTTATTCATTTATTGGCGTAAATTGCGAAGCAACTTTGACAGCTGAGAATGGTTTAGCAACTTGGTTAGGTAAACCACCAGCAGGTGCGCCTTCTGGTATTGATCCACTAGAAGCTCTGCGACTTAGTGCTAATCATTTGAAATCACCAAAGATTGCTGGATTGCCACCACTAACTGGTGGCTTAGTTGGCTACCTTGGTTATGACAGTGTGCGCAGATTAGAAAAATTGCCCAACTTAGCAATAGATGATTTACAAATTCCGGAATTAGCTTTCATGTTAACTACAGATCTAGCCGTACTTGATCACAGTGACGGCACTATTACCCTGATTGCAAATGCAATTAACTGGGACGGTAGTGATGAAAGAGTCGATGAGGCTTATCACGCAGCTGTAGCGCGGTTAGATAAAATGGCAAAAGATTTGGCATCGCCACTTCCCGGTTATCTTTCTGAGTTGAGTAAACCTTCAGCTGGTGTCATCGCATCTAATATTTCATCGCCAGAGTTTTTAGCTAAAGTCGCTGCAATTAAAGAAGAGATTTTGGCGGGTGAAGCATTTCAAGTTGTGCTTTCACAGCGTTTTGAGATTGAGTGCAAAGCGCAACCAATCGATGTCTACCGCATGCTGCGCTTACATAATCCAAGTCCTTATATGTATTTGTTCCATTTCGCCGATGGAGTTTCGGTAGTTGGTTCTAGTCCTGAAGCGCTAGTAAAAGTCACTGATGGCGAAGTAATGGTTCATCCAATCGCTGGTACTCGTAAGCGCTCAGATTCCCCTGAAGAAGATGCTCGTTTGGCAACTGAGTTATTGGCAGATCCCAAAGAGCGAGCTGAACATTTAATGTTGGTTGATTTAGGACGCAATGATTTAGGCCGGATCTGTTCAGCCGGAAGCGTTGAAGTTATCGATTTCATGCACATCGAGCGCTACTCGCATGTGATGCATATTGTTTCTACCGTGACTGGAAAACTAGCAAACGATGCACTTCCGGTCGATGCACTCTTTGCAACTTTCCCAGCCGGCACTTTATCTGGTGCCCCTAAACCACGTGCTATGGAAATTATTGAAGAGTTAGAACCAACTAGGCGTGGGCTCTATGGGGGAGCAATTGGCTATATAGATTTCACGGGAAATATTGATACTTGTATCGCAATTCGAACAGCGCTAATCAAAGACGGAAAAGCTTTCGTACAAGCAGGTGCTGGAATTGTTGCAGATTCAGATGCCGAATCCGAAAATCAAGAATGCCATAACAAAGCAGCAGCAGTCTTAGGTGCAATCAGTGCGGCTAATGATTTGGTTAGCAAATGAATCGCACCGTTGAAATTTTAATCTCAGTGGTAATCGTGGTTTCACTAACTCTATTTTTAAGTCGTTCGCTGAAGTTATCTGCTAGATATGAACGCAAACCACATAAACTTTCTGATTGGAACGCACAAGATCAAGGGATTGACCCAACTCAAGATAACGAGTCGCAGTGATGAGTGTCCTTGATGAAATCATTGCTGGCGTTAAAGAAGATCTAGCTGAACGCAAAATTCCGCGAAGTGAAATTGAAGCGGCGGCTTTTGGTGCAGATCCGGTAATTGATTGCTTACCAATTATGCGAGCCCAAGAAATGGCAGTTATCGCCGAAGTAAAGCGTTCATCACCAAGTAAAGGTGCGTTGGCAACTATTGCCGATCCAGCAGCACTTGCCGAGCAATACCAAGAAGCTGGCGCTAGTGCGATTAGTGTTTTAACTGAACGTCGTAGGTTTAGTGGCTCCTTAGCCGATCTTGATGCAGTTCGTAAAAGAGTCACATTGCCAGTCTTGCGAAAAGATTTTATGGTCGATGAATATCAATTCTTCGAAGCACGGGCTCATGGGGCCGACTTGGTTCTATTAATTGTGGCCGGACTTAGCGATAGCCAATTAAATGAGTTTGCAGCGCTAACAAATGAGTTAGGTATGCGAGCACTCGTTGAGGTTCATACTCATCAAGAACTAGAGCGTGCTCTAGGAATTAAACCTGAACTAATTGGAATAAATTCGCGAAACCTGAAAACCCTTGAAGTTGATCCGAAAGCATTTGCTGAACTGTTGCCCCAGATACCAGCTGAGTTAATTCGGGTTGCTGAATCAGGAATTTCCCAGCGTAGCGATGTGGAATTTGCTCAGAAATATGGGGCGAACGCGATTTTGGTCGGCGAAGCATTAGTTAAAGTAGGCGACCCTAATTTGGCGATGCGCGAACTATTAGGCCAAAGGTAGGCTTACCCCATGTTAGATGCGAAATTGGTTATTGATGGCCTCGGTCATTTTGGTCCCTACGGTGGCCGTTTCGTACCAGAAGCGTTGATCGGCGCACTTGAAGAACTCGAAGTTGCACACACCTCAGCGTTGCAGGATCCGATTTTTCAGGCCGAACTAACCGAACTGCATCGCAGTTATAGCGGTCGGCCAAGCATCATTACCGAAGCAAAGCGTTTTGCCGAGCATGCTGGTGGTGCCCGAATTATTTTAAAACGCGAAGATTTAAATCACACAGGCAGCCACAAAATTAATAATGTTTTAGGACAAGCACTTCTTACTAAGCGCATGGGCAAGACTCGCATCATTGCCGAAACTGGTGCTGGCCAACACGGTGTTGCATCCGCAACTGCAGCAGCGTTAATGGGTCTCGAGTGCGTGGTTTATATGGGCGAAGAAGACACCAAACGTCAGTCATTAAATGTGGCACGTATGAAATTGTTAGGCGCACAAGTAGTTCCAGTAACTTCAGGTTCGCGCACATTAAAAGATGCCATCAACGAAGCGATGCGCGATTGGGTTACCAATGTTGAAAATACTCATTACTTATTAGGCACAGTTGCTGGCCCGCATCCATTTCCAACCATGGTGCGTGATTTCCACAAAATTATTGGCGAAGAAGCTCGTGCTCAAGTAATTGAATTAACCGGAAAACTTCCAGATGCAGTTCTGGCATGCGTTGGTGGTGGGTCAAATGCCATCGGAATTTTCCACGATTTTATTAAAGATAAAGATGTCCGCTTAATTGGTCTTGAAGCAGGTGGCGATGGAGTTGAAACTGGTCGCCATGCAGCAACAATTACTGGTGGAACTCGCGGAGTTCTTCACGGCACTCGCTCTTATGTTTTGCAAGATGAAAATGGTCAGACCGTTGAATCCCATTCGATTTCAGCAGGTTTAGATTATCCAGGTGTTGGTCCAGAACACGCATATCTGCACGACATCGGTCGTGCTGAATATCGCGCGATTACCGACGCACAAGCAATGGCAGCCTTCGCATTGCTTTGCAAAACTGAGGGAATTATTCCGGCAATTGAAACAGCACATGCACTAGCTGGTGCACTACAAGTGGGAAATGAACTTGGCCCTGATGCAACGCTGTTAATTAATCTTTCGGGTCGCGGCGATAAAGATGTACAGACTGCAGCTGACTACTTTGGAATTCCACTTTAGTGAGCACCAATACGGAGCTTGATCAGCTATTTGTTAAGACTCGTGCTGAAAATCGCGCAGCTCTAATCGCTTACATTCCAGCCGGATTTCCCTCACAAGCAGGTTGTCATAAAGTAATTGAAGTTCTCGCTAAAGCTGGGGTAGATGCGATTGAAATCGGTTACCCGTATAGCGACCCTGTAATGGATGGCCCAACTATTCAAGCAGCCGCAACTCAGGCACTGGAAAATGGAACTGGCGTAACAGAGGTTTTTGCAGCTCTTAAGCATGCAACTGAACAAGGTGTGGCTGCGGTAGTAATGACTTACTGGAACCCAATTGAAAAATATGGCGCAGCAAAATTTGCACAAGCAATTGCCGACAATGGTGGTTCTGGAGTTATTACGCCAGATCTAACCATTGAAGAATCTGATGAATGGCGCGCTGCAGTAAACACCAGCTCAATTAATCCAATTTATGTAGTAGCTCCAAGTACTAAACCGGAACGTTTGGTTAAAGTCACCGATCAATGTGGTGGATTTATTTATGCAGCTAGCTTGATGGGTGTAACAGGCGCCCGAACTGGAATTTCAAGTGGGGCTGGCGAGCTAGTTGCGCGCTTGCGCAAAGTTAGCAATAAGCCAATTAGTGTTGGCCTTGGTGTTTCTAATCGTGAACAAGCCAAAGAGGTCGCTGCATTTGCAGATGGCGTAATTGTTGGTTCCGCATTTATCAAAGCGATTCAAGATGCTCCTGATGAAGAGAGCGGGTTAGCTGCAGTTGCGCATTTAGCAAGCGAGCTAGCAAAGGGAGTTCGTGAAGCCAGATGAATCTAAATTTGATTGACAAGTTTGCAATGGGTGAATATGGGAAGTGGTTTGGACTCCTGGCTCGCTTAATTTTAGGTGGCGTACTTTTTGCAGCTGGATGGTTGAAAATTTTTACACCCGCTAAATCTCAGATGGCGGTACGTGCTTACGAGGTGCTACCAATATCGGTCGCTAATTTTTTCGGTATCGCTTTACCTTGGTTTGAAATTGGTTTGGGAATTCTCTTGGTCTTCGGAATCGCCGTACGACTTTCAGCGATGCTTGGTGGCGCCTTGATGGTGCTCTTTATCGCAGCAATCTCTCAGGCTTGGGCACGTGGTCTCTCGATCGATTGCGGATGTTTCGGTGGCGGTGGCTCTGTGGCACCAGGTCAGACAAAGTATTTGAGCGAAATCTTGCGTGACACTGGCTTGGCATTGTTAGGTTTATATTTATTTCGCTACCCTTTGACTCGATTTGCAGTAGAAAAATTAGCGAAATCCGAGGGAGAGTAAATAAATGGCAACTAGTTCAGCTGGCGGAGATAAGTTCACCCGCAATTTAGTAATCGGAATGGTTGCCTTAGTTGTTGTAGTCGGTGCTGCATTTTCCTACTTCGGCTCAAAAGGTTCTACAACGGCTGCTACACCTTCAAGTGTTTCGAAAACAGATGGATACGGAATCGTCTTTAACGCAGATGTGAAGAACGTTCCAACTATTGATGTCTATGAAGATTTTCAATGCCCAATTTGTGCCCGCTTTGAATCGATTAACGGCGCTACTCTTGAAAAAGCAATTACCGAGAAGAAAGCCAAAGTTGTTTATCACACACTTTCATTCCTCGGAACAGAGTCGATATTGGCAGCTAATGCATCAGCCTGTGCAGCAGATGAAGATAAGTTCTTAGCTTTCCATAAAGCGTTCTATTCGAATCAACCAGCTGAAAATGCCGGCGCAATTACGGCAACATTCCTAAAGAGTATCGGCGCTTCAATTGGAATAACCTCTTCCAAGTTTGCCACTTGTGTTGATAACGGCGGATATGCCGGTTGGGTTAAAAATGTTGCCGAAGCTGGCGCAAAAGCAAATGTTAATTCGACACCAACAGTGTTTGTAAACGGTAAAGAGCTTGACCGCAATACCCAATATTTTAGTCCTGAAGCTTTTGCTAAAGCTATCGCAGGCTAATTAATGCTCTCCTCGATTCCTACGCCAGCGACGTCGGCGATTGGAATTGGTCCATTTACGATTCATTTCTATGCCCTCTGCATAATTGTTGGCGTCGGTATCGCAATTTGGTTAGGAAATAAGCGTTACCGCGCATTTGCAAATAACAGCGAAGAGTCAATCGGCGTAGTGGCCGATGTGGCAATTTACGCTGTACCTGCCGGAATAATTGGTGGACGTATTTATCACGTCATCACTTCACCTTCGCAATACTTTGGTAAAAATGGACACTTAATTGATGCCTTAAAAATTTACGAAGGTGGCTTAGGTATTTGGGGCGCGATTTCACTTGGCGCACTAATTGCCTGGGTTGCCTACCGTAAACGAGCTACTAATCTGGAGCTACCAAGTTTTCGGATTTTTCTTGATGCTTTAGCTCCTGGAATCCTCTTTGCTCAAGCAATCGGACGCCTTGGTAATTGGTTTAATGGTGAGCTTTTTGGAAAACCATTTTCTGGACCTTGGGCACTTGAAATACCTCTAGCAAAGCGCCCAATTGGCTATCTTCAATATGAAACCTTCCACCCAACTTTTCTATACGAATCAATTTGGTGTGTATTTGTCGCAGTCTTACTCATATGGTTAACGCCAAAGCTAAAGGCCGGACAAGGATTTGCCATTTATGTGGGGCTTTATTGCGTGGGCAGATTCGCTATTGAATCATTGCGTATTGATGAGGCAAATAAAATTTTAGGCCTGCGAGTAAACCTATGGGTAGCCCTGATCATTGGAGCCATTGCAAGCGCCATGTCACTTCGTTTTGCTCGCCAGAAATCAGCTGAGATCAGGTAGTATCCAAATATGGCGCTAGAAGATGTTTACATAAGAAATCAGCAGCACCGCACACATCGTGCTGGTTGGTTGCGCGCCGCCGTACTCGGAGCTAACGATGGGTTAGTTTCAACTGCATCGCTAATGATTGGTGTAGCTGCAGCTCGGGTCAGTGACAGTTTCTTGATCACAGCCGGTGTTGCCGGAATTTCAGCAGGTGCGATGTCAATGGCAGTGGGCGAATATGTTTCGGTACGTACTCAAAATGATGTCGAAGAATCTGATCGCTTGCTAGAGATTGAACATTTGGCGACAGACCCTGAAGGTGAATTTCTTGAACTAGTAGAAATTTATGTTAAGCGTGGTTTGACTCCAGAACTGGCTCGCGCAGTTGCTGAACAAATGCACGAGAAAGACGCACTAGAGGCACATCTTCGTGATGAGCTCGGCCAATTTGAACACACTAAAGCCCGTCCAGTTCAAGCAGCCATTGCATCGGCGCTGAGTTTCACGATGGGTGGGCTAATTCCATTTGCCGGAGCTTTTGCACCAACTGCTGGGGCAGTGGCTATCAGCATCGTTGGGTTTACTTTGGTTGGTCTTCTAGCCACCGGCATCATCAGTGCTCGCTCATCAGGTGCTGCAATTATGAAACCCACCATTCGAGTGATGATCGGCGGTTGTTTAGGCATGGCGATCACTGCCGGGATCGGCCATTTCGCTCACCTAAGCGGCATCTAGATAACAAGCGGCATCTAGATAACAAGCGGCATCTAGATAACAAGCGGCATCTAACTCTCCAGTAAGAATCTTTCTCGGGCAAGAACTGCCGACATAGATCACACCAATTTCCATGAATTAAATTGGAACAGGCTTATCTTTTCTTAGGCTAAATTGCTACCCTTACCCATCTCGAAGATCGAGAAATAGCAAGCTAGGGCCAAAGTTGTCCCGTGATTTAAGCGGCATAAGACAACTAGTAGCAAAGGATCTGGCGACAACCTAATGGCAATCCCAAAAGAGTTTCCACCAGCACAAGGTCTTTATGACCCAGCAAACGAGCATGATGCATGCGGCGTTGCGATGGTTGCTACTCTAAATAAAATTGCCACTCACGAAATTGTTGCTCAAGCACTAACTGCGCTTCGTAATCTTGAACATCGCGGCGCGTCAGGTGCTGAACCAGATAGCGGTGATGGTGCTGGAATATTGATTCGTGTTCCAGATGAGTTTTACCAAGCTGTAGCCGGATTTAAATTACCTGCTGCCGGAAGTTACGCAACAGGTATTGCCTTTATCGGTCAAAGTTTTGATTTCCAAAATGAAATTGCAGCGATCGCAGCCGAAGAAGGTTTAGTTGTACTTGGTTGGCGCGAGCTTCCAATTAATTCATCTTCCCTCGGAAAAACTGCCCTTGGCGTTATGCCAAAGTTCGAACAATTATTCCTAGCTGGCGCCAACGGTGAATCCGGAATCGCACTAGATCGTTTAGCTTTTTGTTTGCGCAAGCGAGTCGAACACTCGCTAGATGTTTATTTTCCATCTCTCTCAGCACAGACCATCGTTTATAAAGGCATGCTTACAACCGGACAATTAGAAGAATTTTTCCCAGATTTAAGTGATGCTCGAGTTAAATCGCCACTGGCACTTGTTCACTCTCGTTTTTCCACAAATACTTTCCCATCTTGGCCTCTTGCGCACCCGTACCGATTTATTGCGCATAACGGTGAAATCAATACCGTTAAGGGAAACCGAAACTGGATGCGCGCTCGCGAGTCACTTCTTGAATCCGATGTGATTCCAGGGGATTTAAAGCGCTTGTTCCCAATCGTGGAAATGTCAGGCTCGGATTCAGCTTCCTTTGATGAAGTACTTGAGTTGCTTTACTTAGGTGGACGTTCGCTGCCACATTCAGTTTTGATGATGATTCCAGAAGCTTGGGAAAATCATGCAACGATGTCGCAAAAGCGACGAGATTTCTATGCTTTCCATGCCTCTCTTATGGAACCTTGGGACGGCCCAGCTTGTGTAACTTTTACTGACGGAAACCAAGTTGGCGCAGTGCTTGATCGAAATGGTTTGCGACCATCTCGTTATTGGGTTACTAAAGATGGCTTAGTTGTTTTGGCTAGCGAAGTTGGTGTTCTAGATTTCGCACCTGAAGAAATTGTTCGCAAGGGGCGCTTACAACCTGGCAAAATGTTCTTAGTTGATATCGCTGCCGGTCGCATTATCGAAGATGATGAAATTAAAGATTCACTGGCAGATGCTGAAACCTACGGACAATGGTTGCAAGATGGCATTGTTAAGTTAGCTGATCTGCCATCACGTGAACATATTGTTTACCCACACTCATCAGTTGTCCGTCGTCAACGTGCCTTTGGTTACACCGAAGAAGATTTAAAAATCTTAATTACGCCTATGGCACGTAGTGGCGGGGAACCACTTGGTTCGATGGGTAGCGATTCACCAATTGCGGCTATTTCGGCAAAGCCACGTTTGCTCTTCGATTATTTCTCGCAACTTTTTGCTCAAGTAACTAACCCACCGCTAGATGCAATTCGCGAAGAGCTAGTGACCTCTCTCGGTGGATCAATCGGCCCAGAACATAACTTGCTTGATCCTGGCCCCGCTTCCTGTCGTCAAATTTCATTAGCTTTCCCAGTCATCGATAATGATGAATTGGCTAAAATCATTAACGTTAATGCTGATGATGAGTATCCAGAACTTGCGGCTTATGTCGTGCGCGGACTATTTCCAGTAAATGGCGATGGTCAATCACTTCGCAAGCGAATTGATGAGATTAAGCGCGAAGTTTCCAAAGCAATTGATGATGGCGCTCACTTAATTGTGCTTTCTGATCGCGATGGCGATGCCGAAGATGCACCAATTCCATCTTTATTACTTACATCTGCAGTTCATCACCATTTAATTCGCGAGAAGAAGCGCACCCAAGTTGGCTTAGTTGTTGAAGCTGGCGATGTGCGTGAAGTCCACCATGTGGCGCTGCTTATTGGTTATGGCGCAGCTGCGGTAAACCCATATCTAGCTATGGAATCAGCCGAAGATTTAGTTCGCCAAGGCGTTATCACCGGCATTGCCCCTGAAAAGGCTGTGCGCAATTTAATTAAGGCGCTTGGTAAAGGCGTGCTCAAAGTTATGTCGAAGATGGGTATTTCAACTATTGCTTCATACACCGGTGCTCAAGTTTTTGAAGCAATTGGTATTAGCCAAGAAGTTGTCGATGAATTCTTCGTTGGCACAACTTCTCGCTTAGGCGGAATTAGTTTAGACATCATTGCGCAAGAAACTATTGCCCGTCATCACATTGCATATCCGCCAGGGGGAGAAGTTCCTGGTACTAAACGTCTACCAACTGGTGGCGAATACCAATGGCGTCGCGATGGCGAACCGCACTTATTTGATCCAGAAACTGTATTTGCACTGCAACACTCAACTCGCAATAAGCG
>CANHRM010000008.1 GCA_947463725.1 Actinomycetota bacterium | reverse complement strand
GTTCAGGACGCGTTTGTTCGCGACCACGGAATTGCATTGTCACTTTGACCTTGTCGCCACCTTTTAAGAACTTCTCGATGTGATTCCGTTTGGTCTCATAATCGTGAGTCTCAATCTTTGGTCGCATACGTACTTCCTTCACCACGATGTGGGTCTGGTTTTGGCGTGCTTCCCGAGCTTTCTGCGCGATCTCGTATTTGTACTTTCCGAAATCCATGATCTTGCAGACAGGTGGATTAGCTTCTGGTGCGATCTCAACTAAGTCGAGACCAACTTCATCAGCCATCTGTAGCGCAACTTCGATATCTACTACGCCAACTTGTTCACCGGTATAACCGATTAAACGAATTTGGGGTGTACGAATTCGATCGTTGATACGTGGGTCAGTTGTGATATTTGCTCCTCTTATTCGGTTTGCTGGTACTTCGCGCTCAGTAACCGCGCCATGCAAAATAAGCAACCGCCAAGGAGTCCGACTGCAGCTGAAATAACTTCAACTAAGTTGAACTTCGACATACCAGGAATCTAGAAGATTCTTAGGTGGGAGCGGTAACTCCTCTTGCAGTAGCGAACTACTGGTCTGAGGCAAAGGGTACTAGAGGGTTGGGCAAAGGCGAAATTGAGCCTAATTCAGTGCAAGAAAGCTGGGCTTAGCCCATTGCGTGAACGCCGCCATCGACATGGATGATCTCGCCAGTGGTCTTTGGAAACCAATCAGATAACAGAGCTACGGCTGCTTGAGCAGCTGGCACTGGATCAGTTACATCCCAAGCTAATGGCGAACGAGAATTCCAAACTTCTTCAAAATCTGAAAATCCTGGAATTGATTTAGCGGCCATAGTTTTAATAGGACCGGCAGCGACTAAATTAACGCGAATGTTTTCAGCACCTAAATCGCGAGCTAAGTAACGAGAAGTAGATTCAAGGGCCGCTTTTGCGACTCCCATCCAGTCATACTTTGGCCAAGCAACAGTTGCATCAAAATCAAGGCCCACGATCGAGGCGCCACCTTTGAATAACGGACGAGTTGCCATAGCAAGTGACTTAAAAGAATAAGCCGATACTTGCATTGCAGTTGCGACATCTGCCCATTCGGTATTTAAGAAATTACCACCAAGGGCAGCCTCTGGTGCAAAACCGATTGAGTGCACTACCCCATCGAGGCCATCAACATGTTCGCGCACTCGAGATTCAAGTGCTTCTAAATCAGCATCATTGGTGACATCGAGTTCAATTATTGGAGCAGGCTGAGGCAATCGACCAGCAATACGAGTAGTAAGTGACATAACTCGACCGTACGAAGACAAGATCACAGTAGCGCCTTGCTCTTGCGCGAGTCGCGCAATGTGAAATGCAATTGAGGCATCTGTTAAAACACCAGTTACTAATATTTTCTTACCGGCCAAAATTCCCATTGTTAGTGACCCATTCCTAATCCGCCATCAACTGGTATTACCGCGCCAGTTATATAGCTTGCTTGTGGTGAGGCTACGAAAGTTACGACGTCGGCAATTTCTTCAGCGGAACAAAAACGTTGTAGTGGTACAGATTTGGCAATCTCATCGCGGCGTTTTTCATCAAGTGTCGCAGTCATGTCAGTCTCAACAAAACCGGGGGCCACAACATTTGAGGTAATGCCACGGCTTCCCAATTCGCGAGCAAATGATCGAGCCATTCCAACTAAACCTGCTTTGCTAGCAGAGTAATTAACTTGCCCGGCTGAGCCAGAAAGTCCGACAACTGAACCAATGAAAATCAAACGGCCACGTTTTAATTTTAGTAACCCTTTTGTTGCCCGACGCGCAGTGCGAAATGCGCCAGTTAAATTGGCATCAATAACATCAGCAAAATCTTCATCACTCATTCGCATCGACAAAGTGTCTTTTGTGATGCCGGCGTTACACACCACGATCTCAGGAGCGCCCCAAGTTTCCTCGATTAAAGCGAACCCAGCATCTACGCTTTCGGTGGAAGTAACATCCATCTGCACTGATTTATATTCAGTAGGCGCTGGCCCTGATCGATAGGTGACAATTACGGTATAGCCGGCTGCAGATAGAGATTTAGCGATTGCCGAACCTATGCCGCGATTGCCCCCAGTCACCAATGCGATTGCGCTCATAGTCGGCAAGGTTACTCGTTACTTCTGCGTAAACCTAAGAACACATCTACTCTAGGCACATGGCTGATGAGATTTATGATGTAACCAACGCCCAACCTGGTTTGAGCGGTGATCAAGGGGCTCGTCAAAAAAGATATTTCATCTCAATGATGGTGCGTACTGCTTGTTTTATCCTCACCGTCATTACACCTAGTCCGATTCGCTGGTTCTTCCTAGCTGGTGCAATTGGATTGCCTTACATTGCAGTAGTAATCGCAAATGCTGGGCGCGAAACCATGGCCCCAGGTACAGCTGTGATCAAAGAGAAGCGCCGCTCGATTTCTTAAGCTCCATCTACGATTAGAATCTGTTCATGCGCGCACGCGAAAAATTTGTTTTCCTCAAGTCGCTCGTAGCGCTCGCGCTTATCTGCCTCTGCTTAATTGCCGCACAATGGCAATATCACCGTGGCGTTGACCGACATTCACGTAATTTCCTGATTGAAGCAAATATTGCGGCTCCGGAAATGTCATTAGTTGCGGCATCGACAGACCTAACCAAAAATGAGTGGCGAATTGTTCGAACCTCGGGCATATTTGATTCGAAAAAAACAATCCTGATTCGTAATCGATATTTCGAAGGTAAGTACGGTTTTGAATATCTAACTCTCTTTGTTACTGCAGACGGTCAAAAGTTTTGGGTTGATCGCGGTTGGCTAGTGGCAGGGGAAAACGCTCTGACTGCTCCGATAGTTCCAGTAACGCCAACTGGGATAGTTGAAGTCGTCGGTCGTCTACGACTTGATACTTCACTGCCCCAAGGTTCATTTTTTGCACTCCCCGCTTCAGGTGAAGGATTAGTCAGTAAATGGAATGCGCAGAAAGAAGTTGTTACCGAACCTTATTATTTGGATTTGCAGTCTGGCTCTTGGCTTTCTGCGGTAAAAGTTCCTGCGCAATTACCAGAACTTAGCGATGGACCACATTTGGCCTACGCTTTGCAGTGGGTGTTTTTTGCTGGCTTAGTTGGTTACGGAAGAATCTTGATCCGTAGATCCCGATAAATCTTGGCGATTGTAAAGCTCGGCATATAAACCATTTTTTGCAACCAATTCATCGTGGGTACCACGTTCAACTATTACGCCCTTTTCAAGTACCAAAATTTGGTCCGCATCACGAACAGTGCTTAGTCGGTGAGCAATTACCAAACTTGTTCGTCCCTTGAGTGCTGCACTTAGAGCTGCATGTACAAGAGCTTCGTTCTCTGAATCTAAGTGAGCAGTTGCCTCATCAAGAATTACCACTTGTGGTGATTTCAAAAGTAATCGAGCAATCGCCAGACGTTGTTTTTCGCCACCAGATAAGCGATGCCCGCGCTCTCCCACCATGGTGTCAAAGCCATTTGGCAATGAAGAAACTAGCGACCAAATTTGGGCTGCTTCACAAGCTGCCTGCATCTCTTCTTCAGTTGCATTTGGTTTTGCATAACGTAGATTCTCGCCGATCGTGTCATGGAACAGATGCGCATCTTGCATAACAACCCCAATATTTTCGCGCAATGATTTCATAGTCAGTTCGCGAATATCACAACCGCCAACTTCAATTGAGCCCGCAGTTACATCGTAGAGACGTGGAACTAGCGCACTAATTGTGGTTTTACCCGCACCTGATGGGCCAACTAGTGCTGTCATGGTTCCGGGCTTAGCCGTGAAAGTTAGCCCGTTTAGAACTACGCCACTTTCGACAGTTTCAGGTTTGGCAATTGATTCAAGAGATGACAACGAAATTTCTTCAGCCTTTGGATAAGCAAACGAAACGTTCTTGAATTCCACTGCGAAATCTTTTCCGACTAACTCTTTGGCGTTCGGACGATCTTGCACCATTGGCGTTAAATCCAACACTTCAAAGATTCGCTCGAAGGAAACTAACGCTGTCATTACATCAATGCGCACGTTAGATAGCGCAGTAAGTGGGCCATAAAGGCGTGCTAACAAAGCGGTAATTGCTAACAGAGTTCCAACGGTTACATTGCCATTAATTGCTAGATGTCCGCCAATGCCATATGCAATCGCGGTAGCGATAGCGGCAATGCTAGTTAACGCAATGAAGAAAATTCGGTTTAGAAGTGCGATCTCAATGCCGATATCGGCAACTTTGCGAGCACGGTTACGGAAGTAATTTTTTTCGTCACTCTGTCGGCCATAAAGAGCGACCAACATGGCACCTGAAACATTAAAACGCTCAGTCATTGTTGACGACATTTCAGCGTTTAGATTGAAGGATTGCCGGGTTAGAGATTGCAGCTTCTTTCCGACCCATTTAGTTGGTGCTAGAAAAAGCGGTAAAAGCAGGAGTGAAACGATTGTGATCTGCCAAGACAGAACCAGCATTGTGCCTACGACCAGAATTAAACTAACCGAGTTGCTAACAACGCCAGAAAGAGTGGCTGTAAACGCTTGCTGTGCGCCGATTACATCCGAGTTAATTCTTGAGATTAACGCACCAGTTTGAGTACGGGTAAAGAAAGCTACTGATTGTCTCTGTACATGCTCAAATACTTGAGAACGAAGGTCATAGATAAGACCTTCGCCAATGCGAGATGAGAACCAACGGCCAACAATGCTGATCAGCGAATCAAAGATTGCAATGAAAGCAACTGCCAATGCCAATTTAGTAACCAGAGCGCCATCTTTAGGAATTACACCTTTATCAATTAACTCACGTAGCAGTAGTGGTGAGGTAACAATTAATAACGCTTCAATAACAACGGTAATTAAGAAAATTGAAATATGGCTCTTGTAAGGCTTAGCAAAGGAGGCAATCCGCTTTACGGTTCCTGGCTTTAACTTCTGATTCTTTACTGAAGGATCTGCGGTCATCGACCGAAAGGTCATCCAGACTGCATGGTTAGACATTTATCAAACCGTAAAGCCGAGAGCGCGCAGCTGATCTCTTCCGTCATCTGAAATCTTGTCTGGTCCCCAAGGTGGCATCCAGACCCAATTGATTTTTACATCACTAGTTAACGGAGCAAGTGCTTGACGAGTCTGATCTTCAATCACATCTTGAAGTGGGCAGGCCGCTGAAGTCAGGGTCATATTCAAAATCGCGATGTTGTTTTCATCGACCATTACATCGTAAATTAAACCTAGATCGACCACATTGATTCCGAGCTCGGGATCAACTACATCCTTCATTGCCTCGGTTACATCATCAATCGCTGCTGTCATGGCATGTCCCCTGTTTTTCTTGATTGAACTAGTTGGAAGTCTATCTATAACTTGGCTTGAGCTTGCACAACTGCGTCTTTGTAGGCCATCCAGCCCAGTAGTGCGCACTTAATTCGAGCCGGAAACTTTGAAACCCCAGCCATGGCGACGGCATCTTCGAGAATCGCATCATCGCCCACCATGGTGCCCTTGCTCTGCATTAATTCAGTAAAGTTATTTAGAACAAGATCTGCTTCAGCAATGCTTTTTCCCAACAATAAGTCACTTAAAATAGAAACACTTGCTTGTGAAATTGAGCAACCAACGCCGTCCCAAGTTATCGCAGCGACTTTATCATCATCAAGGGCTACGTTAAGAGTTATCTCATCGCCACAGCTGGGATTTACGTGATGAACTTGAGCATCGTAAGTAGCCGCTAGACCTTTGTGCTGCGGACGCTTGTAATGATCAAGGATCACTTCTTGATACAGGCTATCTAATTGCATTATTTATCACCAAAATACTTTTGAGCGCCAAGAATTCCTTCGATCAGCGCATCTACATCTTCTTCGTCGTTATAAAGATATAACGAAGCACGAGTAGTTGCTTGTACGCCTAACTTACGAGTTAGTGGCCAAGCACAGTGATGACCAGTGCGAACTGCGATGCCTTGCGAATCTAGGAACTGACCTAAGTCATGTGGATGAATGTCACCTAAAGTGAAGGAAGCCACTGCCCCGCGATCGTTCATCGTTAGCGGTCCAACCAAATTGACTCCTGGAATTTCTTGCAAACGTTTTAGTAGGTAAGCACCCAATTTTTGTTCATGTGCGTAAATCTCATCCATGCCAATGGCAGTTAAGTAATCAAGAGCAGCAGCTAAGCCCACTGCTTGCGCCATATTCGGAACACCTGCTTCATGTCGTCTGGGCGAAGGTGCCCAGATCGCATCTGTCATCGTCACAGATTCGATCATTGATCCACCAAAAAGAAATGGCGGCAAGTCCTTAAGTAGCTCTGCGCGGCCCCATAGAACACCAATGCCAGTTGGGCCAACTGTCTTGTGACCAGAAAAAGCGAGAAAATCAATATCTAAATCTTTAACGTTTACTGGCATATGCGGGACTGATTGACAGGCATCAAGAACTACAACAGCGCCAACCTCATGAGCACGAGCAACAATTGCGGCTAGTGGATTTACAGTTCCTAAAACATTTGATTGATGCGTCAATGAAACTACCTTGGTGTTGGGTGTAATCATTTCGGCCAAATTCGAAAGATCTAAACGTCCGTCTGGTGTGACAGCAAACCACGCCAACTCAGCCCCTGATCGCTTAGCTAATTGCTGCCAAGGAATCAGATTTGCATGGTGCTCCATTTCGGTTACTACGATGCGATCTGCTGAAGTTAAATTAAATCGGTTATCACTGCCGCCGTTGCTAAAAGCATAAGCAAGTAAGTTCAGACTTTCGGTGGCACTTTTAGTGAAAATAATTTCATCAACGCCGCCACCCAGGAATTTAGCAACGGTAGCGCGGGCACCTTCATATGCATCGGTTGCTTCTTCGGCTAACTGATGTGCACCGCGGTGAACGGCTGCATTGTGCATGCGATAGAAATTGCTTTCAGCCTCAATTACCGAATTCGGTTTCTGACTGGTGGCACCAGAATCCAAATAGACCAGCCTTTTGCCCTCGCGAATAGTGCGCTCAAAGATTGGAAAATCTTGGCGCACTACACGAGGATCAAAGGCCATATTTTTACTTGCTTACATACTCGGCATAGCCATTTGCTTCGAGCTTTTCAGCTAGCTCTGGTCCGCCTTCTTCAACTATGCGGCCGTCAGCAAATACATGTACGAAGTCTGGTTTGATGTAGCGCAAGATGCGGGTGTAGTGAGTAATTAGCAATACGCCTAGGTCGTTATCAGCTTTAGCGCGGACAACACCTTCGGAAACAATGCGAAGTGCATCAACATCTAGACCTGAGTCAGTCTCATCAAGGATCGCAATTTTTGGCTTAAGTAGTTCTAGTTGCATGATTTCATGACGCTTCTTTTCGCCACCAGAGAAACCTTCATTTACATTACGTTCCGCAAACGATGGATCCATGCTGAGCGCAGCCATTGCAGACTTAACTTCGCCAACCCAAGTACGTAACTTAGGCGCTTCACCACGAAGCGCGGTTGCTGCAGTACGAAGGAAGTTAGAAACTGAAACGCCTGGAACTTCAACTGGATATTGCATCGCTAGGAATAAACCAGCACGAGCTCGCTCATCGACTGTCATATCAAGTAAGTCAACTCCATCAAGAGTTACGGTGCCACCAGTAATCTGATACTTAGGGTGGCCAGCAATTGAGTATGCCAAAGTAGATTTTCCAGAACCGTTAGGCCCCATGATTGCATGCGTTTCACCGCTCTTGATGGTTAGGTCTACACCTTTCAAGATTTCAACTGGGCCATTTTCGGTATCAACTGAAACCTTTAGGCCGCGAATTTCTAGTGTGCTCATAACAATCCCTACTTAACTTCAACGGTTACGGAATCTCCGTCAACCACTACTGCATAAACATCAACTGGTGCTACTGCCGGAAGAGTCAAAGCAACTCCGGTACGTAAATCAAACTCTGCTCCATGTAACCAACATTCAATTTTGAATCCAGTGACATCGCCTTCGGAAAGCGAAGCATCTGAATGGCTACAGGTGTCACCGATCGCAAATACTTCGGAACCAACGCGGGCTACACAGATTGATTTGCCATCTTTCTCAAGACGAACTGGCTTACCTTCAACTAACGTCGCAAGACTTAAATCACTCATTGGGCACCCGCTTTTTCAAGTTCTTGATCAATGCGAGTCATCAAGCGATCTTGAATCTCAGAGTTACCAATTTCAGAGATGATCTCATTGAAGAAACCGCGAACAACTAACCGTCGCGCATCTTCAACTGCGATACCGCGAGACATCAAATAAAAGAGTTGTTCATCATCAAAGCGACCTGTAGTACTCGCGTGCCCAGCACCTACGATTTCGCCAGTTTCAATTTCTAGATTCGGAACAGAGTCTGCGCGAGCGCCATCACTTAGTAGCAAGTTACGGTTTAGTTCGTAAGTATCAGTACCTTCGGCTGCTGCTCGAATAAATACATCACCAATCCAAACTGTGTGAGCATCTTGACCAGCAAGTGCACCTTTGTAATTCACTCGGGACTTTGCATTTGGCACTAAGTGATCAACGAACATGCGGTGTTCGAAGAATTGCCCAGCAGTTGCGAAATAAACACCGAGCAGTTCAACAGATGCGCCTTGGCCTTTGAATTCAACAGTTGGCAGCAAACGAACTACATCTCCCCCGACTGTAACAATGATTGATTTGAAAGTGGCATCTCTATCAACGATCGCATGCTGACGTCCGGCATGGATTGACTTTGAATCCCATTCCTGTAGGGATACAACAGTTAAGTTTGAACCAGGTTCGCAAATGATCTCAATATCTTCGGCCAGTAGATGATCACCAGAATTTTCGATGATTACCGTTGCTTTGGCATTTGCCCCGATGCGAAGTTGAACTCGAGAAAGTTCGGCATCAGTCAGTCCTCCAGCTAGTCGATGAAGTGAGATCGGATCAGACAGTTCAGCATTTGCAGCGATCTTCAGGACAGTTACTTCGGTGGCAGCTTCATGAATGCGGCCAACGATTACATCGTCAGTACTTGATTCAGCCGATACCAATTCGCGACCAATTCGCTCAAAAGTTACGCCAGCAGGAGCGCTGCCAGTTAGTGCCAAAGAATTGCGAGTTGCTAATTTGAAAGTGCCATCGTGTAAGCCACCAAGACGTTTGAGCGGAGTAAACCGCCAAGCTTCTTCGCGCCCAGTTGGCGTTAAGTAGTTAGTTGTAAGAGTCGACATATGAAATTAACCAACCGCGCCTTCCATTTGGAGTTCAATCAAGCGGTTTAGCTCGAGTGCGTACTCCATTGGTAGTTCGCGGGCGATTGGCTCAATAAATCCACGCACGATCATTGCCATGGCTTCATCTTCCGTTAAGCCACGTGACATTAGATAGAAGAGTTGATCATCGCTAACTTTCGAAACTGTTGCTTCGTGACCCATTGATACATCGTCTTCACGAATATCAACATACGGATAAGTATCAGAGCGAGAGATGGTGTCAACCAATAGAGCATCACACTTAACTGTGCTCTTTGAATGATGCGCACCTTCTTGCACCTGTACTAAGCCACGGTATGAAGTACGACCACCGCCACGTGCTACTGATTTAGAAATTACAGATGAAGATGTGTATGGAGCAGCGTGAACCATCTTGGCACCAGAATCTTGGTGTTGACCTTCGCCAGCAAAAGCTAATGAAAGTGTTTCGCCCTTTGCATGAGGACCCATCAAGAAAATCGCTGGGTACTTCATGGTTACCTTCGAACCGATGTTGCCATCGACCCATTCCATGGTTGCACCTTCAGCACATGTAGCACGCTTGGTTACTAAGTTATAAACGTTGTTAGACCAGTTTTGAATTGTGGTGTAGCGAACGCGAGCACCCTTTTTAACAATGATTTCAACTACAGCTGAGTGCAATGAATCTGACTTGTAAATTGGCGCTGTGCAACCTTCAACATAATGAATATATGAATCTTCATCAGCGATGATCAAAGTACGTTCGAACTGACCCATGTTTTCAGTGTTGATGCGGAAATAAGCTTGTAATGGAATATCTACATGTACGCCCTTAGGTACGTAGATGAAAGAACCACCTGACCACACTGAAGTATTTAGAGCGGCAAACTTATTGTCACCAACTGGAATCACGGTACCGAAATACTCTTTGAAGAGCTCTGGGTGCTCTTTTAGAGCAGTATCAGTATCAAGGAAAATAACGCCTTGTGCCGCTAAATCTTCACGAATTGAGTGATAAACAACTTCGGATTCATATTGAGCTGCAACACCTGAAACTAAACGTTGCTTCTCGGCCTCTGGAATACCTAAACGATCGTAAGTATTTTTAATTTCCTCAGGCAGATCTTCCCAGGTAGCAGCTTGCTTTTCTGTTGAGCGCACGAAGTACTTAATGGTGTCGAAGAAAATACCGCTTAAATCTGAACCCCAATTTGGCATTGGCTTCTTTTCAAAGAGAGTTAAACCTTTTAGGCGCAGGTCAAGCATCCACTGTGGCTCGGATTTCTTCGCAGAGATATCTCGAACTACTTCCTCGTTAATGCCACGCTTTGAATTTGCGCCAGCATCGTTCTTATCGGACCAACCGAATTCATAATTGCCGAGTCCGTCGAGTTCTGGATGTGCGATGGTCATTAGTTGCCTCTCCGAGCACTAGTTTTGTTTACTGCATTGGGAATATATGTTGTACAAACACCGTCGCCGTGTGCGATCGTTGCTAAACGTTGAACGTGAGTACCAAGTAACGCCGAGAATGCCGCTGTTTCGGCTTCGCAAAGTTCTGGAAATTCAGCAGCCACGTGAGCAATCGGGCAGTGGTGCTGGCAAATTTCTTCACCCATTTTTCGCTCTATTACAGTTGCCGCATAACCTTGCTCAGTTAGGAAAGTTGCTAGACCTTCAGTCTTATTAGGAGCTGTCTTTAGCGCCTCAAAACCTTTTCGTTCAATATCATCGGCGCGAGTTTTTGCGAAAGCTTGAACTAGATGTGCACCTGATTGCGCGGACATGAATTTAAGAGCTGCAACCGCTAAGTCATCGTAAGAATGTTCAAACTTTTCCCGACCCTGATCGGTCATCACAAATACTTTGGAAGGACGGCCCCGGCCGCGAGAAAGACCGGTATGCGGTTCACGCGCTTCTAGGATTCCGTCGGCAATTAAATTATCGAGATGGCGACGGATACCCGCAGGCGTCAGCGCTAGCCGCTCGCCTAGAGCCACAGCAGTTGAAGGGCCATTTTCCAGAATTGAGCGTGCGATCGCGTCGCGAGTACCCAAATCATCGCCTGCTGGCGGGGCGCTCATAATCTGGCTTTTCACAACAGTAATGTATCGTAAATCGGACCTTTCCTCTCTCTCGATGAGGAGTGAGGGGCGCCTCAGGCTTGGCCGAGACCGCCTGCCATAAGGTTGCCTCATGCCGATTCTCTACCTTCTGCTTGTTTTGCAGGCTGGGTTAGTCGTCACGGGCGGCGCTGTTCGCATCACCGGATCTGGCTTGGGCTGTCCGACTTGGCCCGAATGCACTGGCAACTCTTATCTACCGATCGCCGGTCAGGCTGAAGGCACTTTGCATTCTTGGATCGAATTCGGAAATCGATTACTAACTTTCGTGCTTTTCTTTGCCGCCATAGCTGCAATTATTTACGCTATTCGTAAAACTCGTAACGATTTATTGTGGCGGGCCGCGCTACAACTTCTAGGAATTCTTGGCCAAGGCGTTCTGGGCGGAATCACTGTTCTAACTAAATTAAATCCACTAGCAGTGGCCAGCCATTTTATTCTCTCGGTTTTTCTAATTGCCGGCGCAGCCTCAATGGTCGAACGTGCTCGCACTCCCCTAGTTTCAATTCGACCAACTGAGATTAAATTACGAATTTTGGCGACTGCTCAGGTAGTACTAACTTTCATTGTGATCGTACTGGGAACTTTGGTTACAGGCAGTGGCCCACATGCTGGTGATTGGAAAGCGCCACGATTAGATATTGATAGTCGTGCTATCTCATGGCTTCACGCCGATGCTGTGATTGCGCTATTAGGTGTAACACTTGCGCTTTTTGTACTTTCCGATATTTCACCTGTAACTAAGAAGCGAATCAAATATTTTTTCGCCGCCACATTGGCACAAGGCTTAATTGGTTATGTGCAATATGTTCAAGGACTTCCTGAACTATTGGTTCTGTTGCATTTACTTGGATCAACTTTAGTTTGGATTACTTCTTGGCGAATTTGGTTATCAATTACAACAGCAGAGCGAACCTAGGAGAAAACTATGAGCCAGATGACCGGTTGGACTGAGTTAGATGATCAGGCCGTCACCTACGCCCGCGCCCTTGCTATGGATGCTGTGCAGAAAGTGGGCAACGGCCACCCTGGTACTGCGATGGCGCTTGCTCCGGTTGCTTACAATTTATTTCAGCGTCATTTAGTTCATGATCCAGCAGATCCAAATTGGATTGGTCGAGATCGTTTCATTCTCTCTTGCGGCCACTCTTCAATAACTCTTTACACTCAACTTTTCTATTGCGGCTACGGATTAGAAATGGCTGATTTGCAATCATTTCGTACTTGGAATTCATTAACACCTGGCCATCCTGAATACGGTCACACTGCTGGCGTTGAGATGACAACCGGTCCGTTAGGTCAAGGCGTTGCAACTGCTGTGGGCATGGCTATGGCAGCTCGTTACGAACGTGGTCTTTTTGATCCAACAACTGCAGTTGGTAAATCACTCTTTGATCACACTATTTGGGTTATTTGTTCTGATGGTGATTTAGAAGAAGGCGTCAGCGCTGAAGCTTCATCATTGGCTGGCACGCAAGAGCTTGGTAACTTGGTAATGATTTACGACGACAATCGCATTTCAATTGAAGGCGACACTCATAACGCATTTACCGAAGATGTTTCTGCACGTTACCGAGCTTACGGCTGGCAAGTAATTGATGTTCCTGCTGCTGCCGATGGCCGAATTGATTTACCGGCTGTAGATGCTGCAATGATCAGCGCAAAAGCTGAACTAACTAAGCCATCGCTAATTCGCATGCACTCAGTTATTGCATGGCCGGCACCAAAAGCTAAAGGAACTGCAGGTTCGCATGGTTCTGCATTAGGTGCTGAAGAGATTGCCGAAACCAAAAAGATTTTGGGTTTGAATCCAGATGAACATTTTGCGCTATCCGCTGAAGTCTTTGCCCATGTCAGAAAAGTTAAAGATCGCGGCGCACAGGCACGTAAGGATTGGGATGCTCGGCTGGCAACTTGGCAAGCAAGTAATCCAAATGAAGCGGCGCTACTTAGTCGTTTACAGAACAAAGAACTTCCGGCTGATTGGGATTCTGAATTGCCAGTATTTGATGCCGGTACTCAATTAGCTACGCGCGCAGCATCAGGCAAAGTGATAAACGCACTTGCCAAGAAGATGCCCGAACTTTGGGGTGGCTCAGCTGATTTAGCAGGTAGCAATAACACCGACATTGATGGTGGCGGATCTTTCTTGCCTGCAACCAGTGCCATCAAAAACGCCAACCCTTTCGGCCGCATTGTTCACTTCGGAATTCGCGAACACGCAATGGGCTCTATTCTCAACGGCGCTGCTCTCCATGGTTTAACTCGTTCCTTCGGTGGAACTTTCTTAGTCTTCAGTGATTACATGCGCCCTGCGGTTCGATTAGCAGCGCTAATGAATATTCCAAGTACTTTTGTTTGGACTCACGATTCAATTGGCGTAGGAGAAGATGGCCCAACGCATCAGCCAATCGAACATTTCGCGGCCCTTCGCGCTATTCCAAATCTTGCTGTTATCCGCCCAGGAGATGCAAATGAAGTAAGCGTCGCATGGCGCGAAATCATTGCCCGCCGCTCCCCTGCTGCAATTATTTTGTCGCGTCAAAATCTGCCCGTAGTTGATCGAACAGCTCATGCATCTGCGAACGAAGTCGCTAAAGGCGCTTATATTCTGAAAGCTGCTAGCGGGAAAGCAAAAGTTACCTTGGTAGCTACCGGCTCTGAAGTTTCGTTGGCGTTAGATGTGGCAACAGCCCTCGAAGCAAAATCAATTTCAACTGCAGTTGTTAGTGCCCCTTGCCTAGAGTGGTTTGATGCGCAACCTGCTTCTTATCGCTCTACAGTTTTGCCTAGTGACTCGCTGAAAGTAAGTATCGAAGCCGGAATTTCACAAGGCTGGCATCGCTATGTAGGAAGTGATGGATTGACCATCTCACTTGAACACTATGGTGCCTCTGCATCTGCGCCTGTACTTTTCGAAGAGTTTGGTTTTAGTGTTGAGGCGATTGTTCCGCAGATTGAAGCAGCGCTGTAATGCAGATTTCAGAGCTTGCTAAGGCTGGTTGTTCAGTCTGGCTAGACGATCTCTCGCGCGCAAAGTTGACTGGTACCGATCCTCATTCACTGCCACCTCGCATCAAGAACTCTGGTGTAGTTGGCGTAACTACTAATCCAGCAATTTTTAAAGCAGCTATCTCAGATGCCACCGAATACTCAGCCGATATTGCTGCCCTAACTGGAAAGTCAGTCGAGGCGGTAATCACCAAGCTAACAACCGATGATGTACGAATAGCTTGTGACTTATTTACCGATATCTATCGCTCTAGCAATGGCGCAGATGGCCGGGTAAGTATTGAAGTAGATCCACGCTCAGCGCATGACACTGCTGCCACTGTTAAAGAAGGTAAGTCACTCTGGCAAATAATTGATCGCCCAAATGTGCTGATTAAAGTTCCGGCAACTTTGGCAGGTCTGCCTGCAATCACTGAACTAATTGGCGCTGGCATCAGCGTTAACGTGACTTTGATTTTTTCTATCGAACGCTACACCCAAGTAATTGAGGCATACATCGCAGGTATCGAAGTTGCAGCCAAGAACGGCCTGGGCTTAACTCAAATTCATAGCGTTGCTTCATTTTTCATTAGTCGTTTAGACACTGCGATTGATCCAATTTTGAAAGCTGATGGTGGAGTTCTGGCGCAGTCGCTGTTAGGTGCCGCAGCCATAGCTAATGCGCACTTGGCTTATGAACAGTTTGAGAAAGCATTTGCCACTAATCGTTGGCAGGCACTCGCTGCAAAAGGTGCAAATGCACAGCGACCACTTTGGGCATCAACTGGTGTTAAAGACCCAGCTTATGAAGACACACGCTACGTTCTTGAACTAGTTGCCCCACACACGGTTAACACCATGCCGCAAGGCACGTTAGATGCAGTAATTGATCACGGTGTCTTCAAAGGCAACACGATCGCAGGTAAGTATGAAGATGCCCGCATAGTTTTCAATCAGCTCGCGACGTTAGGAATTTCCATCGATAAAGTCACTGCCGACTTAGAATCAGATGGGGTTAAGAAATTTGCTGATGCCTGGAACGAACTCCTGGCCAGCGTTAAAGGAGCAATGGGTTAGTGTTAAAAATATCTGGTAAAAAAGTAGACACCATCGATCGCAGTAGTGCTCTATATAAAAAGATTGCTGCCGCAAATCCCAAGTTAGCGGCAAAAGATTCAACTATTTGGGGTGCTGCCGCCGAAGCCGAAGCCAGTATTCGCTTGAATTGGATTGATGCGCCCGAGAGTTCTCGCGAGCTCTTGCCGCAACTAGATGCGATTAGCGCTAAGTTCCGCAACCACACCAGAGTAGTTTTATGTGGAATGGGTGGCTCTTCATTGGCACCCGAAGTTATTGCGGCAACTTATCGCAAGGAATTATTTGTCCTTGATTCAACAGATCCCGTTTACATTCATCACGCACTAGCTGGTGATCTTCGCGAAACTGTTGTGGTTGTTGGCTCTAAGTCAGGGTCAACCATTGAAACTGCGTCTCAACGGGCTTTATTTGCCGAAGCTTTTCGTACTCTTAATCTAAATCCCGTAGACCACATGGTCATTGTGACCGATCCTGGCTCACCACTCGATAAAAGTGCTCGCGCTGATGGTTACGCCGTAATTAACGCTGACCCTAACGTTGGTGGTCGCTTCAGCGCTCTGACTGCTTTCGGGTTAGTACCGGCCGCGCTAATTGGCGTAGACCCATCAGTTCTTCTAGATGCCGCATCCGATGCGAAAGAACAACTAGTTTCTTCTGATGTAGCCATCGATATTGCTTACCTAATAAGTAGCGCTGGTCAATATTTGACTTACTGCGATTCAGATGATGCCCCGGGGCTTTCAGATTGGATTGAACAACTAGTTGCCGAATCAACCGGTAAGAATGAAGTTGGTCGCCTGCCAGTTGTAATTGAAAATTCCACTGCCAAAGCTGGCGGTGATGCATTTAGTATTGCATTTAGTGGTGACGCTGATTTAGTAATTTCTGGCGAGCTAGGCGAACAGTTCTTCCTCTGGGAATGGGTAACTGCCCTCGTTGGTGCAGCACTTGAGATTGATCCATTTAATCAGCCGAACGTTACTGAAGCTAAAGAAGCTACTAGCGCTCTATTGGCGGAGTGGAATGGCGTACTACCTGAGTTCATACCTGAGGCAGTGGATGGCGCTATCGAGATATTCGGCGCAGGTGCGAATTTAACTGAAGCTCTCCGGAATTTTATTTCCACAATTCCTGATGGTGGCTACGTTGCAGTTATGGCATATCTAGATCGCAGCGGTGATCGCGATTTGGCAAAGTTACGCGAAATAATTGCCCGTAAATCTAATCGACCAGTTACTTTCGGTTGGGGGCCACGTTTCTTGCACTCAACGGGCCAGTTTCACAAAGGCGGTCAGCAAAATGGTGCCTTCTTGCAGATCACCGGCATCACGAATGGTGATGTAGTAATCCCAGGGCAAAAATTTGGATTTAAAACATTGATTATGGCTCAAGCACTTGGTGATTTACGCGCACTTGCAAAAAGAAAATACCCGCTGCTGCGATTACATTTAAGTGATCGAAGTGCGGGTATTGCTCAACTGCTAAAAGCTGCCGAAGCGCTTTAATTATTCGTCGTCATCTCCGTGTAATTTACGAAGAGCATCTGCCAGAATCTTTTCACCTTCAGCTGCGCTGCGACGTTCTTTTACGTAAGCCAAGTGAGTCTTATATGGCTCATTCTTAACTGCAGAGGGTGGATTGTTTTTATCAAGACCAGCTGGCAAACCACACTTTGGGCAATCCCATTCAGCTGGAATTACAACGCCTTCTTCTTTAGCAAAAGATGGTTTTACTTCGTGGCCCTTGCCGCACCAATATGAAACATAGAAACGCTCAATTGATTCACCGCGCTCGGCCTCGCCCATTGGGCCGGCACCGACACGACTTCCGCGAATTGCACTACCCATTTGAGCTCCTTTTAGAAATTGAAAAGATTAAATTAAGCAGTTTTTAGAACAAGACTTAGTGCAACTACACCAGAGAACCAGAGCCCGCCAACCACAATTGTGATGCGATCAAGGTTCTTCTCAACAACTGAAGAGCCGCCGAAGTTTGATGAAACGCCACCGCCGAATAGATCGGAAAGTCCGCTGCCTTTGCCCTTGTGTAATAGAACCAAGAGGATCATCAGAACACTAGTAATGACTAGCAAGATTGATAGTGCGAGCTTCACGAATAGTTCTCCAACTTCGAAGTGAGGTAAGGGCGTTATTCTACTTCAACAACGCCACTAGTAGGCAATTTGACTATAAACGAGCAGCAATTTAGCGGAACTTCAGGCCTATTCTCCGCGGTAGTAGCGGGCGATCTTTGCCAATTCTTCCGGATCTAGGCTCGCTCCGCCGATTAGCGCGCCATCTACATCGTCCTTTTTCATGATCTCGGCAATATTTGCCGACTTAACTGAACCGCCATAAAGAATGCGCATGTTATCTGCGATCTCTGGTGAACCAATCTTGGCAACTTCAGAACGGATCGCGGCACAAACTTCTTGTGCATCTTCCGGAGTTGCAGTCTTTCCGGTGCCAATTGCCCAAACTGGTTCGTATGCAATCACAATCTTTTTTAACTCTGGCTTAGTAAAGCCGGAAAGGCCAGCACGAACTTGAGCAAGTACATGTTCAACATGGGTACCGGCTTCGCGAATTGCTAGCTCTTCACCGCAACAGAAAATTGGAGTTAACTCATTAGCAAGTGCAGCCTTAATTTTCTTGTTAACGATTGCATCGCTCTCCTTGTGAATAGCGCGACGTTCAGAGTGGCCAATAACTACAAATGTGCAACCGAGTTTTGCCAACATTGAACCGCTGATGTCGCCAGTAAATGCGCCACTAGTCTCAGGAGATAAATCTTGCGCACCGTAAAGTAGACGTAAGCGATCTCCATCGATCAAAGTTTGAATTGAACGAATATCAGTAAATGGCGGAATTATCGCTACATCTACGGCGTCATAATCTTTATCGTCGAGGCTATAGACCAACTTCTGCGCAACTGCAATCGCCTCAAGGTGATTGAGGTTCATTTTCCAGTTACCGGCCATTAGTGGCTTACGCATTTTTATCCTCTTTCGAATTAAGTTATTTAAAAAATTAGATTCCTAGCGCAACGAGGCCAGGAAGTTCCTTGCCTTCGAGATATTCAAGTGAGGCGCCGCCGCCAGTTGAAATATATCCGAAATCGCTATCGGCAAAACCTAGCGCTCGAACAGCTGCCGCGGAGTCTCCCCCGCCTACAACGCATAGGCCAGCTACTTTTGTGAGCGCACTGGCAACTTCTTTAGTGCCACCAGAGAATGCTG
This sequence comes from Actinomycetota bacterium, assembly GCA_947463725.1. Classification (GTDB taxonomy): domain Bacteria; phylum Actinomycetota; class Actinomycetes; order Nanopelagicales; family Nanopelagicaceae; genus Planktophila. Next base: position 24,248 of record CANHRM010000008.1, on the reverse strand, counting down.
CAAATTCAAATACGCCCATTGGGCCATTCCAGAAAACAGTTTTACAACCAGTAATTGCTTTGGCAAAAGCCGCCGCAGTCTCAGGGCCGATATCTAGACCCATTTGATCTACTGGAATTGCATCTGCATTTACTAGCGATGCTGGTGAATCCGCTGCAAAAGCTGGTGCCACCAAAATATCGGTTGGTAGTAATAGCTCTACGCCATTTGCCTTAGCTCGCTCAAGTAATTCTTTTACAGTTGGAATTAAATCAACTTCAACTAGTGAAGTACCAATTTCTTTTCCTTGTGCTGCTAAGAATGTGAAAAGCATGCCACCACCGATTGCGATCACATTTACTTTTTCGAGCAAGTTAGCGATTACGCCAATCTTGTCAGAAACCTTTGCACCGCCTAGAACCACGCCATATGGGCGATCGGGGTTCTGAGTTAATTTCTTTAGAACTTCAACTTCAGCGCTAACTAGATACCCAGCCGCGTTCGGTAATAACTTAGGTAAGTCATATACCGAAGCATGCTTGCGATGAACAGCGCCGAAACCATCACCAACATAAGCATCGGCAAGTTTTGCGAGTTCGCTAGCTAAAGCTGCACGCTCACTCTCTTCTTTGCTGGTCTCTGCTGAACTAAATCGAATATTTTCTAGCAATAAAATTTCACCAGGAATAAGTGAGTCAGCAGCTGCTGTTACTTCCGGACCAGTAACAGATGTTGCAAATTTAATCGGCATCCCGAGCAATTCACCTAACCGCGCAGCTACTGGAGCTAGTGATAGTTCAGGTTTTGCTTCACCTTTTGGTCGACCAAGGTGCGCCGCTATTACTAGCGAAGCACCCTGATCTAACAAATATTGAATCGTAGGAAGCGATGCCCGAATACGACCATCATCTTTAATGACACCATCTTTTAATGGGACATTGAGATCACAGCGTAGGAATACGCGCTTTCCTTTGACTTCTAGTTCTTCGAGATGCGCCATCTGTTGAATTAAAGGGTCTTGCCGACGTAAGAGATTAGATCTACTAGACGGTTTGAGTAACCCCACTCGTTGTCATACCAACCAACAACTTTTACTTGGTTGCCAATTACTTTGGTAAGACCTGAGTCGAAAATACATGATGAAGGATCGGTGACGATATCTGAAGAAACGATTGGATCTTCGGTGTAGGTCAAGTAACCCTTAAGTGCGCCATTAGCTGCTGCCTTCATAGCGGCATTGATCTCTGCAGCAGTTGCTTCTTTGGCTAGTTCAACAGTTAAGTCAGTTGCAGAACCAGTTGGAACTGGAACACGCATTGCATAACCATCAAGCTTGCCCTTTAGCTCTGGCAGTACCAAAGAAATTGCCTTTGCAGCACCTGTTGAAGTTGGGATCATGTTTGTTGCAGCTGCACGAGAACGACGAAGATCCTTATGTGGGAAGTCCAAAATAACTTGGTCATTTGTGTAGGCATGAATTGTGGTCATTAGGCCTTTAACGATGCCCCAGTTGTCATTAAGCACCTTGGCCATTGGAGCTAAGCAGTTAGTGGTACATGAAGCATTAGAAATGATGTTGTGCTTCGCGGCATCATATTTCTCGTGGTTAACACCCATCACGATTGTGATGTCTTCATCTGTGGCAGGTGCTGAAATAATTACTTTCTTAGCACCTGCTGTGATGTGCTTGCCAGCATCAGCAGCCTTTGTGAAAATACCGGTTGACTCAACAACAACTGTTGCGCCGACTGCAGCCCAAGGAAGATTTGCTGGATCGCGCTCTGCGAAAACTTTGATGGTCTTGCCACCAACTGTGATGGTGTCTTCTGTGTGTGTAACTTCTAGACCCAAGCGACCCAAGATTGAGTCATACTTTAAAAGGTGAGCCAAAGTTGCATTGTCGGTTAGATCGTTAATGCCGACGATATTGATATTTGGATTTGTTAGTGCGGCACGGAAAAAGTTACGTCCGATTCGGCCAAAGCCATTGATTCCAACATTAATCACGGTAAACCTCGCTTCTAGTGCGTGAATTCTTCAGATCAGAAGAAATTTATTAACTCACCACAGCGCTGGGGTACGCCCTAATCCTATCAAAAAGGTTTGCTACTAATTAGTTGCATCAGCTGTGATTGGCCTCGCAGGCACGCTCAACTAAATGAATCCTTGGTTAATTAAGCCGATTCGCGTTAGTTAATTAGGCTCGAGTTAATTAAGTAGGTCTGGCGAAAGACCGGCTTCGGTATCTGGTATTCCCAGATCGGAAGCACGTTTATCAGCCATCGCCAAAAGACGACGAATCCGACCTGCGATCGCGTCTTTGGTCATTGGTGGAACAGCTAGTGAACCTAATTCTTCAAGGCTAGCTTGGCCATGTTGAATACGAAGTTCACCAGCTTCTTTCAAATGGTCTGGAATCTCTGGACCCAAAATTTCCATAGCACGTGCAACTCGAGCAGAGGCTGCAACTGCAGCGCGTGCGGAACGGCGCAAATTAGCATCGTCGAAATTTGCTAAGCGATTAGCTGTGGCGCGAACTTCACGACGCATGCGACGTTCTTCCCAAGCAAGTACTGATTCGTGTGCACCCAAGCGAGTTAACAAAACACCAATCGCATCACCGTCACGAATTACGACGCGATCAACACCGCGTACTTCACGCGCCTTGGCAACAATTCCTAAACGACGAGCAGCACCTACGAGAGCAAGGGCTGCTTCAGGCCCAGGGCAAGTAATTTCGAGTGAAGATGAACGACCTGGTTCAGTAAGTGAACCGTGCGCAATAAAAGCACCACGCCATGCTGCTTCAGCATCGCAAATTGCAGCGGAAACAACTTGTGGCGGCAAGCCACGAACTGGGCGACCATTGGCATCAACTAAACCTGTTTGGCGAGCCAACGCATCACCATCGGAATTCACGCGAACAACGTATCGAGATCCTTTACGAATTCCACTAGATGAGAGAACAGCTAGATCAGATTCATGCCCGTAGATATCAGCAATATCTTTACGTAAACGGCGTGCACTTTGGGCGGTATCTAATTCAACTTCAACCACAATCTTGCCGGCCGCGATATGCAGGCCACCTGCAAAACGTAGGAGCGAAGAAACCTCGGCTTTACGGCAGCAAGGTTTGGTAATTGAGAGTCTGGTGAGTTCATCCTTCACCGATGCGGTCATTGCCATGGCGTTATCCAACCAGTCTTTGCTCGATGATGTGTGCCAAAACTGGGGTCAATTTTCGGACATCATGGGCGGAACTGCCTGGACCCATCGACAAATCGGCCGAAATTAGCGAACCACCCAGTGATTGCACGATTTTTTCCAAAGCTAATCGATCACATACAACGTCTGAGTCTGCAATCACATAGTCGACTTTTAGTTCCAGAGCATATTTATGCAACAAATGCAGGTGATCTTCGGCTGAATAGCCCGCATATTCATCGCCAGTGGTTAGAACATTCGCATCGAGATTTAATAGCACAATTTTGATTGCATTTGAATTAATTATTGCTTCACGTTGTGCGGGCACCATTAAATGTGGCAACACACTTGAAATCCACGAACCGGGACCCATCGTGATTACATCGGCGCTATTTATTGCCGCAAGTGCTTCGCTTCGAGCTGCTGGATTCTCCGGTAGTAATCGCAAGGATTCCAATTTCCCTTTAGCAGTTGCTACTTCAACCTGGCCGCGCACATTGATTCGCCCAATGGAAGAAGTGAAAGTTGCTTCAATGTCTAACGGAACTGCGGCCATTGGTAACACTCGTCCAACTACTTTTAATAACGCTCCTACTCGATCTAACCCAGCAACCGGATCTTCATCGCGATCCCAGAGCGCAGCGAGTAAAAGATTTCCAACTGCGTGACCATCGAGCGCACCTTCGCTAGTAAAGCGGTACTGCATAATCTCAGCCCAGCTGCGGCCCCATTCATCATCAGCACAAAGTGCAGCAAGTGCCATACGCAGATCACCGGGCGGGAAAATTGGAAATTCTTGGCGTAATCGACCACTCGATCCGCCATTATCAGCAACCGTAACTATCGCGGTGATTTGATCAGTGATGGCGCGCAGCGAAGTAAGTGTTGCAGCTAGGCCATGTCCGCCACCTAGTGCAACAACGCGAGCAGAACTCATTCGCGGCCGAGATCTCGATGCACTGCGTGTGCCGCTACTGCAAGCTCTGAACTAGTTGAACTCAGTTGTTTAGCGATCTCAGTTGCGATGGCAACACTGCGATGCTTTCCACCAGTGCAACCGATTGCGATTGTTAAATACTTCTTGCCTTCGCGAATGTAGCCAGGCAACATATCTGTAATTAACTTGACGTAATCCTCCACAAATTCAGTCACACCCTCATTGGAAAAAACTCGGTCACTGACTGCTTGATCTAGCCCGGTTAATGGGCGCAACTCCGGCACCCAATGTGGGTTAGGAATGAATCGGCAATCTAAAACTAGATCAGCATCGACTGGAATTCCATACTTGTAACCGAAACTCAAGATATTAAGACGAACGCCTTCGATCATTCCTTCGGCGAAAATCTCACTTGTGCGTTTTGCTAACTGATGAACATTCAAATTTGAAGTATCGATAACCACGTCAGCGCTTTCGCGAAGCTCGTGCAACTTTGCTCGTTCGCGATCAATTCCATCAGAGATGCGATCGCCACCCTGCAGCGGATGCGGACGACGAGTACTTTCAAACCGTGCTACTAGTGATTGGTCTGAGGCATCTAGAAAAAGTAATCGGAACTGGATCCCATCTTTCTTCAAATTAGCTAAAGCTGCATTTAGGTCATCGAAGAATTTTCCACCACGCACATCAACCACTACGGCCAAAGCTGGTAGCTCGCCATCACGTGATTGCTTGGCTAGTGCGGGCAGAAGTGAGGGCGGTAAGTTATCAACGACATACCAACCCAAGTCTTCAAGGGAGTGAGCAACCGTTGATCGACCAGCACCTGACATGCCGGTCAAAATCAATAGTTCATTGCGCTTCATGCTTCTATCCTGCCGTGTCTGTCAAGCACCAGTAATTTCACCAGTTGTCATATTTACCTGCTCGCTCTTGCCTATTTGAGCCAGCGACTGGGCAATAGTTTGCGCCAATTTCTCGCCAATTCCAGGGGTGGTCGCTAACTCACTCACTGGAGCTTTTCGGATCGCGGTAACTGAGCCAAAGCGATCCAGCAGCGCAGTTCGACGCGCACTTCCCAGCCCTGGAATCTCATCAAGTAAAGATTCCAACATAACTTTCGAGCGTCTAGAACGGTGGAATGTGATGGCAAATCTATGGGCTTCATCTCGGATTCGCTGCAGCAAATAAAGTCCTTCGCTGTTACGCGGAAAAATTAACGGGTCTGCGTTATTGGGTAGCCAAACTTCTTCTAATCTTTTGGCCAAACCACATAGCGCGATATCAGTTATTCCTAACTCGCCAAGTGCTCGTTGCGCAGCACTGACCTGAGGCTTGCCACCATCGACCACGATTAGAGCAGGTGGATAGGCAAACTTACTTATGCGCCCGCCAGTTTCAGAAACTTCAGCTAAATCAACGCTTCGATCATCGAGCATTCGCTTAAGACGACGAGTGATTACTTGGTGCATCGCTCGGGTGTCATCCCAGCCTTCACTTGTGTCGATTATGAATCTTCGATACTCGGACTTCTTTGGCATGCCGTCTTCAAATACCACCATAGATGCCACCACTGAAGTACCCGAAATATTTGAGATATCAAAACATTCAATTCGAAGTGGCGTGCGTGTCAGTCCTAACATCTCTTCGATTTGAGTAAGGGCTTTTCCAGATACCGCAGCATCAGTTGCGCGCTTACTTACATATTGGATTAGTGAATATTGAGCATTTCGTTTAACTGTATCTAATAGTTCTACCTTATCGCCGCGCTGTGGCACTTTGATCTCAACTTTTGACCCACTAACGGAGGTAAGCCATTGCTCTAGTTCAGCAAGATTCTCGGGCTGTGCATTCAAATAAATATTGCGCGGAATTGAGATTGACCCATTTCCATAGATTGAGAAAAGAAGTGAGGCGAATACATCTTCACCTTCCAGCGCCATTTCTTGATCCACAATCCACGAACGAGAACCTTTAATCGAGCCTCGCTGCATCGAGAAAATTGAGCCAGCTGAGTGGAAACCATCTTGATATAAAGCAATGAAGTCACCATCTAAGTCATCTGAGAAATTGCCTTGGGTAGATCTTTGGGCTTTTTCAAAAGATTCAATTTGATCCCTTAAACGAGCTGCCCGCTCAAACTCTTCATTAGTTGAAGCTAACTGCATCTCTTCATGCAGCGCCGGCAGCAGATTTTCCATACCGGATTCCATAAAATCATTTAATTTTTGAGCCAAGCTTTGGTGATCTTCTTTCGAAATCCAACCCACGCAAGGGGCAGCACATTTACCGATGTCCCCCAATAAACATTGACGTTTACTTCGCTGCGCCCGATTGAAATTAGAAGAGGAGCAAGATCTGACTGGAAAAACTTTGAGCAAAACTTCAAAAGTATTGCGTAACGCCCAAGCATTTGTGTACGGGCCAAAATATTTTAAACCCGGTCGCTTATCTTTGCGGGTTATGAAAATCATGGGGTATTCATCATTTAACGAAATAGCCAAATACGGGTAAGACTTATCATCCTTGAACTGCACGTTATATTTCGGTTGATATTGCTTAATCCAGCTAAATTCCAGAGCTAGCGCTTCAAGTTCAGTACTAACAATCGTCCAGTCAACGCGGACTGCCTCATGCACCATCCGGTTAGTTTTAGTTGCCAAATTGGCTTGAAAATAATTACTTAAGCGATTTTTAAGATTCTTGGCTTTCCCCACATAAATTACTTTGTCTGACTTGTTAAAGAAGCGATAAACACCAGGGTGCTCTGGAATATTAGTTGGCCGATAACTTTGCGGATCTGCCATTTGTGCTACTTCTTCTGCTTAGCTTTTCGGTTATTCGCCAATACTGCTGCAAGGAAGGTGCCCGTGTAGCTCGCCTTATTCTTGGCAACTTCTTCAGGAGTTCCTTCAGCCACAAGTGTGCCGCCGCGGAAGCCACCTTCAGGACCCATATCAATAACCCAGTCGGAAGATTTAATTACATCGAGATTATGCTCAATGACTACAACGGTATTGCCGGTATCAACTAGTCGATTAAGCACACCTAATAACTTATTAACATCTTCAAAGTGCAGGCCAGTAGTTGGTTCATCTAGAACATAAATGGTGCGGCCAGTTGAGCGACGCTGTAGCTCGGTAGCTAACTTAACGCGTTGCGCTTCGCCACCTGAAAGTGTTGGGGCAGATTGGCCAAGACGGACATAGCCCAAACCAACATCACATAGGGTTTTTAGATATCGCGCAATAGTTGGCACAGATTCGAAGAAAGCGTGAGCTACCTCGATCGGCATATCTAATACTTCCGAGATCGATTTCCCCTTGTAATGAACCTCAAGGGTCTCGCGGTTATAGCGCGCACCATGGCAGATTTCACACGGTACGTAAACATCCGGCAAGAAGTTCATCTCGATTGTAATTGTGCCATCGCCAGAACAGTTCTCGCAGCGACCGCCCTTTACGTTAAAGCTAAAACGTCCTTGCTGATATCCGCGGACTTTAGCTTCAGTTGTTTCAGCAAAGAGTGCGCGTACTTTGTCGAAAACTCCGGTATAGGTAGCAGGGTTGGAACGAGGTGTGCGACCGATAGGAGATTGATCAACGTGTACAACTTTATCTAGCAGATCGATGCCAGTAATTGTGCGGTGACGACCCGGCACGATGCGAGCACCGTTTAGCTTATTGGCCAACGTTGAATAAAGAATGTCATTAATTAAAGTTGATTTTCCGGAACCACTCACGCCGGTGACGGAGACAAATACGCCAAGCGGCACACTGACTTCAATATCTTGCAAGTTATTCTCTTTAGCGCCCTTAATAGTGAGCTTGCGCTTCGGATCAACAGGCCTGCGCACACTCGGAATCTCAATCGCTTTACGCCCGGATAAGTAAGCACCAGTTATCGAATCTGGTGAATCAATTAATTCCTGGTAGCTACCGGAGACAACTACGTGTCCCCCGTGCTCACCGGCTCCTGGCCCAATATCTACTACCCAGTCAGCGGCTCGAATCGTTTCTTCATCGTGCTCAACGACGATCAAAGTATTTCCCAGATCGCGTAGTCGAGTTAAAGTTTCAATTAAGCGCACATTGTCACGTTGATGCAGACCAATAGATGGCTCATCTAATACATACAGAACACCAACCAGGCCAGAGCCAATCTGAGTTGCTAAGCGAATGCGCTGCGCTTCACCGCCTGAAAGTGTGGCTGCTGGGCGGGCAAGGGATAAGTAATCCAGGCCAACATCTAGCAAGAAGCCTAGGCGCGCATTAACTTCCTTCATTACTCGTTCGGCAATTTGGGCTTCGCGCTTATTTAGCTCAATCTGTTTTAGGAATTCAGCGCAATCATTAATCGCTAGCTCGCAAATTTCGGCAATATTTTTGCCACCAATGGTTACCGCTAAAACTTCGGGCTTTAAGCGAGCGCCATCGCAAGTGCCGCATGGGACCTCGCGCATGTATGACTCGTAACGTTCACGGCTAAATTCGCTATCAGTTTCAGAATGCTTACGTTGCAGGAACGGAATCACACCTTCAAAGCCAGTGGAATAGTTACGCGTACGGCCATAGCGATTCTTATACTTAACGTGCACTTTATGTTCATGGCTATTTAGAATCGCATTACGCGCTTTCTCAGATATTTTCTTCCAAGGCACATCAAACTTAAAGGCAACTTCTTCCGATAGTCCTTCAAGCAAGTGAGTGAAATATTCTGAAGTGTGACCTGATGACCATGGTGCAATCGCACCTTCGGAAATGCTGATGGAATCATCTGGGATAACTAAATCAATATCTACCTCAAGTTTGGTACCAATACCCGAGCAATCTGGGCAGGCGCCAAAAGGTGAGTTAAATGAGAATGATCTTGGTTCTAGCTCCTCAAAAGAGAGACTGCAATCATGACAAGCGAGGTGCTCGCTAAATATGCGTTCCTTGTCTCCACCTTTTGCATCAACAAAATCAAGAATCACGATGCCCTGGGCTAAACGTAAAGCGGTTTCAATTGAATCTGTCAGACGAGATTTAGATTCAGCTTTTGCAGTTAGCCGATCAATTACTACTTCAATGGTGTGCTTCTCTTGTTTCTTTAACTTCGGAGCCTCAGAGAGCGCAACAACTTCGCCATCGATACGAGCACGTGAATATCCCTGGCTCATTAAGTCTTGGAATAAATCTAAGAACTCGCCTTTACGAGCCCGCACAACTGGCGCCAAAACTTGAAACTTAGTTGAAGCCGGCATAGTTAAAATCTGATCAACGATTGCTTGCGGTGATTGTCTGGTTACTTCCTCTCCGCACTTCGGGCAATGCGGACGACCGGCACGAGCAAATAGCAAACGTAGGTAGTCATATACCTCAGTAATCGTGCCCACAGTCGAGCGCGGGTTTCGGTTAGTTGATTTCTGATCAATTGAAACGGCTGGCGATAAACCTTCGATGAAATCAACATCTGGTTTATCCATCTGCCCCAAGAACTGACGGGCATATGCCGAAAGAGACTCAACATAACGGCGCTGACCTTCGGCAAAGATAGTGTCAAAGGCAAGAGATGATTTTCCAGAGCCAGAAAGACCGGTAAATACAACCAACGAATTTCGAGGCAGCTCAATCGAGACATCTTTTAGGTTATGTTCGCGAGCACCGCGAACTACCAACTTATCAATGCTCATTTACTAATGACCCGCTTCTTCCATATTTCGTAGCTCGCGCTTTAGCTCTTTGAGCTCATCACGCAAACGCGCAGCAAGTTCAAAATGTAGATCTGCCGCGGCGCTGCGCATCTGATCGGTGAGCGACTCTATCAAGCCCATTAACTCTTGTCGCGGCATAGAAAGTATCGACTTCGTATGGAAGCCGATGGCCGGTACACCCGATTTAGATTTCTTGCCAGAAGCCAACAACTGATCGCTATCTTCGCCCTCTTTATTAATCAGATCTGTGATGTCAGAGATCTTCTTGCGTAGCGGTTGCGGGTCAACACCTCGTTCGAGGTTATAAGCCACTTGCTTAGCTCGACGTCGATTAGTTTCATCAATAGCTTTAGCCATCGATTTAGTTATGTTATCGGCATACATATGAACCTCACCGGAAACATTTCTAGCAGCACGACCGATTGTCTGAATTAACGATGTTGCCGAACGCAGAAAACCTTCTTTGTCCGCATCTAGAATCGCAACCAGTGAAACTTCAGGTAGATCCAAACCTTCGCGCAGCAAGTTGATACCAATTAGAACATCGTATTCACCATTGCGCAGTTCGCGAAGTAGTTCAACGCGGCGCAAAGTATCTACTTCGCTATGTAGATAGCGAACCCGTACTCCCCTGCCTTGTAAATAATCCGTTAAATCTTCGGACATCTTCTTAGTTAACGTAGTTACCAGAACTCTTTCGTTTAACTCAGCTCGCTTATTTATTTCGAGCAATAAGTCATCAATTTGACCTTTGATTGGTTTGATAATGATCTGCGGATCCACCAGGCCAGTTGGTCTGATCACTTGCTCGACCACATCGTTTTCGACCTTCGTTAATTCATATGGGCCAGGTGTCGCTGATAAAAATACTTTTTGGCCAACTCGTTCTAAAAATTCATTCCAACGAAGGGGACGATTATCTAACGCACTAGGCAGTCGGAAACCGTGCTCAACCAGTGTTCGCTTGCGTGAGGCATCGCCTTCATACATCGCGCCAATTTGCGGCACTGTTACATGGCTTTCATCAATAACCAGTAAGAAATCTTCTGGGAAATAATCAAGCAAACAGTGCGGAGCAGAACCTGAGTCACGACCGTCTAGATGTTTTGAATAATTTTCAATACCAGAACAGAAACCTAATTGCGCCATCATCTCAAGATCAAAAGTCGTACGCATTCTTAAGCGTTGTGCCTCAAGTAGCTTGCCTTGTCTTTCGAAAATTTCTAATTGCACAGCTAGTTCGGCCTCTATGTCGGCGATCGCTCTTTTTATAGTCTCTGGACCAGCCGCGTAGTGGGTAGCCGGGAATACATACATCTCTGTCTCTTCGCGAATGATTTCACCCGTTAGTGGGTGCAGCGTTGTGATTCGCTCGATCTCATCGCCAAACATTTCGATTCGCAGAGCTAATTCCTCATACATCGGAATAATCTCGATGGTGTCACCACGCACACGAAAAGTGCCACGTTCAAAGGCCATATCGTTTCGCTTGTATTGAATATCAACAAAGCGACGAAGCAAGGTATTGCGATCAATTTCATCGCCCACCTTTAATTGAATCATGCGATCTACATATTCTTGTGGTGTACCCAAACCATAAATACAAGAGACCGTTGCGACCACAATTACATCTCGCCTAGTAAGAAGCGAGTTAGTTGCCGAGTGACGCAACCGCTCTACTTCATCATTAACGCTAGAGTCTTTTTCAATAAAAGTGTCAGTTTGCGGAACGTATGCTTCAGGTTGGTAATAGTCGTAATACGAAACAAAGTATTCAACTGCATTGTTTGGTAGTAATTCTTTGAACTCGTTAGCTAGCTGCGCTGCCAAGAGTTTATTAGGCGCCAAAACCAGCGTTGGTCGCTGTAACTTCTCAATTAACCAAGCAGTAGTCGCGGATTTACCAGTACCGGTTGCACCTAGGAGCACTACATCTTGAACCCCATCATTGATGCGGCGGGCAATTTCCTCGATTGCGGTTGGCTGATCTCCGGCCGGCACATAATCGCTAATTACTTGAAAGGGGCTTACTTTGCGCTGCAGGTCGCTGACCGGGCGCATCTATTTATTGTGGTTCTTACTAAGAGGCAAAAGTACGTCTTGCCAAACTTTTTCAACTTCACACAATAGTGCGTCCTCATCGCCATGATTTTCGATTACCAAATCGGAGTAAGAAACGCGTTCTTCGCGTGATGCTTGGGCTGCCATGCGGCCAACTATTTCATGGCCAGCTAAACCGCGCTCTTTCAAACGATTAGTTCGTGTTTCTACATCTGATTCGACAGTTATTACAAAATCAAATCTGCTGCGCAAATTGAATTCGGTCAATAACGGAATTTCGTATATCACGATCGCATCAAGGGGCAAGCTCTTTTTTGCCTCTTCAAATAAGCGCTGTACTTCAGGGTGGATGATCGCTTCTAACTGAGCTTTTGCAGCTGGATCTGCGAAAACAATTTCACCTAACTTGCGCCGATCAATATCGCCGTCTTTAAGTATTTGATCACCAAATGTTGTAACTACTTCATCAAAACCAACAGAACCACGTTCAATCGCAACTCTAGCTAATTGGTCAGCATCAAAAACGTAAGACCCTAACTGATGGAAGTACTTGGCGACATGGGATTTCCCAGCACCAATTCCACCAGTTAGGGCCACGATTAACATCGAGATTACTAACTGCTAGCTAGATAACGAGTTATTCAGCAGATTCAGTTGCAGCTTCAGCAGCAGGAGTTTCTGAAGTATATGAAGTTGCTGATTCAGCTTCTGGAGCTGGCTCTGCTGCAGCATCGGCTGCCTTCGCTTCGGACTTCTGCTTCTTGTGAGCTAAGAAGCGCTCTTGTGCGAGAGCATATTGCGCTTCCCACTCAACGCGCTGAGTGTCATAGCCAGGCTTCCACTCTTGAGTATCAGCATCGAAACCTTCTGGATAGATGAAGTTTCCTTCAGCATCGTAACGAGCAGCCATTCCGTATTGAGTTGGATCGAATGCTTCGATTTCAACTTCATGTCCTTCATTAGCTTGCTTCAATGAAAGTGAGATACGACGACGCTCTAGGTCGATATCGATAATCTTTACGAATAGTTCATCATCAACTTGAACTACTTGCTCAGGAATTTCAACATGGCGCTCTGCTAGCTCTGAGATGTGAACTAGGCCTTCGATTCCTTCGTGAACGCGAATGAACGCACCAAATGGAACCAACTTAGTTACTACGCCTGGAACAACCTGTGCGATTGTGTGAGTGCGAGCAAATGCTTGCCATGGATCTTCTTGAGTTGCCTTAAGTGAAAGTGAAACGCGCTCGCGCTCGAAATCAACTTCTAGAACTTCAACAGTTACTTCGTCGCCAACTTCAACAACCTCTGAAGGGTGATCGATGTGCTTCCAAGAAAGCTCTGATACGTGAACTAAACCATCGACGCCACCAAGATCAACGAAAGCACCGAAGTTAACGATTGATGAAACCACACCATCGCGTACTTGACCCTTTTGCAGTTGATTTAGGAATGTTGTGCGTGACTCTGATTGAGTCTGCTCTAGGTATGCGCGACGTGAAAGAACAACGTTGTTACGGTTCTTATCAAGTTCGATAATGCGGCATTCAACTTCCTTGCCAATGTAAGGAGTTAGATCGCGCACGCGACGCATTTCAACAAGGGAAGCAGGCAAGAAGCCGCGTAGACCGATATCAACGATCAAGCCACCCTTAACAACTTCAATAACAGTTCCAACGACAACTTCGTCGCGCTCTTTCTTGCCTTCAATGTCTCCCCATGCGCGTTCGTATTGTGCGCGCTTCTTCGAAAGAATTGTGCGGCCTTCTTTATCTTCCTTCTGTAAAACTAAAGCTTCAACTTTTTCGCCAACTTTTACGATCTCTGATGGATCTAGGTCGTGGCGGATTGAAAGTTCGCGGGCTGGAATTACGCCTTCAGTCTTGTATCCGATATCAACAAGTACTTCGTCGCGATCTACTTGAACGATTGTTCCGGTAACTAAGTCACCGTCATTGAAATTTCTAATTGTGCCTTCGATAGCGGCTAGGAAATCAGCGGCTGATCCGATGTCATTTACTGCAATTACTGGTGATGCTGCTTTTGTTGATGAGGTAATCAAGTTGCTCCGTAGGGACAGATGAGTAGTAGTTCGAGTCGGTCCGGTTGACCGAAAGGCAAGGGTACGGGTGAGGCCTAGATGGGGTCAATTCGCCCATTTCAAGTGCCATTTACGCATAAGTAATACGCATAACTGGATAGGATCGGATACGCAATGAAACGCTATCGAGAATTATTTACCCTCCAATATACGTGGTCTTTGGTATTGGCCTCATTTCCTGCCCGTTTGTCTTACGGAATGGTCGGCTTAGGTCTCTTCTTTAAAGTTCAGCGCGAGACTGGATCGGTTGCATTCGCGGGTTTGGCCATTGGCGTCAACTCCATCGGTGGTTCACTTACTGCCGGCCTTCGCGGATACCTCATCGATAAGTATGGCCAGAGCTGGCCGCTGCGCTTCTTTGTTCCGGCTTATTCCGCAATGATCCTGGCCGTTAATATATCTGAATCCAGAACTTTCCTCTTGGTAATGGCTGCCATCATGGGCGTTAGCGCTCCTCCAATTAATCTTTCAATCCGACCACTTTGGAAATCTTTTGTTTCTGGTGCACAACTTCGTACGGCATATGCAGTTGATACTTCAATGATGAATACGGCCGGAGTTATCGGTCCAGTTGTCGCAACAGCGCTGGCTTTATCATCACACCCCGGAAGCGCTCTGGCTGTCGCATCTGCACTGATGTTTATTGGCGGCACTTCGCTAATGGTTTCTAAAGTTTCTCGTACCTGGGTTCCTGAAGTAAAAGAAAAAGATCAGCAGCCACTTTGGCGAAACCCGGCGCTTCGCTTGTTGATGTTAGAAGGTTCCTTTATCGGCTTCGGCTGGGGAATCTTTGATGTCGCAGTACCTGCATTTGCAACTCTGGAAAAGGTTCCAAACCGCACAGCATGGGTTTTTGCCGCAATGGGAATATCAAGCATCGTAGGCGGCTTACTCGCTGGAATGCTTTCTAGACGCACCTCTTCGCTATCGGCGTTAAGAAAAACTTATTTTGCTTGGTTCCTAGTATCACTTCCTATGGCATTTACTTATCCCGGCTGGTCAATGGTTATTGGTGGCGCATTCCTCGGCTTTGTTGGTGGCGCAATTCAAGTTTTCTATTGGGAAGTAATGGAAGCGGTGCGCCCCAAAGGATCAGCAACTTCATACATGGGCTGGTTATGGAGCGTTGAAGGTTCGATCATGTCACTTGGCGCTGGCATTGGCGGTTGGTTATGTGAGTCTTACGGTGCACGCATTACGCTTTCGATAACAACAGTATGTATCGCACTTGGCTGCATCTTCTTAACCATTGGAAAGCCACGGCTAATGGCTGCCGACCGTATTCCAACCGATGAAGAAGATCTGCGAGCTATGGAAGATAACTCTCCTACAACCAAATAAATATTGTAATTATAGTTTTACAAATCCAGCGCTATATTGACTAAGAATTGAGCGGCCGCTAGCCAGGGCTGCATTAGCTTTAGCCATTATTGCGTAATCCTGAGCATCGAGAGCGGCTAAAACAAGCAACATTCCTTCAGCTTGCTTGTTCCACCCTTTG
The DNA here is from genome assembly GCA_947463725.1 of Actinomycetota bacterium. Lineage (GTDB taxonomy): Bacteria > Actinomycetota > Actinomycetes > Nanopelagicales > Nanopelagicaceae > Planktophila. The sequence continues at coordinate 8,770 of CANHRM010000008.1, read as the reverse complement.
ATCCAGATTCGATGCAAATTTCTTAACTTTGTATTTGATGGAGTTGAAGCTTCTAACTTAGTAATGAAATTATTTACATCAGGCATTAGTTTTTCAACGGCCCGATATAAAGTGGCATCATTTGTATAATTATTGCCCGTTACATCTGAATATCTCTTAATAAGTTTTGCTTCAGTGGCTCCTAATTTTTTAGCCATTGCAATATATTTATTGGTCTCGGAGGACGCGGCACTAGCACTTGGCAGCGCTGAGCTAAATAAAACCATAGATAATGAGGAAGCTAGAATTCCGAGTAGGACCTTCTTGGATGATTTAGACATGGCAAAACGATATATCCAAAAAGCATATTTGTCAGTAAATCAGTAGAAATTAGTGAGCCGCTTCATCCCAGCTCTTACCCACGCCCACATTTACATCAAGTGGAGCCTTAAGCGGATATGCCCTGCCCATCTCTTTACGGACTAATTCGGTTAACTGTTCAAGTTCGCCCTTGGCAACTTCAAAAATCAATTCGTCGTGTACCTGTAAAAGCATACGAGACTGCAATTTAGCTTTAACCATTGCCGCATCAACTTTTAACATTGCTTGCTTGATGATGTCGGCAGCTGATCCTTGGATCGGTGAATTCAAAGCTGCACGTTCTGCTATTTCGCGGCGCATGCGATTGTCATGAGTTAAATCAGGCAAGTAGCGACGACGGCCCATAACGGTTTCGGTGTAACCAACTTTGCGCGCTTCTTCTACTACGTTCTTCAAATAATCACGGATTCCACCAAAGCGCTGGAAGTAACGATCCATTAGATCAGTTGCCTCGGGTGGCGAAATTGAGAGCTGTGCAGATAATCCAAAAGCCGAGAGTCCGTAGGCAAGGCCATAAGACATAGCTTTAATTTGTCGGCGCATCTCGGGATCAACATCCTTTGCATTGACTCCAAATACTTCAGCGGCAACCGTGGCATGCAGATCTTCGCCACTTTCAAATGCAGCTAACAATGCAACGTCATTTGAAAGGTGGGCCATGATGCGCATTTCAATCTGACTGTAATCGGCGGTAAGTAGGGTTTCATAACCTTTGCCCGCAATGAACGCAGCACGAATTTTGCGACCTTCTTCAGTGCGAACCGGAATGTTCTGCAGATTTGGACCAGTAGATGAAAGACGGCCAGTTGCAGCAACCGTTTGTTGGAAGTGGGTATGAATGCGGCCATCTTCGGCAATCTCGTTTAGAAGTCCTTCAACCGTAGTCTTTAATTTATTGGTTTCGCGAATTCGAAGTAGCGATTGTAAAAGCGGGTGCTTAGTCTTTTCAAAGAGCCACTCAAGAGATTCGGCATCGGTGGTGAAGCCAGTTTTAATCTTCTTAGTCTTAGGTAGTTTAAGTTCATCAAAGAGAACAACCTGTAACTGCTTAGGAGATGCCACATTGAACTCATGGCCAGCAGCTTCGTGAGCGGCTTTACTCTCACGAGCCACTTCACCTTCAAAGAACTCTTTTAACTTGGTTAGCTCTCTCTGATCAACACAGATACCCGAATTTTCAAGACGTGCCAGCAAGTTAGCAATAGGCAGCTCGAGTTCGACGAATAACTTGGTTAGTGATCGGGAATCGAGTTCCTTTTGCAGAGAATCGCGCAAGGTAAACAGCGCTGCTGCATTTACTTCAGTTGAGCCGCTTCCCCATCGTTCAAGTAATGAAGCAATATCTTGATTACGAACTCCTGGATTAACTAAGTAGGCGGCGATTTCAGTATCAAAAATCAAACCAGCAACTGGATATGCACGAGCTATAGCTTTGGCATCATGCATTATTTTAGGAATTGAGGCATCACCTAACCATGGCCCAAATTGATCACCACTAACGGTGAAGGTCTCGCCACCGGCTAATGCAATCGAGTAATTAACTACGGCGCCATCTTTAATTTCAGCTGTCAAAGCTATCTCACTCTTGGCAGCAGAGATTTTCTTAGTAGCAGAAGCTGGTGAGATTTCTGCAGCGATTTCAAATAGTGCTAGCGGTTCTTCGACTTTCTTGGCAGTCTTGGAATTAAGTAGCGGTCCTAATCGATCCTTAAGGGTGCGAAATTCGAGCGTAGCAAAGAGCGGCGCAATCTTGCTTTCTTCGATTGGTTGCCAAGCTAAATCAGCTAACGAAAGATCAATTGGCACATCGTGAATTAACTGTGTGAGTTCGCGGTTCTTAGAAACTGCCTCAATATTTGCGCGCAAAGATTCGCCAGCTTTACCAGGAACTTGGTCGGCTTTACTTAGTAACTCTTTTAACGAACCGTATTCGATAATCCACTTAGCGGCAGTTTTCTCGCCAACTCCTGGAACTGAAGGTAAGTTATCGCTTGGATCTCCACGCAGTGCTGCGAAATCTGGATACTGCGTTGGGGTCAACATATATTTCTCTTCAACGGCTGCTGGTGTCATTCGCGCCATTTCGCTAACGCCACGTTTTGGATAGAGCACTGTGGTCTTTTCGTTAACTAGTTGAAAGCTGTCTCGGTCGCCAGTACAAATAGCTACTTCAAAACCGTCTGCTTCGGCTAGCTTTGCAATGGTTGCGATAATGTCATCTGCTTCAAAACCTTCGCGTTCGAATTGGGTTATGCCGAATGAATCAACTAACTCATGCAGGTAAGACATCTGCGAACGAAACTCATCGGGAGTTTTTGCGCGGTTGGCTTTGTAGTCTGGAAATATCTCGGTGCGGAAAGTCTTACGTGAAACGTCAAAAGCCACTGCTATATGTGTCGGCTTCTCTTCTTTGAGCAACGAAATCAACATGGTGGCAAAGCCATAAATAGCGTTCGTGTGCTGACCTGAAGCGGTAGTGAAGTTCTCGGCCGGTAAAGCGAAGAAGGCGCGATAAGCCATCGAGTGGCCATCAATTAGCAAAAGGCGCTTTGTCATGCGCCCATCCTAGGTTGATCGCGTTAGACTCACCGACTATGACGCAGAATGAATCTTTCGATTATTTAGCAGCAATCCGTGCTCGAGGTAGTGGCGAACTCGATAGCAAAATGGGTATCGAAATCATTGAGGCCTCCCCACAAAGATTAGTTGGCACGATGCCGGTTGAAGGCAATCGCCAACCAATGGGCTTGTTACACGGTGGTGCTAATGTTGTATTGGCCGAGAGTTTAGGATCTATCGGAACTCACTTACATGCAGGTGCTGATCGCCGAATCGTTGGTGTTGATATAAATGCAACGCATCATAAATCTGCCACTCAAGGAATTGTGACTGGCGTAGCTACTGCTGTGTCATTGGGAAAAACTATGTGTTGTTACGACGTTGTAATTACCAATGAGGCAGGCGAGCGAACTTGTACTGCTCGAATAACTTGCTTGATTTTAGCTAAGCGCGACTAATTAAAAATTATAAAAATAATTAACTAGTGAGCACCGGTACCGAGGTAAGCCTCGCGTACTGCTGGATCGTCAAGTAGATCAGAAGCTTTAGCTTCTTTAACAATATTTCCTGTTTCTAAAATATAAGCACGATGGGCGCGTTGTAGTGCTTGCTGCGCATTCTGTTCAACTAACAAGATGGTTACGCCAGTCTTGTTAATTTCAGTAATGATTCGGAAAATATTTGCAATCATCTGTGGCGCCAGACCCATTGATGGCTCATCAAGTAGCAATACCTTGGGACGAGTCATAAGAGCGCGACCAATAGCAAGCATCTGCTGCTCGCCACCTGAAAGTGTTCCGCCAGCTTGACCAACACGCTCTTTTAAACGTGGGAACAAGTGATAAACCTTTTCGAGATCCTCTTGCATCTCAGCCTTGCGATTTTTGCGGTGGAATTTACCCATCTCAAGATTTTCTAGAACTGTCATGCCAGGAAAAATTCCGCGGCCCTCAGGTGCTTGTGAAATGCCTAGATCCACACGCTCGTGCGCAGGAACCTTAGAAATATCTTTGCCATCGAAGATGATCTGACCAGATGTAATTGGGCGCAAACCTGAAACGGTCTTTAGCATTGTGGTCTTACCGGCACCGTTAGCGCCGATCAAAGTTACGATTTCACCTTCATTTACGATAACTGAAACGCCTTTAATCGCTTCAATCTTGCCGTAGTGAACATGTAGATCTTTAATTTCAAGACGCATCAGCTGGTACTCCTAAATACGCTTCGATTACACGTGGGTCTTTTTGAACGACAGATGGAATATCGTCAGCAATCTTGGTTCCGAAATCGAGAACAACAACGCGATCAGAAATTCCCATGATCAGTGACATGTCATGCTCGATCAACAGAACTGTGTAGCCCGCGTCGCGAACCTTTCTAATAGTTGCTGCCAGCTCAACTTTTTCAGCCGGGTTGAAGCCAGCTGCTGGCTCATCAAGTAAAACTAACTTAGGTGATGTTCCAAGTGCACGAGCAATTTCAAGTCGTCGCTGAACGCCGTAAGGCAAGTTCTTTGCTAAACGATCGGAATACTGATCGATACCAATGAAGCGCAAGATCTCGTGAGCGCGCTCGCGATTTACTTCCTCTTCGATACTGGCACGTGGGAAACCAAATAGCGCTCCGACCAAACCACTCTTTTTATGAACATCGGTAGCTGTGATGACATTCTCAAGAGCGGTCATGTCGCCCCATAGGCGAATATTTTGGAAAGTGCGCGCAACTCCGAGGGCTGTAACTTCATAACGCTTTTGATTTCCTAATGAAGTGCCATCAAAAGTTACGGTGCCAGATGTTTGCTTATAAACACCGGTGATCACGTTAAAGACAGTTGTCTTGCCGGCGCCGTTAGGGCCGATTAAAGCCAAGATTTCGCCTCTCTTAACTTCAAGATTGACGCCATTTAGAGCAGTAACGCCACCAAACTTCATCGTTACATTTTCAAGCTTTAGTAAGTTGTCGTCTCTCTCGATAATCTTCTTTTCGCGCTTCTTGCGTGGCAGCAGGCCATCTGGGCGGAAGTTCATTACAACTACTAAAACAATACCGAATACCAATAAGCGAGCATCTGAGATGAAGCGAATACGATCTGGCAAATATCCCAGAATTGTTGCGCCGATTACTACGCCCCAGATATTTCCAATTCCGCCGAAAACTACACAAGCTAAAATCAGGATCGATACGTTCAGCGTAAACATTTCAGGTGCGATGTACAGATTCTTTGATGCATATAGAACACCGGCAGCGCCACCAACAGCTGCGCCTAAGGTAAATGACCAAATCTTGTACTTAAGTGTCGGTACGCCCATAAGTTCGGCGGCATCTTCATCTTGACGAATCGCCTCCCATGCACGGCCAGGACGACGCACTGTTAGTCGGCGGATCATCCAAATGGTCACCAAGATCATGGCCATTACAACCCAGAAGAACACTTTTTGGTTCTCTAGTTCAAATTTCAAAGGTCCAATTTTGGGTGGCATTGGAATATTTGCAATTCCGTTCGGGCCTTTTGACCAAGATGAGTTCAATACGACTAGGCGAACAATTTCACCAAAGCCAAGAGTCACGATCGCGAGATAGTCGCCACGTAGGCGAAGTGTTGGGATACCTAATAAGACGCCAGCAATCATCGCAAGCGCGATACCAATTGGCATGATTTCCCAAGTGTTCATCTTTGTAGTCGTTCCTAAAATCGCCATCGTGTACGCACCGATTGCAAAGAAAGCTACATATCCAAGGTCGAGCATGCCTGACTTGCCAACCACAATATTTAAACCAAGTGACATAAGTACAAACATGCCAACTGGATATACGAGAACTGCATCAAATGAAGCAATTGGGGTTGCTAAAATACTGCCACCCATGAACGGCAAAAGGCCAACGAGCAGAATTGAAGTGAGCGCAATAGCTACTCGTTGAGTGCGAGTCGCTTTCTCCCAAATGTTGGCGCCAAAGTCACGTAGATTCCAATAATTACGAATTTTCATGATTATGCCCTCGTAGTCTGAACAGCTTCGCCAAATAAACCATTTGGCTTAAAGAGAAGAACCAATACAAGCACAATAAATACGGTGACCGCTTTCCATTGAGTTCCAAGCACGGCTGAAGCGTAAACCTCAAGCAAACCAAGGAATAAGCCACCGTAGAAAGCACCACGAATATTGCCGATTCCGCCAAGTACAGCTGCCGTAAATGCTGCCATACCCATGGTGAAACCAATATTAAATTTTGTGTACTCAAACACCGTTATGTAGAAGAAACCAGCCGCGCCAGTTGCTAAGCCACCGACTAAGAAGGTGGTTGTAATAACTCGGTTTAAGTTAACGCCCATCAACTTAGCGGCATCTTCATTCATGGAAACTGCACGGATTGCTTTACCCATACGCGATAATTTTACGAACCGCTCTAGTAAGAAATAAATAGCAGCTGCCGCAAAAATCGTAACAACAGTATCGAGGCGGATATTAGCGCCCCACACTTCGGTCAAAATTATTTTCTCAAGCACGCGAGGCGAACCTACGGGGCGAGAATCTGTAAGCAAACGCATCAATTCAGAAAGCACGATTGATATTCCGATTGCTGAAATCAGAGTTGCTAACCGGTTTGTACCCTTTGCGCGTAAGCGGCGATAAGCAACAAATTCCACAAAGACTGCAGTTAGCCCGGCAACTGCCATAGACATTAATAGTTGGCTAAAAAGAACCAACGCTAATTTGGGACCAGTTGCAGGGGCTGAAGTTTGTGAGTAACCAAAAATATCTCTGGATGTAACGATGGTTCCGAATGTGCCCCACATGAAAATTTCGGAGTTCGCAAAGTTAATCATGCGAAGAACTCCGTAAACCATGGTGTAACCAAGGGAGACCAAAACGTAGATGAAGCCCAAGGCAACTCCCGCAATGGTCAAAGACCAGAACTGGTCAATTAGTACTTCAAACATGTGTCTCCTCTTACCCGCAAAACCGCGTTGGGCAAAGATAGTCGAAAAATCAAAGAAATGGGTGCTCTGCCCCTCTTGCGAGAGTCAGAGCACCCATTTAACTATTGGGGTTTAGTTAATTACTTAACTGGACCCTTGTTAATTAGCACGCCCTTGACTGACTCAAAGCCGGAGAATCCGTCGCCCTTGATGTCGCCATTGGCTGTGAACTGGTAGGTAGTTCCACCAATACCAGTGCCCTTGTAGGCCTTCACATATGCAAGAACCTTTGCACGTGTTGTGTTGCCCTTAAGGATTGCTTCTAGGAAGATGTTTGCAGCATCGAATGATTCAACTGCGTAAACGCCTGATGAAACACCCATTGACTTCTTGAACGCTGCTTCAGCCTTTGGATTTGCATCCATTAGACCAGATACACCAGTGATACGTGAACCTTCAGCTGCAACTCCTGCAAGCTTTGGGAACTCCTGGTTGAAGACTCCGTCGCCGCCAGCAAATACTGCCTTTGATCCTGAGTCACGTAGCTGCTTGATGAATACAGCTGCTTGGCTGTAGTAACCGGTGTAGATAACAACATCTGCACCTGAAGTCTTGATCTTTGCGATTGTTGGCGCGAAGTCAGTTGTTGTATTTGGAACTGAGTCAGTTCCAACAAGTGATGCTCCTGCAACCTTCTTAAGACCAGCTGTTACGTAACCTGCTAGAGGTACAGCGTATGAAGATTGGTCATCGAAAACGAATACCTTTGCGGCTTTGTTTCCGTTTGTTGCCCACTTAGCAAGTGCTGGACCCTGCTTGTCATCTGTTGCTACAACGCGGTGGAAAATCGGACCGCCGAAGTCAGGTGATGCTGGATCTGTAAGTGATACGCGTGTTGCTGATGGAGAGATTAGTGCTAGTCCGCCAGCCTTATAGAAAGGTAGTGATGCGATTGTTGCGCCTGAGTATGCAGGTCCAACTACGCCAAGGATTGCCTTGTTCTTGCCAATTCCTGGAGCAACTGTTCCAGCTACTGCTGGGTCGCCTTGATCGTCAACTGAAACTAGCTTTACGTTGTACTTTGCTTTGTTCTTTGCATTGAAAAGCTTGATTGCATACTTAACTGCATTCTGCTCATCAGTACCAGTTGATGCTTCGCCACCAGATAGTGGACCCTGGTATGCCAAGTAAACAGTCTTTGGTGCTGCGTTTGCTGATGTCTGTGCTGCTGCAACTCCGAATACGAGTGCTGCTGCTGAAACAACGGCAAGTGAACGCTGGATCTTCTTGTTCATTTATTGCCTTTCCTGTTCTTGTGTCCCGGGACAGGGAGGAGATGAGGGTAACGGCAGGGGTGAGGATTGGACAACCCCAAAGAGCAAAAATCTCGATATCTACACGCTCGTTAAATTACATCTTTGTAACATCTTGGCGAATTTCACGCCTGGCATCCCATCTAATTGCGAAGGCCTTGCACCTAACTTAATTAAGGCTGCGCACCTTACTTATTGCTTATTTATCTGGCACGGCCGATGGTGAAATTACCGCTTCGGCTACTTCTTTCATAGTGATTCGACGATCCATGGCAGCTCGTTGAATCCAAGAAAATGCTTCGGGTTCGGTGAGATTTAACGCTTTCATCAAAATACCTTTAGCGCGATCAATTACTTTGCGAGTTTCGAGTCGATCATGTAAATCCGCAACTTCATCTGCCAGTGATCGCATTTGGGTATGGCGGCTAATTGCAATTTCAATTGCTGGAACTAAATCAGAGATCGTAAATGGTTTAACCACATAGGCCATTACGCCAGCGTCACGAGCGCGATCAACTAACTCTCGCTGACTAAATGCAGTCAACATTAGAACTGGCGCGATCGCGATAATTTTTTCGGCCGCAGAAATTCCATCGAGAACTGGCATCTGCACATCAAG
>CANHRM010000007.1 GCA_947463725.1 Actinomycetota bacterium | reverse complement strand
TAAATGCGGACGTAGCGCAGCTGGTAGCGCGGAACCTTGCCAAGGTTCAGGTCGCGGGTTCGAACCCCGTCGTCCGCTCGGATATACGGCCACCTGCCTTTCACAGGGGGCCGTATTTTCATGGTGGAATGGCCGAGAGGCGAGGCAAGGGACTGCAAATCCCTCTACACGGGTTCAAATCCCGTTTCCACCTCCAATATTGATAGGCAGTATTCCGAGTTCTGGCCTTTTCTAATTTCAGTTCTTGTCTTGTTGCCTATTTGCAAGACAATTAATTCTTCGCTTTGTTACGTTCTATTTATTCAAATATTTAGATATTTTCAATAGTGTGCGCATATGCCTAAAACCCACGAAAGCGAATTAGATCATCGTTATCGTGGCGAACACCCGGTCAAGACGCTGTGGTATTTATTGGAAAATCATCGTCGCGATATATTTCTGGCAATCATTTTCTACTGCATTAAACATTCCCCTTCTTGGACAACGCCACTACTAATAGCCAACATGATCGATTGTGTGGTCTATAAAAAATCGCTTACAACATTGGCAATAAATTTTGCGTTTCTGGCAGCCATTACGATCCAGAACTACCCAATGAATGTGATGTATGTACGGTATTTAGCTAAAGCTATTCGTAATTTAGAGAATCGATTGCGCTCCGCTTTGGTTGAGCGAATGCAACAAATGAGTATTAGCTTTTATCAAACAACCAATGCTGGCGCATTGCAAACGAAAGTTGTTCGAGATGTAGAAAATATCGAGCAGATGATGCGGCATAGTTTTGATGGTGGACTCGGAGCCATAAACAGCTTAATTGGAGCGCTCATAATCACTTCGATCAAAGTTCCGCAATTCCTTCCATTCTTTCTTCTACTTGGCCCAGTCTCAGCCACTGTTGTTATAAAGATGCGCCGGACATTAAATGCGCATAACGAGGACTTCCGTTCTGAAATCGAACGAATGTCTTCTCGAGTAAATGAAATGACTACATTGCTTCCAATCACGCGTGCGCATGGTCTCGAAAAGAATGCTTTAAAAACAATGTATACCTCGTTCTCTAGCGTAAAGAGTGCCGGATTGCGGTTGGATCGCCTGCAGGGCCACTTCACTGCAATCGCTTGGGTGACATTTCAACTGACTTACGTAATCTGTGTTGGTTTTGCGGCTTGGTGTGCGATGACTGACTTCTTGCCAATTACTGCCGGTGGCGTCGTAATGCTTAGCTCGTACTTCGGCATGTTGGTTGGATCGGTTCTGCTTCTTACCAGCATCGCACCAGCGCTATCAAAAGGTCTTGCTTCAATTAGATCTTTAGGTGAACTACTCGAATCCCCTGATCTGGAATCAAATGCCGGAAAACGCGCAGTCACAGAAGTTTCCGGAACCGTAGAATTCTCGAACGTTTCATTTACCTATCCAACAAATCACAAACCATCTCTTAGTAACATAAATGTGATTGCTGAACCTGGCCGCATGATCGCTCTCGTTGGTCCAAGTGGTTCTGGTAAATCAACATTTATTAATTTAGTAATCGGCTTCTTGCGTCCTACATCTGGCTCAATCAAACTCGACGGGCTTGATATGGCAAACATTGATTTGCGAACTTCACGAAAGTTTCTATCCGTAGTTGCTCAAGACACAATTCTTTTTGATGGCACCGTCTATGAGAATGTCACTTATGGCATGCCTAATCCAACAGCTGAATTAGCAGAATCGGCGCTACGTGCAGCTAACGCGTGGGAGTTTGTCGAGAAACTTCCCGAAGGCATTGACACGATTGTTGGCGAACGTGGTGCTCGTATTTCCGGTGGCCAAAAACAACGCCTGGCAATAGCTAGAGCAATAATTCGAGATCCCCGAATTTTGGTGCTCGATGAAGCAACTTCTGCCCTTGATTCTGAGTCAGAACGTTTAATTCAAAGTGCACTCCATGAGTTAATGAAATCTCGCACCACATTTGTTGTGGCTCACCGATTATCGACCGTCAAGGAAGCGCATCTGATCTTGGTTCTTGAAGACGGGGTGATCGTTGAACAAGGAACGCACCGCGAACTGGTCTCCAAAAACGGTCTATATCGCAGACTTTATGACGCCCAAAGTTTTATTCCAGATGATGAACCTCATCTGAAATTAGCCTCTGAGTAAATAACGGAAAAGAGAAACAGAAATGCGCGTCGGTCCTCCACTTAAAGAGCTAGAAAAGTTCGCTCCCGGTCCTAATTCGAAACCAGACTTCGAGCAATTTTGGAGAGATACGCTAAAGGATTTCCTAGCTCCAGATCTCAATGCCGTACTGGTCAAAGTTGAATCACCGATAACTGCATTCGAGACCTTTGATGTAACTGTTCCTGGATTTAACGGCGATCCAATCAAAGGCTGGTTTATCAAGCCAAAGAATTCGATGAAAGATCTGCCCTGCGTTGTTATGTATGACGGTTACGGCGGTGGGCGTGGCCTGTTAAATGAATGGTTGTTCTGGCCGAGTGCTGGCTATGCAGTTCTGGTCATGGATACTCGTGGACAAGGAGCTTCTGGTTGGCGGGTAGGTGACACGCCTGATGGCAATTACCCACGTGCCTCCCAAACTCCGGGATTTATGACTGCTGGCATTCTTAATCGCGACGACTATTACTACCGACGCGTTTTCACCGATGCCGTTGCTTTCGTTCGCGCAGCTACAAAATTGCCTGGTGTGAATCCGACCAGAATTATAACCGCCGGAGGAAGCCAAGGTGGCGGGATCTCACTTGCAGCAACCTCACTTTCCGACCAAGTTTTCGCGACTATGCCGGATGTGCCATTTCTATGTCACTTTGAGCACGCCGTGAACATTACTGATTCATTCCCGTATCAAGAGATCGTGCAATATTGCAAAACTCATCGCTTAGAGATTGAGCGAGTTTTTGAAACACTTTCATATTTCGATTGCCTGAATTTAGTAACCATGGCAAAGGCGCCAGCCCTGATTTCAGTTGGTTTGCATGATCCAGTTTGCCCGCCCGAAACAATCTTTGCGATGATCAATAATTATGCTGGATCTACCACGGTGAAAACATGGGCTTACAACACACATGAAGGCGGAAGCGTCCAACATCAACTATTGCAAGCAGAATGGTTGAACAAAGTTATCGGAGAAGCAGAATGATTACGGCTGGCCAAAATCTTGGATACGGATTCAATGCACAGTGGGCTTATACAACTACCGGCATGCCAGCTGCCCTTCCGGCCGATAAACGTATGTTGGATTTCATGGCAAAGTACGAATTTAGATTTTTGCGCTTACCGATGGATTATCGATTCTGGATTAACCAAATCGGTGCTCCGATCAACGAGAATTTTATGAAGTTACTGGATTCCTACATTCATGAATCAGTTTCACGTGGAATTCATATTTCGATTAATCTGCATAGAGCACCTGGCTACTGCATAAATGGCTGGGAAGATGAATCAACAAACCTTTGGGCAGATGAAAGCGCGCAAGATAGTTTTTCATTTTTATGGCGCACCGCAGCAGAGCGATATCGAGGGAAACATCTTGAACTTCTTAGCTTTGACTTAGTAAATGAACCACCTGATATTGGTCAACGCGGATTTACGCGCGATATCCATCAAAGCGTTATTCGGCGTATCACCAATGAAATTCATGCCATTGATAGTGAACGCACTGTTGTGATTAATGGTTTAGCTGGTGGACATTTAGCGATGCCTGAATTGGCTGATCTAAATGTCGTGCATAGCGGACGCGGGTATCAGCCAATGTTGGTAAGTCACTATCAAGCCGAGTGGTGGGCTGGAAGCAAAGGAATGCCAGTTCCAACTTATCCTTGTGAATACAACGGTCAGTGGTGGGATCGCGCTGCACTTTGGGATTTCTATGCCCCGTGGCGCGAAGTGCAAGCCATGGGTCGCCCGGTACATATTGGTGAATTTGGTTGTTACCGATACACCGACAACTCGGTTGCACTTGCTTGGTTTAAGGATCTCTTCAGCATTTACAAGGAGTCCGGTTGGGGCTATTCACTTTGGGAATTTGATGGAAATTTTGGCATCGCCAATCACAATCGACCAGGTACCAAATATGAGAATTTCGAAGGTCTCAATGTAGATCGTGGCTTGCTCGACCTAATGTTGGAAAGCCGCGCCGAATAGTCCTTGACAACGAAGGACAACGATGGCAACCTCACGCACGTTATCGATAATGATCTTCATTCGAAGAAACTTCGAACTTTAGGAGCGCCCCATGCAACTTAAACGTTGGCACTTTGTAGCACCGAGTGTTCTGGCATCTATCGTAGCTATCGCTTTTTTTACTGGCGGCGCTAGAGTTCCAATGGATAATGACACTACCAGCGTAGAGGCCGTTGCCGAGAAAGAATCCCAACCGGTAGCAGAAGAGAAGGAAGCAAGTCTGGGTTCCCCTATCCAGCTAGCCGGATCAGTTACCTTAACAGTTTCCGAACTTGCTGAATTTAAAGCCAAAGATCCGGAGGCACTCGGTGTCGAAGGTCGACCACAAATAATGGATATAACCGTTGAAAATACAGGTTCTGCGGGCTTTGACTTGAGCTCCTTCATTATTTTAGAAACAACTCTGGCAAGTGATACTTCGATCTCCTGCTTAGATGTTTTTGAAACAGCTTCCGGCGTCGCGGGCGTTCCAGTTGATCCAATTGTGCAACCAGGTAAGTCAGTAACATTTAAGTGGGCGATGGTCTGTCCTGCTCCAGTCGGTGATGAACTGACCATGACCATTAGTCTTAGCGATACTGATCAAGCAACTTTTAAAACAAAAATCAAATAGCTAGCCATCGCTGCAAAACCCTCCCCTCAAAGGGTGAGATTGTCTTGTCCCTGTCTTGACCCGTGATCAAAATTGTTATCTAATAATTTCAAGTTTCTGATCCAGATGATTGACAACGCTGTCATCAAATGGAAAGTTTCACTCACCGCGCTTCATCGAAGCGCATCTATTAGAGGGAGAGCTAGGTGAAGCGTTTAGGAATTATTTCCGTCGCCGTTGCTGTGGCTGCGGGTGCTGTTATTACAGCTCCTGCAAATTCTGCTACTAAGGTCACGACTCTTACAGTCTGGTCTACTGGTGGAGATGCCGATGCATTGGTAATGGGCGCAGCTGGTAAAGCATTCGAAGCTGCCAATCCAGGAGTTAAAGTAAAAGTTGAAGCAATTGGTTGGGGCGATGGTTATGCCAAAGTTCTAGCTGCTGCTGCATCAAAGAGCGGTCCAGATATCTTTACCGGAGGTCTCTCCTGGGGTATCTCAGCTGGCGATAAGGGCGCACTTGCCGACCTTCGTCCGCTAGGAGTAGCTACATCAATCCAACCTAAGGTGCCAGCACAGATTTACAAGGCGCTAATTGGTTACAAGAGTTCAAAGGTTTATGCAGTTCCTTACGACCTGACTCTAATGATGATGTTCTACGACAAGACCACAATGAAGAATGCTGGTGTCACATCAGCACCAAAGACAATTGCTGAATTCAATGCAGCTGCTGCAAAGATCAAGGCAGTTTCTGGAGTTAAGAATGCTGTTTACAACGAATGGGGTAACGGCGACTGGCTTGGATTCTTCTCATGGCTATATTCAAGTGGTGGTTCTTTCTACGATGCTAAGTGCAACGTAACAATTAACAACGCAACCGGTGTTTCAGCTCTTGAGCAATACAAGAAGCTATACACAGACTTCGATGCACCAAAGCCTGGTGTAGCTGACTGGTCAATGAATGACAATATCAAGAGCGGTAAGTACGGTATCGGTTTCTCTGGAAACTTCCAGGCAAGCAGCTACTACACCTACTACAAGGACTACAAGAACTGGACTGCGGCACCAGTGCCATCAGCAACCGGTAAGAAGTCAGTCGCCTTCATTGGTGGCCGTGGTATCTCAATCATGGGTTATGTCCCAGCTACTAAGCAGCGTCTTGCAGCTAAATTCATCAGCTCTCTATACAACGTAGATGTTGTTAAGGCTATGAACGTTGTTGGTGCCGCAAACAATGCAATCTTCCTATCCCCTGTTGTTGATTTTGCAGACACCATCGCGTCATATCCTGCTGATGTGCTTGCAACAATCAAGTCACAGCTAAAGGATGCACAAGGTCCTCCAAACTGTATCGGTTGGGAAGACTCACAGAACGATGTAACTTCAGCGATCACGAAGTATCTATTCGGATCAACATCTGCGCAGGATGCACTCGATGCAGCTGCAAAGGCAATGAAGTCGCGTCTATAAAAGCAAAAATGCCTTAACGAAGGTTCAACACCCCGTTAGATGTAGTTGAACTATCGGGAGAGGATTCAGTTCGCTGGATCCTCTCCCGAATTCGTTAGGTTTTAAAATTAATAATTGATTACGAGAGATTGAAAAGGAGGGGTTTCATGGCTACCAAAGAAAAAACCACAAACCTTTCCTACGTACCAACTAAGAAAAAGGGTTTCTACAAGTTCAGCGACTCTGGCATCGCCTCGTATGTGATGCTCGCACCGTTTGTCCTCTTGTTTATTTTCTGGTCTGTTTACCCAGTTCTTTCGAGTCTTCGACTCTCTTTCATGCGCTACAACGCAATCTGTGATGACAATTTGTCACCTTGCGGATCTGTTGGTTTTGGAAACTACACATATCTAATTTTGCACGATTCTCGTTTCCATAAAGCGATTCTAAATACTTCGATATATGTAATCGGCGCTGTAACACTTGGCTTGATAGCTTCACTTTCATTGTCCTTAGCGCTACAAGCAGATACTCGCGCCAACCGCGTACTTCGAGTTATTTTCTTTTTGCCCTCTGTTACCTCCGGAATTGCCGTCGTTCTAGTTTGGGGCTGGGTATTTCGTGGAGATGACATCGGTCTTCTTAATTCACTCTTACACAGTTTTGGGATAGCTCCCGTTGAATGGCTAGCAACGCCTTCGATGGCTATTCCAATTTTGATTTTTATGTCAATTTGGGGAGGTGCCGGATTTGGCATGGTTCTCTTCTTAGCTGGCCTAAATGCGATTCCCGCGATGTATTACGAAGCAGCTGTAATTGATGGCGCAAATCGTCGGGATCGATTTAGATATATAACTTTGCCTCTTCTTAAGCCAGTAATGGTTTATGTGGTTATCACCGGCACTATCGGAGCCTTCCAAATTTTCGAAGGCGTTTATCTTCTTTTTCCAACTAGTGTCGGATCAATTGGTGGACTACAAGACATGGCGCTAATGATTGTTCCGTACCTATATGACATGGGCTTTAATCACTTTAGATTGGGTTACGCATCAGCCGTCGCCTGGATTTTATTCGCAATCATCTTTGCGATTAGTTTGATAAATATTCGCGTTACCAAATCATTAGAGGATTTACGATGAACGCAAAGCGCACCGAAAAGCGTTTGGAACGCAAAAATGATGCGTTAATGGAACGTTCCGGCAACTTTGAAAATCCGTTTGAAACTAAAGGTATATTCAGCAAGTTTGCTCGCGCCCCAATCTATATTCTTACTTTAGTAATGATCGCTCCTTACTACTGGATGATTACCTCCTCTTTTAAGTCAGTAAAGGAACTTCAGAAAGTTCCGCCAACTCTGATTCCGGAAAAGTGGATCTCGGGTAACTATTACGACACTAAATATGATCCAAATATGTACCAACAAGATGTACTGCAGGGATTATTCCAACGTTTCACTAAAGTGAAGTTTGGATTCGGAAGATTCTTCCTGAACTCGTTCTTCATAACCACAACTATTACAATCCTGACGCTATTTATCGGCTCACTGGCAGCTTATGTAGTTGCCAAGCATCGTTTTAAAGCTAAGCGGGCGATTTATTTGGTAATCATTGGTTCAATGATGATTCCATGGCAAGTTGGATTGATTCCAGGATTCCTACTCGTTGACGATCTGGGTTGGCTAAATAGTTTCATGGCCTACATCATCCCGGCGCTACCGAAAGCATTTATTGTTTTCTTCCTAGTCCAATATCTTTCTAGTATTCCTGATGAACTAATCGAAGCCGCCCGTATTGATGGTGCTCGTGAATGGACAATCTATTTCCGGATTGTGCTCCCACTGTTAAAGCCGGCAATGATTGCGATGATGATTTTTACCGCGATTGGAGAATGGAACAACTTCCTCTGGCCACTGATCATCACTCAATCTCAAGACATGGCGAATTTGCCAGTTGCACTTGCTCTTCTAAAGAACTCAGGTGCTGGCAACATCGGTACCCAAGGTGTGATTATGGCTGCAGCTCTACTTGTTTCAATGCCAACGATCATTCTTTACTTCCTTACTCAACGCCACTTCATTAGAGGTATCGCGCTTTCAGGAATCAAGTAATCTCGATGAAAATCAAAATCAATTTTCTGAGAATGCTCGTACTTGGTCTGGCCAGTTTGCTCATCTTCCAGTTCTCCCCCGCCGTTAGCGCCGAGGCTATTACTTGGAGCCAAATAAATGTTAAGGATTCTGTTAAACCAATCGAGCTGGCCGTAACTGGTCTCCCTGCGGTTACTAATGCATTCGACCCGGCGCAAGCTGATCTATGGGCAACCATTCGTACTCCAAATGGCGCGCAGTATGAAGTTCCACTTTTTTGGTACCAGGAATTTCGAGCAACAGTTAATGGAAATACTCCTTGGTCAACAGCCGTGGGCGATCCAGGTTGGCGACTTCGTTTCAGGAGTGATGAAGTTGGTGCACATCAAGTGACTTTGCACGGCGTGATTAACGGCAGCAATATTTCAGCGCCAGCTTATTCCCTGACGACTGAGGTGAAGCACGCTTCTCAGATTCAAATCTCAGGTCGAGGTTTCAAGCGTGATGACGCGCCATTCGTTCCAATCGCATACAACATTGCCTGGGCGAATCGACATGAAGAAAAAGTTAAGTATGAAAGATGGTTTAAGGCCGCATCAGCTGGCGGTGTAAATGTGGCGCGAGTTTGGATGCCGGCATGGGACATGGGAATCGAATGGATCGATACTGGACTTGGAGATTACACAAAACGTCTCGGAAATGCATGGGCGCTTGATCAGGTTTTTGAAATCGGTGCAAAATATGGTGTTTCGATCGATCTAGTTCTCATCAATCACGGCGCATTTAGTGAATCCACAAACCCAGAATGGTTTGGTAGTCCATACAACGCAGAAAACGGTGGGCCATTAAAGAGTCCGGCTGAATTTGCAACTAATGCAACAGCTAAGAAATTCTGGGAACGCAAATTACGTTACATCGCAGCTCGATATTCTGCTTCGCCTGCACTCTTCACGTGGGAATGGTGGAATGAAGTTAACTTCACGCCAATCTCAGAACCTGATTTAACTGCTTGGATGAACTCTTCAAAGAAAGTTCTTTACACTTGGGACCCATACAAACACATGACCACAACTTCTTGGTCTTCAGCTGCCAGTGTCCGAGACTGGTCTCCGGTGGATTTTGTATCAACACATGTATATGACTCAAGTGATCCGATTAAATCGTTACGTAACCAATTTGAAGCGATTAGCAAAGCAGTTCCAGATAAACCATTACTGGTTGCTGAAATGGGATCTGGAACCACGAGTGAAGATCCGTTCTCTGATCCATTTGGGTTACACCTGCATAATTCACAATGGGCTGCGTTATTCGTGGGATTCGGCGCTCCAGCCTCGTACTGGTGGTGGGATAACTACGTTGATCCACTTAAACTCTGGTCGATTACAAGCGGTCTGAAGAAGTTGATTGCTGGTACTGATCCAGTGAATATGAAACCTGATGAAATATTGGGACCTACTCGGACTACTGCGCTCCTTCTCAAATCACCAGAAGTGACCCTTGGCTGGATTCGTCACGATGATTATCAACTCAGTGCAAAGGCCTCTTTACTCTTACAAGCAGCAATAACAGCGCTGAAAACTAAGAAACCTATGCAAACCAAATTTGCAGATCCAGTCGTAAAGGCTGAGTCAATCAAAGTTCCTGTGAGCGTTGCGGGAAATTACATGGTTAAGTTCATCGAAACTAAGTCAGGCAAAGCTATTTCCACTATTAAGGTGTCAACTTCAACAACGACCTTGAAATTTACAGTGCCGAAATTTACTGGTGATATTGCTTTCCGAGTTGAGAAAGGGGCTGCTTAAATGAGTACCGATCTCAATAATCGCACCCCTATGGCTCATCCAACTCTGGCTGATGTTGCTGCAATCGCCGGCGTAAGCATTAAGACAGCTTCGCGGGTTCTAAATGGATCGGCAAATGTTTCGCCTGAGACTGAAGAGAAAGTAAAGAAAGCCGTAAGTTTAGTTGGCTATCGATCAAATCGAATTGCGCGCGAACTTCGGGGTGGATCACTCAGCAATATCATCGGAATGGTTATTTCAGATTTAGCGAACCCGTTCTATGCCGGTCTTGCTGCAGGTGCTGAAGAAACCTTGAGTAAAGCGGGATTTGAATTGATTTTAGCAACCGCGCGAGATAACGGTGAACGCGAAAAGGTCCTGATCGAATCCTTGCTAGAGCGCAGAGTTCGTGGATTAATCATCGTTCCTTCCGCCGAGGATTATTCATACTTACATATCGAACGTCGTCGTGGATTTAGTTTTGTTTTCGTCGACCGCCCTGCGCCTTACCTAGATGCCGATACTGTCTTGGTTGATAACCAGGGTGGAATCAATGCCTGTGTCGATAAGTTATTGGCACTTGGCTGTAAACGAATCGCCATCATCGCTGACACACCTGCAATTTGGACAGCTGCTGAACGTATCGAAGGATTTAAAAAAGCGATCGTCACCCGTAAATTGGATTCAGATAATTCTCTGATTATTAGTGGTGTTCACACCTCAATCGAAGCCGAACAAGCAACTCGCGAGCTACTTAGTCAGCGCAAGAAAGTTGATGGAATCATTGCAGCTAACGATCTGATCGCGTTCGGTGTGGGTCAAGTTAAATCGCATTTGAATTCCAATTTGCATGTGGTTAGTTTCGATGAGTTCCCTTCCGCTGCTCTAATGGGTGTACACACTTTGAACCACGATCCACAACGCCTTGGAAGACTGACTGCTGATGTAATTCTTAAGCGAATGAATGAACCTACGGCTGATAACTATCAGAGCGCAGTTATGAAAGTTGCGATAAATGAAGAAATTCAGGGTGTTGCATGAGTAACCGATTGGCATTAGGAATTGATGTTGGTGGTACCAAGATTGCAATTGCGCTAGTTGATGGAAAACTTGGCGTATCTGAGCGTATAGATGTGCCCAGTTTTGCGACCGATGGTTTTGAGTTGTGGGGTCGTATTGCTGCTGCGACGAAAGAAATTCTGAGTAAGGCCGATAGAGAAATTGTCGGTATCGGTATCGGATCAGCAGGTCCGATCTATCCAAATTCCGGCACAGTGAGTCCGGTAAATATCCCGGTCTGGCGAGATTTTCCGCTGGTTGAATGTTTCCGCGAAGTTTTTCAGATAGATCGCGTCACTCTCCATGGTGATGCGATGGCACTTGCACATGCCGAACACAAAATTGGAGCCGGTGTTGGCTCCCGCAACATGCTCGGTATCGTGGTTTCAACCGGTATCGGTGGCGGACTAATTCTGGACAACGAATTATTTGAAGGCGAAACCGGAAACACCAGTTACTTCGGACATAGCTCAATCGATTTCCAAGGAAAGAAATGTGCCTGTGGTCGTACTGGTTGCGTTGAGGCATATGCGAGTGGACCAAATATGGTCGCACTAGCCAAAGATCTAGGTTGGAAAAGTCCCAGTGATTCATTTATAGATGTGGCTTCAGCAGCCCGTTCGGGTGACGCCTTTGCACTGCAAGCTATAGAAACTGGCTCACGAGCACTTGCTGTCGGTTTAGTTAACTTTGTTGGAAGCTTAGACATCGGACACATAGTTATTGGTGGTGGCGTGGCACAAGCCGGCGATATCTACTGGGCTCCATTATTGAAACATATTCGAGCAGAGTCCGAATTTTATGGATTCTTGCGCGATCTAAAGGTATCCCCTGCAAAATTAACTACTGATGCTGGCCTAATTGGCGCTGCTTTGGGTGTTCTCCAAGTTCCGAATAAGTAGAGAATCGAAAGGTAACTATGTCACTTGAAAAATCAGAGCGCCCTTGGGGTAGCTATGAAGTCCTTGGTGAATTCCCCAACTACAAAGTAAAAACTATCTGTGTAAAGCCAGGTGGACGTCTTAGCTACCAACGTCACGCCAAGCGCGCCGAACACTGGTTCATTGTGGCCGGAAATCCAGAAGTGACAGTAGATGGCGCAATTCGCAATATTGGCCCTGGTGATTCCGTACAGTTCGCAATCGGTGTTCTGCATCGCATTGCGAATCCTGGCACGACAGATGTAATTTTTGTTGAAGTGCAGACCGGCACCTATTTCGGCGAAGATGACATTGAACGTGTCGAAGATGATTACGGTCGTTAAAAAATGAACTCAAAATATAAACTCGATACTCAATGGACGTTAAAACTCTCTCCTAAAGCTGATGCTTGGGATATTTCACCCGTTAAGGATCAACATAACGTTTGGCGAAATGATCCTTCTGGAATTACCCGAATCGAGTTACCTGATTCGATCCCAGCTACTGTGCCAGGATGCATTCACACCGATTTAATGTCGGCGGGACTCATCAAAGATATTTCGATCGATGGCAAAGAACAAGATCAATTCTGGATCTGGAAAACCGATAGCCAGTATTCGACCGTCATAAAGCAAGATTCCTCCCCAGCTCAAAAGCACTTGGTGTTTCTGGGCCTCGATACAATCGCAACTATTGAGCTCAATGACAACGTTGTTTTAACAACCAAGAACATGCACAGGTCATATCGTCTCGATGTAACTGCGCTTCTTGCCGTTGGCGACGTTAGCCTCAAGATCTCTTTTGCCGCCCCGCTCTCAGACGCTGAATCAAAGTTGGCAGCTCTTGGAACTGCATATCCACGTCCATATGAGATGCCCTATAACTATCAACGCAAAATGGCCTGTAGTTACGGGTGGGATTGGGGTCCTATCACGATCTCATCCGGTATCTGGAAACCAATACTTATTCATTCTTGGACAGATGCTTACCTTGAAAACACTGCTGTAACTTCAACTTTGAAAAATGGAGTGCCTTATCTATCGGCCCAGATTCAAACAGCCGGTGATTTGGCTGGAAAGACAATCGCCGTCACAGTTAAGAGTAAAAGCGGAGATGTTTTAATCCGCGAAGAAAAACCGGTAACGGGTGCTCAAACGGATTTGGAGTTTGCGGTGCCGACAGCGCAAGTCTGGCATCCCCGTGGTCGCGGTGCTCAACCTCTTTATGATGTTGAATTTGCCTTAATGGCTACAGATGGAAAAGAACTAGAAGTTGAAACGAAACAAACTGGCTTCCGCTTGGTAGAGCTCGATACATCAGAATCCGCACCAGGTAAGAACCATTTTGCAATCAAAGTCAATGGCGAACGTCTCTGGATTCGTGGTGCGAACTGGATTCCAGATGATCCTTTCCCAACTCGTGTTACTCGTGAGCGATACCACCAACGTATTAAGGATATGTTGGAAGTCAATATCAACGGTATCCGCGTTTGGGGCGGCGGACTTTATGAATCCGATGACTTCTATGATCTTTGCGATCAAGAAGGCTTAGTAGTTTGGCAAGATTTCCTCTTTGCTTGTGCTGCTTACCCAGAAATTCCAGAAATGTTTGAAGAGGTAGAAGCAGAAGTAGATGAGAACGTTCGTCGTTTAGCTAGTCACCCATCGTTGGTAATTTGGAATGGTGGAAATGAATGCATTGAAGGTTTTCAATATTGGGGTTGGCAAGAAGGACTAGAAGGGCGCCCTTGGGGTGAAACTTTCTACCGCCAAACTATCCCTAATACTTTGGCCAAGATCGATAACACTCGACCATATATTCCGGGTTCGCCGTTTAGTACACATTCAGATAACGTGAAATCTTTTGATTCCGGAACCATTCATATCTGGGATGTTTGGAATGAAACCGGTTATGAACGTTACGAGCAATACTCCCCCAGCTTTGCTGCTGAATTTGGATTCAATGGTCCAGGTTCGTGGTCAATGCTTACTCGCGCTATCGGTAGCGATGATTTAGTCGCTACTTCACCAGAAGTTGCCTATCACCAACGCGCATTCGATGGCATGAGCAAGATCGCTGCTGGTTTATCGCGCGAGTTTGCAAACCCTCCTACACGTGGACATGCGTGGTATTTCGCGGCAGCTCTTGGTCAAGCGCGCGCAGTTGAAATTGGCCTAAAGCATTTCCGCAGTCTCTACGAGACTTGTAGCGGCGCCATTCTCTGGCAATTTAACGACATGTGGCCAGCTATCTCTTGGGCTGTACTTGATTACACCGGCTTCCGTAAGTTGGCCTGGCATGCAATGAAATCTGCATATCAACCAAGAGCAATCGTCGTAGGTCGTGTTGATCAAGGCGCTCAAATTACTTTGTTGAACGATCTACCTGATCCTTGGAATACCAAGGTGGTGCTTTCATTGATCGATAAATTTGGCACCGTTGTAAAGACACACACTATTGATGTGAAACTAGAACGCTACAGCGTATCTCGCACGCCTGCAGTCGAGATATTTCCTGAGATAGCTGATGGAAATTATGAAGGATTTATCCTGGCAACTTGCCCAGAGGTACGTGCTTCGCGTCGAACCACTTTGAGTCCGGCTAAAGAATCACCAAAACATGAACTGGTTGCGAGTGCGAAAATTGCAGCTGGCATTCTTAAAGTGGAAGTCACAGCCAAGACCTATATTCACGAACTCTCGTTTATGCCAGAGCTGCTAGCTCTCGGGACCCAAGTCGATTCTCAAATAGTTTCTTTACTAGCGGGTGAAAGTCATACTTTCTCGGTCACTGGTGATGCAAAAGATTTGGCAGTAATCGCGCAGAAGATTGATGATCTACTTTGGTCTCATAACCGAATAGTTAATCAATAATGCAGATTTCTATCACCCAATGTGGTGCGATCGCCGATGGTGTTACCAATAACGCGAAACATATCCAGGCTGCAATAACCGAGGTTGCCCAAAGTGGTGGTGGGCGCGTACTAATACCTGCAGGCGGCTCATTCTTGTCAGGTAGCTTTGAATTACTTCCGAAAGTTGAACTTCATCTCGAATCGGGCGCCATCTTGCTTGCAAGTGGTGACTATGCGGACTACTCCCCTGAACATTCAATTGAGGTTTTAACTGAAGGCGAAGTTAACGAAGTAGTTCTACCTAGACGCGCCTTTATCGTCGGTTTTAGGGCCCATGGTGCCAGCATCACCGGACTTGGAACTATCAATGGAAATGCTGATGCATTCATAGCGACTCGTGGTGAATACATCCATCAAATGCGTGGACCAATTGGCGGACGAGATCAATACCTCGAACGTCCATTTACAGTTTTTTTGATTGAGTCTTACGGCGTCAAGATGGTTGATGTGACGATCACCGATCCCGCATTCTGGGCAGTTCGATTCACGGGATGTAATAACTTAGATATCAATGGCATTCGCATTCTGAGCGATTTGATGGTCCCTAATGGCGACGGTATCGATATCGATCGGTGCCAGGATGTGCGCATTACAAATTGCCACTTTGAGACTGCTGACGATTGCATATCTTTGAAATCTTGTGCCGGCACTTCGCAATATGGCTTGGTCGATAACGTGATTATCAATAGCTGTTTTTTCAAATCTACGTCAGGTGCAATCACTTTGGGCACGGAATCTGTTGGCGATATAACTAACGTGATTATTAGCGACTGTATCGTGCGAGATTCACATCGTGGATTTGCTGTGCGCTCGCGCGAAGGCGGCACAATTTCTAATGTTTTGATCACCGACTGCATTGTGCAAACTCGAGCTTTTAGCGATATGTGGTGGGGTCATGGCGAGGCGCTACATGTAACAGCATTTTCATGGGATGACCCAGGGCACGGAACTGACGGAAATATTGAACGTACTCTAGAAGGCAAAGTTCGCAACATAACTTTCCGAAATATCAATGTCACTACAGAGGCAAGCACTCTAGTTTGGGCAGCACATCCTGAGTTGATCAAAGACATTCTCTTCGAAAACATCAATCAGCACATGATTAATCAATCCAAATGGCCACACCGGATTGATCTTCGTCCTAACGGCATCATCGATGTGATTCGCAGAAAACACAATGCCTTCGATGTAATGAATTCCACCGGTGTCGAGATTCGTAACTCTAAAGTGACTTGGGATAGTCAGACTAGATCTATGTATGGTGAGCTAATAGGTAGTGAAAATTCACCTGGCTTAGTAATCGAATCGCTAACTGAACGCTAATGAGCGAAAAACTCTCACACCGTCGTGAGATTCAAGGCCTTCGTGCCTTGGCAGTTGTAGCTGTAATTATTAACCATCTTTTTCCTAAATTACTGACCGGTGGATTTCTAGGGGTAGATATCTTCTTCTTGCTTTCCGGTTACTTAATAACAATTCAGTTGCTAGAACTTTCGGCCGATGGAAGCATGAGAAGCAACCTCTTAAAGTTTTACGCCCGTCGGATTCGCAGAATCCTTCCTTCTGCGCTGCTGGTTATCTGGGTAACCATCGCTCTCTCATTCAAGTACCTAGGCCCAGTTATTGGAAATGAAACGTTGGGCGATGCCCGGTGGTCGACTCTTTTTTTCGCCAACGCTCATTTCAATTCGCTAAAAGTTGATTACTTTGGGCAAGGTGCGACATCGCCTCTCTTGCAACATTATTGGTCTCTGGCGGTAGAAGAGCAGTTCTACCTATTTTGGCCGATTGCACTTTTTCTAATTGCTCTGATCTCTAAGAAAATGACACCCGTCTTACTTACTGCATCTCTTTCGGTTCTAACTTTATTCTCCTTCATTTCAATATTTATAATTGAGAAATCTTTGACCTACTTCGCAACTCAAACCCGCATCTGGGAACTAGGCATTGGAGCCTTAGTTGCAGTCGTTGGGGCAAGAACTTCACCAAAAATACTGCAGTGGATTGCTTTCCTGATTCTGATCAGTTCGCTTGTCTTGGTCGACGCATCAGACCAGGTGCCTGGTATTGTGATTGTTCCGGTATTGCTTGCTACCGTAATATTGCTTAATGTATCTGAAGGAAAATTGCACCTAGTTCTTGGCAACCGCTTCATGCATTACATCGGCGACCTTTCTTTTGTTCTCTATCTGTGGCACTGGCCAATTATCGAGCTTCATCGTCAGCTCTCCTTTACCGAACTTACAAGAAGCGACTCAATCTCACTGCTGCTAGTTACAGCCATATTGGCTGTTTTAACCCATCACTTATTTGAAAACCCGATTAGATTCAATAAATATCTCATCAGACATCCTGCCGTCACTGCCATTTCAGGTTCAAGTGCCATAACTCTTAGCGTCCTCGCTACCTACCTAATCGCGAAAGGTTAACCATGAAAAAGATCGCCAGTGTTTTAGTTTTAGCCTTCTTGTTCATCAATCCTCTGACAGCGCAAGGCGCTACCAACAAAGCCGGTGGCAGTTGTACGAAGGCTGGTTCGGTAACCACAATTTCCAAAGAGAAGTACTCCTGCCAACTAGTTAAGAAGAAGTTGATCTGGGTTAAGACACAGACGTTAATTACCGATCCAGTCGCGGAAGCTATTTCGGTGGCTATGAAAGTTACCAAATTGCCAGCGAATTTGACGCCTGCCTTAACTAGCGCCAGAACTGATAAAAGTGAATGGTTAAAAGAGACGAATCCTTGTTCAGTTGATTTCGCTGAAGCTCGAGTTCCTGCTTGCCCTGGCGGTGATCCCAACGGAAATAAACTCATTGTTCTCTACGGCGACTCACATGCATCAATGTGGATGCCGGCCATTGATGCAATAGCAAAGAAGAATGGGTATCGAGTTGAGCTATATGCCAAGCTTGCTTGTCCCTTGATCGAGGCGCCTGTTTGGTCCTATCAACTTAATCGACCATTTAATGAATGTCAGCAGTGGCAACAAATGGTTCTCCCAAAGATTAAAAGTGCCAAGCCAGATATTTTGATCGTGACCGATCAATGGAAGCCGGCTGTTGTTAACGAAGAAAAGTCCGATTTTGATACTGAGACACTTTGGGAAAAAGAGTTTCCCAAGGCTTTGGCTACTTTGAGTTCTTACACCAAGAAATTGGTTGTGATCGGAAATAATCCCAGCATGACTACTGATTCAATAAACTGTGTGAGTAGACCAGGAGTTACCATCAGTATCTGCGCTTCGGTTCGTACGAAAGCAGATAACAATGCGATTAATAAAATCGAGCAGGCCGCGACCGTTGCCGTAAAAGGTATTTTCATCGATACCGTTTCCTGGGCATGCGATGCGTATATGTGTCCCGCAATAATCGATAACAAATTGGTCTATTTCGATCAATGGCACTTCACTGCAACCTACGTGAATTGGCTAACTCCAACACTTGCTAAGGCCCTTTTACTTAAGTTTTAACGGTTCCAAACTGCCAATTATTTGGGGTAATATTCGCAGCACCCACGGACGATTGGCGCAGCGGTAGCGCACTTCCTTGACATGGAAGGGGTCACTGGTTCGATCCCAGTATCGTCCACTCCATCACATTGAAGTATCTTGATTTTGACCCAATACGAACAACATCAAAAATGCGGAACTTGGTCTACACATACCGTGCTGATCTAATTTAATTAGAAATTAGAGTTGGTTTTCCAACTATCCAACCCATGACTAGCTGAATCATGGTCAGAGCGACGATTCCAAGTAGCGCGGTATTCCAATTTCCAAAACTTTCGTAGAACCAGCCAAGTAATCCTGGCCCCATGGCAGATAACACGTATCCAATTGACTGCATCATGGTGGACAAATTTCGTGTTGCTTCAGGTGAGTTGGACTTAGTACCGGCCAACATTAATGACAATGGGAAGCAAATTGAGATTCCGATATTTCCCAGGCATAACCACAGAAGGACAATTGGGCCAGATTGAAATGAAATTGCCAAAAAAGCCAGCGCTGTTAGTAAGGATGCACCTACAAGGAAGATTCGTTTATCTGCGAACTTGCCCACGTAATGAGGAACCGTTAATCCGACCAACGATCCAACTAAGCCAGATATAGAAACCGCGACGGCTCCCCCACGTAATGAAAAATCTTTAACTAGCAAGATAGTGGGCAGCCAAGTCGCGGTTGCGTAATACACCATCGATTCAATTCCAAAGAAAGCAACTAGCGCCCAAGCGATGGGATTTCTAAAAGTGGTCGTACGCCAAAAATTTACTGGCTTGATGACCTCAATTGTTACTTCAGTTTCCATCCTGCGCCACCAATAGATAGCTACTACAACCGCAAGTCCTATCCATGGCACCATTGCCATCTCCCAATCAAGAGAGTTCATTTGAGCCAACGGTACGCTTATAGCCATAGCGATGGCAGCTGTGATTCCCATCAATGTTGTATAAACGCCAGTCATAAATCCAGCATCATTTGGCGCATGCTCTTTTACCCACGCTGGCATCTCGTAGTTCATCACTGCAATAGAAATACCCATAACAAATGAGAATAGATAGAGACCGACTAACCCAGTAAAAGTTCGCGCAAAAAGCGAAATCGCTAGAACTGTAAGAGCCCATTTAATGATTCGATTACTCGCCCCCAATTTCGCCACTTGTCCCATCAATAGACTGGTTGTCGCAAAACAGAAGATAGGAATTCCTGCGAGTAATGAGATTGCCGCAGTGCTTAAATTAAAATGCACTTTCAAGATGGGAATTAATGGGCTAATTAATACCAAACCAGCGCGCATATTCAGCGAAGCTAAAAAAATCGGAAATCCAGTGCGTAGTTTGCTTTTCATAGAACCACACTCCTGATCAGCGTCAAAGTATTAACTAACATCAATGAAATACTTAGGTAGCCTATCTGGTCATTCGCTAACATAAGCAATGCGCGATTAATTGAGATGGGCATAAATTGCATTCGTTGGTCATGAATATCCCTGGCTTTGTTGCCACCACGTTCTTACTAGCCATGGTTCCAGGCCAAGGTGTTGCCATGATCTTACGTCAATCAATTTTGGGTGGTCCAAAAGCGGCAATGCTTTCACTATTTGGAAACAGTCTCGGCTTAGTTACTTGGGGCACTCTAAGTGCAGTCGGTTTATCGGCAATCTTTGCCACCTCACTTACAGCGTATGCAATTCTGAAATGGTCAGGTGTGTGCTTCCTTATTTATTTATCAATTAATACCCTATTTGCACTTCGCCATGAGTTTGGAAAGTTCGACTTGAAATCAGCCGGCGAGGTCAAGGCTTGGCCGGCTATTAGATTAGGTCTTCTCACCAATCTAACAAATGTTAAAGCTGCAGTATTTGCAGTTGCCTTCATCCCCCAGTTCGTTCCGCAAGATTTCTCGCTAGGTTGGGGAATTTTTATCTTCGGACTAATCTGGCCATTAGTTTCGACGAGCTGGTATTTATTCTTAATTTGGACGGTAGATAAGTCAGCCCTATATATACAACGTCCACAAGTTCGTCGCGTTCTAACTGCAATCTCTGCCATCGGCATTATGGGACTTGCTATCGGACTAGCGTTATCGTCGGGACGATAAAGGAAACATTTCTATTTACGCGTTTCTGGCAAATCTTGCGCTAGCCACGATTGTTAGCGCTAGAACTGCCGGCAAAAACATTGCAGTTCGCAGCGTTGTCGCATCAGAGATAAAGCCAATAACAGGTGGCCCCACAATGAAACCAAAGTATGAAATACCCGAAACCATGGCAACAGCTTGCGCAGGTGCTATTTGACCAGCGAATCGAGCGTTCGCTAGTGAACCGGCTGCACTGAAAAGCAATGGGATTGCAACTGATAATCCAGATCCCATCCAGAACCAGCCGAATATTGTTCCTGCTGTCGAATCGATAAATAGGCCCGTGATCATGCCTAGCGAAGCGATTAATCCACCGCTAGCTAGAACCCTGGCTGCACCGAATTTGGTAGCAAATCTGTCGCCCAAAAATCTGCCAGTAATCATCGTTGCTGAGAAAACTACGTAAGGAATCGCGCTAACAAATGGTGAGGCGCCGTACGTCTCGCGAGTTAACACGCCACCCCAGTCACCGACTGCGCCTTCACCGATAGTTGAACACAAACCAAATATTCCGAAAAGCCAGATTATTGCCGGTCTGTGCATTTTGGTTCCTGGTTCCAACTCATGGATATCTACTGAACCGGGTAACCACAAATTTCGCACTGCTAATGCGACCCCTGTGATGGCGACGCAAATTATGATTGTCTGCAACCTATAGCTGATATTGAGTTGAGAAAAGACACCGCCAATTATCCCGCCGCTAAATCCGCCTAGCGAAAACATGCCATGAAACACACTCATTAAACGAGTAGAGCTCTGATGTTCCAAAGTGACCGCGTGTGAGTTCATTGCTACATCTTGAGTTGCTAAAGAATATCCAGCCAAAAAGGCACTTAGTGCGAAAGCCCAAACTGCGAAAAATGTAAAACTTTGCAAAGTCCAAGTTAGCACCAGTGCTAATGAGCCATAAAAAGCTACTGGCGAACTTCCGTGCTTAGCGCACAATTTTCCAGCAACTGGTAAGGCTGCAAATACACCCAAGGCACTGGCCAGCAGACACAAGCTGAGAGTTGATTTTGAAATGTCTAATGCAATTTTAATATCTGGAATTCTCGATACGAATGCGCCAACAACCAGACCGTTAGTAATAAACGTCGCAGTTACAGCAAGTTGAGCTCGTTTTTGGACTTCTGTTAGCATTGCACAAGGCTAGCAAAAGGTGGGCTATCAAAGGTAGAAGGCAAGAGAACTAAGGTTCGCGCCCTAGAATCACTTTATGCAAATTCGTAGAGCAAGTCATTCAGATTTGGAAGCGATCACTGCTATTTACAATGAAGTAATTAGCAATTCAGATGCGATTTACCGTGAAAATGCGGTACCTGTATCAGAACGAATCGGCTGGTTTGAAGCCAAAATCAACGATGGTTTCCCAGTACTAGTTGCAGTTATTGCAGATCAGATCGCTGGTTATGGAGTTTATGGCAATTTCCGTTTTGGCGAAGGCTACAACCAGACCGTTGAACATAGTGTCCATGTTCGTTCTGATTTGCGTTCTCAAGGAATCGGTAAAGCAATTCTGTCCGAACTAATTTCTATCGCAATTTCCGAAGGCAGACATGTCATGGTTGCCGCTATCGATAGCAAAAACCTTGGTTCGATAACTCTACATTCTAAGTTTGGTTTTACTGAGTCCGCACGCATGCCAGAAGTTGCGAGGAAGAATGGCAATTTACTTACTCTCGTTTTGATGCAGAAAATTCTCAACTATGAGTGAACTTGTCGCTTTGAAACGAAAACGCCTCGATTACATTGATCTATTGCGCGTTCTAGCGATATGTGGAGTGATCTCGTTCCATTTCTTATACAGTGCAATAGCTAGAGGGCGCACTCCTAACGTTTCATTCTCTCCAATCTCCGAATGGGCTAAGTACGGATACTTGGGCGTCGAGTTATTCTTCATGATTAGTGGCTTTGTCATGGCGCAGTCAGTGCGAGACCTAACCTTTCGCCAGTTCATTTCAAAACGGTTTTTACGGCTGTACCCCACTTACTGGTTAGCCTTACTAATTATTTTTGCAATCTCATCATTTGGATTTTGGAAAAAACCAGGACCAGGCGCACAAGAGCTCTACTTCAATCTAACCATGTTTCCGACTGCCCTTGGGAGTTCCTGGTTAGACGCTGCCCATTGGTTCATGGCAAGACAATTACAATTTTACTTAGCGATATCGCTGATTTTATTATTACGTCTCGGAAAATATCTAAATACAATATTTGTCTCTTGGGCAGTAATTGCCTGTGCCTGGTACTTTCTTGGACTTCCGACTTTCCACATTTGGTATTTAAATGGTTTTTTTGCCTTGATAACTGGTGGAGCGATTATCAATATAATACGTGAATTTGGTTTTACGCCTTTCCGCATCCTTGGACTAATTGCCTCATACCTTTGGGCAATAGACTCTCGAATGGCGAAAACGCGTTGGCTGAACGAAAATCGCGGTCCTGGCCACTCAGCCCTGATTATTGTCTTAGTGATTTCAGCGGTCTTTATTTTGATGAGTTTGACTTGGAATGCACATGTTTCGAATTTCCCAATTCGAGGCGCTGCTTTTGCGGGGACTCTTAGCTATCCCATTTATCTAGTGCATGATCACATTGGCGGTCTTGCAATTGCGCAATTTGGCACCGATACGAATAAGTACTATCTCTACATCATTGTTGTACTCTTTGCGATATTACTTGGCTATTCGCTTTTGAAAATTGAGAGAAAAATTATGTCCCTGTTTTCACACAAGTCCCGAAGGATGCAGAAACTAGTATGAAGATTAGCTGGCTGGAAAATACTAGACATCAACATTTAGTTGAACGTATCTGGATCGTGCTTGTAATAATTTGGGGATGTATAAAGGCTGTCATCATCAACGATGTATTTGGAAAATACGGCATCAATACCTGGGTTTATTTAGCTATCGACCTAGCAGTAGCTATCCCCTATGGACTATCTACTGCCCGCTTCGTGATCTTTGGACTTGAGAAGAAGTGGCATAAAGCCTGGCCATATGGAATAGCGGCCATTATTTTTCATTTCATTCCAGATATTTATATTCTATTTGGCACCCATTCGGTACCTAAAAGTATTTACGTTTTTTTTGGAGTTACGGTTATAGTTTTCACCTACTTAGGCTACCGAAATGTTCGCGGCCAAATTAAGAAGTAAAACTTAACCAGACATCGTGTGGTAAATCTGGCCTACCAATGACAGCAGTACTGACTTCTTCGGCAACATAACCCAAATCCGAAATTATGTGTCGCCAAAAAATAGCGCCAGCTGCATTCTCATTTTGAAACGAGATCTCCCAATCACCTTTGAACTCTGTCAATAACTTAACTACCGCACTTCTGCCAACACCGGATCGTCTGAACTTTGGCAGAATAAAGAATTCACCGATGGCTAAGGTTTCCGGTTTTGATTTGCGCACCAATGAGAATCCGGCAATTTCATCTTCTTTACGGATCAAATAGGCCCAATGATCTTCATATGAAAGATACGTACGCACGCGATCATCTCGATATCGACCATCTGGTTGAGGTGTTAAATCACGAAACTCGGACAGATCTTTCAGATATAACTGCCACAATTCAAGCAGTATCGCCGTCTCGTGCTTGGTTGCTAATAGCGTCGTTACCGACACTACTTACTTAAACTCTCAATAAATGTCACCGAATTAGTGAAGATCAACTCGCTGTCGTGATCAAGGGTTGCCACATGGAAACTATTTAACAGCTCAATTCTTGACTTTGATGACGAGCCAACTTCGCGCATGATGATCTCAGTATTGGAAACAGGAAGTGTGTGGTCATCAACACTATGAAATAGCTGCATGGGGACTTTGACTGATGGCAGTGCAGCACGGGTTAATTTCAACATCGTTAGCAATTGATAAATACCACGGTATGGCAATTTGTCATAGCTATATTCAGTTACGCCAGAGCGCTTTATATCGTTACCAACGCTTTTGCCGAATTTAACGATTCGCGATATTCCAAAAGCTAATGCTGGTGAAACGCCGCGCACATGGATCATGGGATTGACCAGAATAATTCCACTTAACTCATCACCTAAATCCGCGGCCACATTCAAGGTTGTCCCACCGCCCATTGATAGGCCAGTTACAAATATTTGCGAGCAAGTTTTCTTCAGCTCGGTAATTTCCGCTCTTACTTTTGCCGGCCACTCAGGCCACTCGACTTGATTTAAATCTGCAGGTTTAGTTCCGTGGCCAGGTAGTAGAGGAACTCGAACACTGTAGCCACGAGCGTTTAGAAACTCAGCCCACGGACGCATAGCAGCAGGAGATCCAGTAAAACCGTGAACCAGCACTACGCCGATATGACCATTCTTCTTATCGCCTAAAGCTTGAAAATCTTGCAGTAGGCCAACAGGGGCTCCGTTAACACTCATGTTCGAAATCTACCTCGGCTTCCCACTGTCAGATAGAGGATTTAGAATCAATTCATTATGAATTCTTGGCAAGCAACTATCGATGATTTGGGCCGTCCATTGGCTAAGACCACTTTCGTAGTACTCGACCTCGAAACATCAGGTGGGGCACCCCAATTAGGCGCGCACATCACGGAAATAGGTGCTGTGAAAGTTCGCGGTGGCGAAGTGCTGGGCAAATTTCGAACTTTTATAAATCCTGGAACTCCCATACCTGAATTCATTACCGCACTTACTGGCATAACCGATGAAATGGTTTCATCGTCTCCACGAATTTCTGAAGTTTTTCCAATGCTTTTAGAATTTTTGGGTTCTGAGAATGAGACCGTGTTTGTGGCCCACAATGCGCCGTTTGATTTAAGTTTCTTGAAAGCGGCGGCGACTACTTGCGACTACCGTTGGCCCAAATTTATGATTATTGATACTGCAAAGTTCGCGCGCAAAGTCTTGACCCGAGATGAAGTAGTCAACTGCAAACTTGGCACCCTTGCAGATTTCTTCAATACGACTTCGAGCCCCACTCACCGCGCACTCGATGATGCCCTCGCTACTGTCGAGGTCTTGCATGTACTTATTGGCAGAGTTGGAAGTTTAGGAATAACTACCTTAGAAGAATTGAACAATTTTATAAATCGAAAATCTTCTACCCGCTCACGCAAGGAATTAGACAGTATTTAATAGATTCTAAAAACTATTTTGCTAAACGTTGGCTAACTGTTACCCAGTTTGATAATAACGCAGTCGCTGCACCCGAATTAATCGCTTTTATAGCGTCTCGATAGCCATCTTGCATTCGCTCTGTTAGAGATTTAGCAAAATCGCCTTTATAAGCCGCAATTGCCGCAGCGGCATTTAGAGCAACCGCATCACGTGGGGCTCCTCGTTCGCCACTGAAAATAGCTCGCGAAACATTTGCATTGAATTGAGCATCTCCCCCAACCAAATCAGTTATCGGAGATCTAGTTATTCCGAACTCACTCGGGTCAATGAGATCAGATGAAATTTCGCCCTGCCCAATAGTTAGCACTGAAGTCGTGGTTGCAAGCGAGATCTCATCAAGACCATCGTCGCCACGGAAAACAAAACCATCTACGCCCTTTGCTGAAAGTACTTGCGCCATAAGCAAATGCATTCGATCATTAGCAACACCGATCGCCGCAGCTTTCGGCTTCGCTGGGTTTGCAAGCGGGCCCAGGATGTTAAAGATTGTCGGAACTCCTAGTTCTTTACGAGCCGGAGCAGCAAAGCGCATAGCTGGATGAAATTTTGGTGCGAAACAGAAGCCAA
Source organism: Actinomycetota bacterium (assembly GCA_947463725.1). Classification (GTDB taxonomy): domain Bacteria; phylum Actinomycetota; class Actinomycetes; order Nanopelagicales; family Nanopelagicaceae; genus Planktophila. The sequence continues at coordinate 16,823 of CANHRM010000007.1, read as the reverse complement.
TTCCAACTTCGCGAAACACAGTTTCCACACCATCGCCAACTAAATCGATGTTCACGCCAAGCGCTTCTAACAAATCAGCTGAACCAGATTTAGATGAGGCGGCTCGATTGCCGTGTTTAACTACTTTTGCTCCAGCTGCAGCCGCAACGATGGCAGCAGTTGTTGAAATATTGATCGTGTTAAAGCCATCTCCACCAGTTCCAACAGTGTCTACAGCACGTTCCGAAATATCAATTGGAGCACTGTGTTGATACATCGCACCGACAAACGCGTTAACTTCTTCGGCGGTCTCACCTTTGGATTTAAGAGCTAATAGAAACTCTTTTATCTGATCAATCTCAGTTTCACCTTGCAAAATTTCGTTCATCGCCCATTGGGCCGAACTTGAACTGAGATCTAACCCGTTGGTTAGCGTCTCTATTAATTGTGACCAGGTATTTGAATTAGACATTCGTCGTTGCGAGATTTTGTTTGCGCAACAAGGCAGCGGCGGACTGCGCCAAGGTAAATGGATCTATCGGATGAATTACTACTGATTCCGCACGGGACCAGGCAGCTAACCAAGCATCTTCTTTACGTCCAGTAATTAGCAATACTGGCGGGCAGTTGAATACTTCATCCTTTAACTGGCGTGCAACGCCCATTCCACCTTCAGGAACTGCTTCGCCATCTAGAATAAACAAATCAGCTTTGAACTTTCCTGCTAAATCTGGGCGATCGACAAATGCTCGCAAAGCTGGCGCTGTGGCAAACTCAAGAACTTCATGAGCAGGAAGATCAGCCGCTATTTTTCGGCCTAGGGCTGAGATAACCGCAGCCCGAACAGCTGAATCATGTGAATAAATAACCACACGGATTTTCGAGGTTTCTGTGCTGCTCATATGTGAATTCTAATCAAATTCTTGGTCAAAACCCCTGTGACCTGACTCATGCTTTTCGGTCAATATCACTCGCTCAAATAGGTCTTTCCGGGCGCCATAGGTCGTTATTTCGGGAATAATACGCAGCATGTCGAGCACAGCTGTAGGAATGCATAAGCCCACCCGTCCGAACTTAGTTGCTGTCGGAACTATCGTTTGGCTTTCAAGTGAGTTGATGTTCTTCGCTGCTTTATTCGCAATGTATTTCACTACTCGCGCGGTTCAAGGCCCAGCAATTTGGATCAAGTCAACCGAACTTCTAAACATTCCATTTGCGGCCCTTAACACCACTGTTCTGGTTCTGTCTTCGGTTACTTGTCAGTTCGGTGTCTTCGCTGCTGAACGATTCCAAGAACGTAAGACTGGTGCTTTTTGGCAGATTAATAAATGGGGAATGCGGGAATGGTTTGCGCTGACATTTCTAATGGGTTCTTTCTTTATTGGTGGCCAGGTTTATGAATACGCGGCACTGGTATCTGAAGGATTAAGTATTTCATCTGTGGCTTACGGATCAGTTTTCTATATTGCAACCGGTTTCCACGGACTACACGTAACCGGCGGTTTAATCGCTTTCTTGATCGTGATGATCCGCGTGGCCAAAGCCCGCCGTTTCAATCACAATCAAGCTACGACTGCAATCGTAGTTTCGTATTACTGGCACTTCGTCGACGTCGTCTGGATCGCGCTCTTCTCGGCGATCTATCTAATCAAGTAGAAAAGAATCATGAGAAAACTATCTAAGCTTCGTCGCAGCGCACTTGCCTCACCCCTGCTATTGGTCATTGCGCTTTTTGCAATCGGAACTACATTCTCAGTTGCGAGCGCGACTAATAAAAGTGAGTTGACTACCGACCAACGCTCAGCTCAAATTGCTGAAGGTAAACAAATATTTCTTAAAGGTTGCTCCTCTTGCCATGGCTTAAATCTTGAAGGCGGTGCAATTGCGCCTTCGCTCATTGGTGTCGGTGCAGCTTCAGTTGATTTCCAAGTTGGAACAGGACGCATGCCAATGGCAGATATGAGCACTCAAGCAGTGCGCAAGAAGCCGGTATATAACGACGAACAGACTGCTGCTCTTGCGGCGTACGTAGCATCGACCGCACCTGGCCCAGCTATTCCTACCGAATCAATGCTTAATTATGAACGTGATGGCAATACTGCAGAGGGCGGAACTTTGTTCCGAACTAACTGCGCTATGTGTCATAACTTTGCTGGCCAAGGCGGCGCACTTACTCAAGGAAAATATGCACCAAGCTTGATGGGCGTAGAGCCTAAATATATTTACGAAGCATTGATTACTGGCCCTCAAGCAATGCCAGTTTTTTCAGATAAAACACTTACCCCTGCTGAGAAACTTTCTGTAATCAAGTGGATCAAGGGTGCAGAGAACGAACCTCAGTTAGGTGGCGCCGCTCTTGGAAGAGTTGGTCCAGTTACCGAAGGTTTATTGGTGTGGACACTAGGACTCGGACTGCTGATTGGCGTGGCAGTTTGGTTAGCGACGAAGGCGAGATAGATATATGTCTAACGAAATAGAAGCGATCAAAGATCCTGGTCTGCCGGCACACGTACATCGCAAAGCCGATACCGATCCGGTTGCTGAAAAACGTGCCGAGCGTCAGGTTGCAATCCTGTTTTTGATTTCAGCACTTGGAACTTTGCTGTTTATATTTGCTTATTACTTCATCGCGGATGATGTATTTGTCTTCTTGCCTGTAATGGGCAACACAAATGCTCACCAACTTCTTCTTGGTCTCGGACTTGCGATAGCTCTCTTCTTTATAGGAGCAGCCGCAATTCATTGGGCAAAAACATTAATGCCTGATGAAGAAGTAATTGCTATGCGTCACACCATGCGTTCAGATGATGAAGATCGTGAGAATTTCGTTGCAACAGTTAAGGAACGATCGGCTGCAGCAGGACTTGGACGTCGTTCCCTAATTAAGCGTTCAATGGGCCTTTCCCTTGGTTTAATCGGATTATCACCGCTTGTATTACTGCGCGATCTTGGTCCATTGCCAAAAGATGATCTAACTAAAACAAGTTGGATGGCTGGAACACGACTAGTCACAGACCCAGGTGATCGCCCGATACGCCCAGAAGATCTTGAAATTGGCGCTGTTGCTCAAGTGCTTCCTAAATTGCGTCCAGATCAAAAACGAACTTTGAATGACATTGGCAAAGATGCTGTTCTATTGATTCGCATTCGCCCTGAGGAATTTCAATTAAGTGCAGAACGCTTATCTTGGACTTACGACGGCATTATCGCCTTTAGCAAGATTTGCTCGCATATGGGTTGCGCGGTTGCACTCTACGAGCAAACTACTAAGCACTTGCTTTGTCCATGTCATCAATCCACATTCGATGTACCTCGCGCAGCTAAGGTTATTTTCGGTCCTGCTGCGCGACCATTGCCTCAATTGGCGATCACAGTTGATGCTGAAGGATATTTAATCGCACAAAAACCATTTAACGAACCGGTCGGACCTAGTTTCTGGGAGCGCTCATCATGACAGCACGCGAAAGAGTTGCCGGTACGGTAGCTAACTATGTAGACGAGCGCACAGGCGCTGCTAAATGGGCTAAGAAGAACTTAACTAAAGTCTTCCCAGATCACTGGTCATTCTTACTTGGTGAAGTTGCCTTGTACTCATTCATCATCTTGCTGCTTTCTGGAACGTTTCTTACTTTCTGGTTTGATCCCTCACAACGTGAAGTTTTATATGAGGGTTCTTATGAACCGCTAAATGGTTTGCATATGTCGGCTGCTTACGCTTCAACGCTGCATATCTCATTTGAAGTTCGTGGCGGACTATTGATGCGCCAAATTCACCATTGGGCTGCCTTGATTTTCATGGCGGCAATTGTTGTGCACTTGATGCGCGTTTATTTCACTGGTGCTTTCCGTAAGCCTCGTGAATTTAACTGGATCATTGGTGTTGGTCTATTAACACTAGGCATTGTTGAAGGATTCCTCGGTTACTCATTACCTGATGATCTTCTTTCCGGAACTGGAATTCGTATCGCCGAAGCAATTATTCAAGCTCTGCCGGTAGTAGGTACCTATATTGCCTTCTTCGCTTTCGGTGGCGCATTTCCAGGCGAAGCATTTATTCCTCGTATCTTTACCGTGCACGTTCTGTTATTGCCAGGAATTTTCCTTGCACTTATTACAGTGCACTTGATGTTGGTTTGGTACCAGAAGCACACACAATGGCCAGGCCCAGGACGCACTGAAAAGAATGTTGTTGGTTATCCATTAATGCCGGCATACATGGCAAAAGCTGGCGGCTTTTTCTTCATCGTTTTCGGCGTTACTGCATTCTTGGGCGCAGTTGCATCAATCAACCCAATTTGGCTCTATGGTCCATATAACCCTGGTCAAATATCTGCCGGATCTCAACCCGATTGGTATATGGGTTGGCTTGATGGCTTAGTTCGAATGGCCCCTCCTCTGGAATTGCATCTATTGGGCCATACCATCCCATTGAATATTTTGATTCCAGGATTAATCGTGCCAGGAATTCTATTTACCGGATTGGCGCTCTACCCATTTATTGAAAGTTGGATAACAGGCGATAAGCGCGAGCATCATTTACTTGATCGTCCACGCAACGTCCCTAACCGAACCGCACTTGGTGTTATGTCGCTAACCTTTATGTTGGTAGCACTTCTAAATGGTGGAAATGACATCATCGCAACTACATTCCACTTAGGCATTAATCAGATTATGTGGTTTAGCCGTATTGCCATATTTGTTTTGCCACCGATTGCGTTCGTAGTGACCAAACGTATTTGTTTGTCACTGCAGCGTGCTGATCGTGAACTAGTGCTTCACGGCCGCGAAACTGGTCGTTTACTTATGCTTCCGCATGGTGAATTCGTAGAAGTTCACGAACCAATTTCACCTGAACTAGCTTGGAAACTGACCGCTCATGAACAAGCTCCGGCTCTGGCGCTTGAAGATGTAGATGCTCGAGGCGTCCGACGTGCTGGTGGTTTGAAGAACAAGCTGCGCAAACGCATAAGTGCGGCGAATGCTGAAAGTATTGCTAAGCCAACAGCTAATGATCTAAAAGAAATCGAACATCACTAATTAACTAGGAAAGAAACCCCAGTTGCTATTTAGCGGCTGGGGTATCTTTTTGCTTGCCCACAACCAACCAAACACCAATCACAGTTATCAAAGTTCCAACCAATGAGATCGGTGAGATGTGCTCATCAAAGAAGAAATACGCTTCGATTGCCGTTGCTGCTGGTACTAAGTAATAGAGCGAGGAAACACTCGCAGCGCTTCCATAGCTGAGTAAGAAAAACAGTAGCAAGATTGCGCCAAAAGATAAGGCGAGCACTAACCAAGATAGCGCGCCTATGAATTGGCTAGTCCACTGGATTTCAGGAGTTTCAAAGATAAAGGCCAAAGTCAAAAGCACAATGGCAGTTGATGCATATTGAATTGATGTGCCGGCAAGAGTTGGAATCTCTCCCCCGTATTTCTTTTGCAAGATCGTGCCGCTCGTGCCGCCTAGTAAACCAACGACACATGCCGCAATTGAAATTAGTGAAATCGAATTAGTGCCAGTCATATTAATTCGTGGAATGACGACTACAAATAATCCAGCTAAACCAAGAGCTAGGCCAGCTACTGCACGAGCTCTAAGTGGCTCGCCCAGATATCTGGCTGCGAAAAGGCTAACCAATACTGGCTGCAAACTTGCGATCAACGCCGTTACTCCGGCCGGCAAACCGCGACTAACTGCGAAGAAACAGCCACCCAAATATGCACCATGAAGAGTCAAGCCAATTAGTGTCGAGGGCAAGATGATTGAGCGAGAAATTGGTTGGCTCTTGCGTAAGAAAGCTATGGTGATAAATAGGAGAAGAGATGCAATAGCCATTCGAATAGCCACAAAGTAGAACGGCGGCGCATAAGGCATTCCGTATTTAACGCCTATGAAGCCAGTGCTCCATAGGAGCACGAAAAGCCCTGGCGCGAACTTCCTTAACAATTGCGCTCTAATTAATGATGAGCTGGTTCGTTGCTTGGTTTTTCATACTCGGTAACAAAACCGATGATGCTAATTACTAAAGCGCCAACACCAAGAAGAGTTAACCACCAGCCGATAATTAAACCTAGACCGACTGCGAACATACTTGCTGCTACGGGTAGTGGCCACCAAGAATGTGGGCTGTAAAAACCAAGTTCACCAGCTGAATCAGCAATTTCGCCTTGTTGATTATCTTCTGGCAACGTTGTACCAATACGACGATTAGTAAACCAGACGTAATAGCCAATCATTGCCGCTAGTAACGAGCTAAGTAGCAGACAAGAGATGCCTAGCGGTTCACCGCCGACGTAGTAATAAACGAAAGTCATGATCGCATAGAAGATTGCTAGTCCGACAAAGAGGCGATAATTTGCTTTCATTTACTTAGTGCCCCTCGGTCTTAATATGTGGGTGATGTAGATCAAAAGCTGGACGTTCAGAGCGAATGCGTGGCATTGTTAAGAAGTTATGGCGTGGAGGTGGGCAAGATGTCGCCCATTCCAATGAAGCGCCATAGCCCCAAGGATCATCACAGTTAACTAATGGTGACTTGCGAGTGATCCAAACATTGATAGCAAATGGAATCATTGAGAGTGCGAGCAAGATTGATCCCACAGTTGAAATCATATTCATGGTGGTGAAGCCATCAGTTGCTAAGTAATCGGCATAGCGGCGAGGGAAACCCTTAATGCCCAACCAATGTTGAATTAAGAATGTTGTGTGGAACCCAAAGAAGAGTGTCCAGAAGTGGATTTTGCCAAGGCGTTCATTGAGCATGCGCCCAGTCATTTTCGGCCACCAGAAATAGAAACCGGCGAACATCGCAAATACCACAGTGCCAAAGAGCACGTAATGGAAGTGAGCAACAACGAAGTATGAGGCTGAGACCGCGAAATCAAGTGGCGGTGAAGCCAAAATGATTCCAGTTAAACCACCGAATAAGAATGTGATCAAAAATCCCATAACCCAAAGCATTGGGGTTTCAAATGTCACGTGACCGCGCCACATGGTCCCGATCCAGTTGAAGAATTTAACACCCGTCGGGATACCAATTAAGAAAGTCATAAATGAGAAGAATGGCAATAACACCTGACCGCTTGCAAACATATGGTGAGCCCATACTGAAACTGAAAGCGCTGAGATTGCAATGGTTGCAGCGATCAAACCTTTGTAACCGAAAATTGGTTTGCGGCTAAACACCGGCAAGATCTCAGTTGCAATACCGAAGAACGGAAGCGCCAAAATATAAACCTCTGGATGTCCGAAGAACCAGAAGAGGTGCTGCCAAAGCATTGCGCCACCATTAGCTGGGTCGAAGAGATGTGACCCAAAGAGCCGATCTGCTTCCAGACCAAGAAGGGCTGCTGCAAGTGGTGGGAACGCAAGCAAAACTAAAATAGATGTGAGCAATACGTTCCAGCTGAAGATAGACATGCGGAACATCGTCATACCAGGTGCGCGCATTGTGAAAATTGTTGTTATGAAATTAACGCCACCAAGAATTGTTCCGATACCACCGATAGCTAATCCCACGATCCAGAGATCGCCACCGATACCCGGCGAATATTGCGCATTAGCTAACGGTGCATAAGCAGTCCAACCAAATGAAGCTGCGCCACCTGGAGATAAGAAACCAGCGAATGCCATGATGCCACCGAACAAATAGATCCAGTAGGACAACATATTTAAACGTGGGAATGCCACATCTGCGGCTCCGATTTGCAGCGGCATAATCACATTTGCAAAGCCAACGAACAGCGGTGTTGCGAACATAAGTAACATGATGGTTCCGTGCATTGTGAAAACTTGGTTGTACTGTTCGGCGCTAACGAACTGCATTCCTGGCCGAGTCAATTCGGCCCGTAAAATCAAGGCTAAGACGCCGCCTACTAAGAACCAGGCAAAAGTTGTCATCAAGTACAGGTACCCGATTGTCTTGTGATCTGTTGAGGTAATGAAACGTACGAAATGGCGACCTTTTGAAGTTGGAGCCACAGTCGCAGTCTCCCCTGCTTCGCGTTGAGCGTATGTGGTCATGCTTGGCTCGCCTTCTCAGTCTCAAGTTTCAGATTCGAAATATAGGTTTCGTACTCAGCTGGCGTAACAACGCGTACCGTGAAAATCATTTGTGCATGGTTGCGCCCACAAAGAATGTTGCAGCGACCTGGGAAATCGCCCAACTTGTTAGCGGTGAATTCGAGATGATTTGTAACTCCGGGCAAATTTTGAATTTGAATCATGAACTCAGGAATCCAGAATCCGTGCACAACATCATTTGAATTAATTATGTAACGAACTCGCTCGCCTTGCGGTACGACTAGTACTGGTGGTTTGGCTGGAGTTCCGGTAACAGTTACATCTTTACCAGCATCAAGATAAGTAAATTGCCATGACCATTGAATTCCGTTTACCGCTATCTCATGCTGGACATTGGCTTGTGGTTTAACTATTTGGTTTTCTTTCACAGCGGTGAAATAGAACAAACCAGCCACGATAATAAATGGAATCAATGTGTAGGCGATCTCTACCGGCACGTTGTATTGAGTCTGCTTAGGAAATTCTGGTCCGTCTTTAGGAGCACGATGGAAAATTGCTGGCCAAATGATCAAGATCGCGGTGAAGACACCAACGATCGCGGCAATTAACCAGGAATAAGTCCAAAGTGAATGTGAAATCTCGTTGACACTCGAAACGTCTCCACTGAATCCAGAATCCGCGTCTTTTGCGCAGCCAGTAAGGGCGAGAAAGGCCGGCGCCAATAAAACAAGGCTGCGGCGAGTGGTATTGAATTTCATAGCGTAAGGATAGTCGTCCATTTAGACGTTCGCTTCGGTCAGGAGTAGCCTTCATTGCGTGGTTCGGGTCACAGGAAATTTCACTAGTCAGTCGCCTCTTCATCCTGCCGCAAGAGCCCTTTTAATTGAGGCTTTTGGCCAAGGCTGGGCAGACCCTTCGAAAATTGGTGATGACTCAGCCAGAACCGCAATCCTTAGAAATGAAGCAATCGAATCAATTGCTCAGAATTTATCGCTCTCCCCCAGCGAAATAGAAGTAATCGGCGAACCTCGTCTTGGTCAACATTTAGCAATTTCGGGGTTACTAAAAACCGATCTCGTATTGGCACATTCTTCGGTTGATCGCAGAAGCGTCTTTGCTGTCGGTGTAGCACATGAGAATTCCGGTGGAAAAACGCAGATCCTAAGTGTTGCATCTAACGGCATGATTAGTGATCTAGATCAAATCGGTGAACAAAGTGTGTTGGCCTTGCAAGGGGCAAATATCGAAACTGGCATCACTCAAGATGTCGAATCAGTAATTGCTGCAATTAACCCCACATATATTGCTCTCGATTACTCAGCTGCGCCAAATATACCGTTGCCAAACCGCTGGGATAGTGCAATTTTTGATGCCACAAGTTGGCAAGGTCCAGCTGGTATTGGAATTTTGGCGATACGTAATTCGATTGCTTGGAAAAATCCGCTTCCGAATTTAGGCATTCGCAGAACACCAGAATCATCGTCCCTTCCACTTTTATTGGCTAGCGCTGTTGCACTTGAGGAATGGTTAAAGGAAGAAGCGTCCGAAGGAAAGCGCATTGCAGAATTGAATCAGCTGATCAGACAAGAACTTTCAGATGTAAATCTAGATATTACTTTTGCTGGTATTTCTTCAGATTCAGTTGGTCAAACTATTGCACTGGTAGCCGAAGGTTGTGTGGGCGAGGATCTAGTCAGACAACTAAACGAAATTAAATTTGTTCTAGATTCTGGCTCTGCTTGCACGGCGGCGCAAATGCAACCCAGCCATGTGCTTGCTGCGCTTGGAATGAAGAGTGAAGGAAACCTACGAATTACTTTGCATCACGGTGTTACAGAGATTGAAGTGCGAGAACTGATCGCAGCGATTACTTCAGTTGTGCAGAAATCTCGCTAGCTGCGTCAGCGCCATAAGCATCGGCAAAACGCGCCACAAACTCGGCGGCGGTAAAGCGATACTCCTGAGTTCCAGTTGTTTCAATGACATAAGTTGCAATCATCGAACCAAGTTGAGCGCAACGTTCGTGACTAAGCCCCCAGGCTAATCCGGCAATAAAACCGGATCTAAAAGAATCACCGACCCCAGTTGGATCAATTTTTGCTTTCTCTTTTGGCACGCCAACTTGAACAAATTCACCACTTTTAGATTCAACCTTTGCACCCTTTGAGCCAAGGGTTACAACTCGATACTCAACTAGTTCAAGAATTTCAGCATCAGTCCAACCGGTTTTCTGCATCGCAAGTGCCAATTCATATTCATTCAAAAATAGGTACTTAGCTCCAGTTATTAGCTGACGAATTTCGTCGCCACTCATGCGAGCTAATTGCTGCGAAGGATCTGCAGCAAAGGCAATTCCTTGAGATCGACATACTTCAGAGTGTCGCAACATTGCTTCTGGATCATCAGGTGAAATAACAACGATGTCGAAACGCCCGGTCTTATCCATGATTGGACCCAGCTCAATATTTCGAGCTTCAGACATGGCGCCCGGGAAGAATGATGCAATCTGATTTAGCTCAGTATCAGTTGTAACCATGAAGTGCGCAGTGAACTGAGTTGTCGAAATTAGAACGTGCGAAGTATCAACACCATGGCGAATCAACCAGGCATCGTAATCTGCCCAATCTTTTCCAACTGCTGCTATCAACACGGGATTTAAACCAAGAACTCCCATGCCATAAACAATGTTGGCAGCACAGCCACCTCGTCGTACTTGGAGGTCATCGACTAAGAAAGATAGGGAAACTTTCTCGAGGGAACCCGCAACCAATGAATCGGTGAACTTTCCCGGAAAGGTCATTAAATGGTCCAGGCCAACAGAGCCCGCAATACCAATTTTCATCGAGATAAGATCGTTTGGTTTTAGTTAAATGAATCGCCGCAAGCGCATGAACCCTGCGCGTTCGGATTATCAATCGTGAAGCCTTGCTTCTCAATAGTGTCTACAAAATCGATAGTCGCACCCATTAGATATGGATCGCTCATCTTGTCGATTACAACTTTAACTGTGCCGAACTCACGCACGATATCGCCATCTTGATTGCGATCATCGAAATAGAGCTGATACTTCAGGCCAGAGCAGCCACCAGGTTGAACAGCTACTCGTAGACATAGATCATCGCGACCTTCTTGAGCCAATAGCGCTGCAACTTTGCTGGCAGCCACATCGGACAAAGTGATACTGGTTGTTTTGATATCTACGGCTTCGGTAGTCATTGCTCTCCCCTAAAAGTTCTACGAACAGGGCTTAATAGTAGCCATGACGGCGCCAATCATGCACGCCAAATGCGACAGGAGGGCGAAAATTCGAGAGAATGTAGCTATGGCATTGACCGAACTTCTTTTGATGGGGCGCGAACGCGATCTAACCAGCGAACGCGGAGTCTCATGTGCCGGTGAATTACCCGCAGCTAGTGACCCAGGTTTAGTTGAACGGGCGCTGGCAGCGCGCGCGACTCTTGGCTCTAAAGTAATGATTCTTGGCCACCACTATCAGCGCGACGAAGTCATTGAATTCGCTGACATAACTGGCGACTCATTTAAATTGGCGCAAGCAGCTGCTGAGAATCCAGAAGCCGAATATGTAATTTTTTGCGGTGTTCACTTCATGGCCGAAAGTGCAGATGTGTTAACCACCGATAACCAGAAAGTGATTCTGCCTGATCTTGCTGCTGGTTGTTCGATGGCCGATATGGCAAGTGCTAATCAAGTTGATGATTGTTGGAAACAATTAACTGAACTAGGTATTGCAGATAGAACTATCCCTGTTACCTACATGAATTCATCTGCTGCCATCAAAAGTTTTACTGGCAAAAATGGCGGGACTATTTGTACTTCCTCAAATGCTAAGAGCGCGATGGAGTGGGCGTTTACCCAGGGTCAAAAGATACTTTTCTTGCCTGATCAACACCTAGGCAGAAATACTGCAGTTATTTCAATGGGACTCTCATTAAATGATTGCGTTATTTGGAATCCATGGAAACCAATGGGTGGTTTGACTGAGGCTGAACTACGCGGGGCAAAAGTTATTTTGTGGCGAGGACATTGTTCAGTTCATGGTCGCTTCTCGGCACAAAACGTAGCTGATGTGCGAAAGCGAGTCCCTGACGTCAAGGTGCTTGTACATCCGGAATGCCAACATGAAGTAGTTTCGATTGCCGATGTAGTCGGTTCGACCGAAAAGATTATTCAGACTGTGACTAATTCCCCATCCGGCTCTAAGTGGGCAATAGGTACTGAACTAAACCTCGTGCAACGCTTATCGCGAACCATGCCCGATAAGGAAATTATGTTCCTAGATAAAACTGTCTGTTACTGCTCGACCATGAACCGCATTGATCTTCCTCATCTAGTTTGGGCAATGGAATCTCTCGTAGCTGGCCAAGTTGTTAATCAAATCACCGTTCCTGAGGAAGTTCGAAAGTACTCCAAACTCGCCCTAGAGCGCATGCTGGCTCTATAGTTTCGCCATGACTGAAGACGCTGCAAAAAAAGGTCGGCCAACGCCATCTCGCAAAGATGCTGAATCTAAGCGAAAGGTTTCGACCCTCGCCCCGGTAATTGGCAAAGAAGCTAAGAAGCGCGAAAAGGCTGTAGCCCGTGACCGCCGAGTCGCTGCTCGCGAGGCATATATGCGTGGCGATGAAAATGCACTGCCACTTCGTGATCGTGGTCCAGTCCGCCGTTTTGTTCGCGATGAAGTAGATGCTCGCAGATCTATTGGCGAATTCTTCATGCCAGTAATTTTCGTCGTTCTACTTTTAACTTTCCCACAGATTCCGGTTTTACTTTACGCCTCTTATATATTGTTGTACGCAGTAATCCTTTACGCAGTAATCGATGGTTTCATCTTTACGCGTAGATTAAAGAAGAAAATTGTTGTGAAATTTCCAGATGCCAATCTCAAAGGTCTCGCAATGTACGGCTGGCTCAGATCAACTCAGATGCGACGTTTACGCGCACCTAAGCCATCTGCTCAATTCCAAAAGAAAAAGTAATTACGCGCGAGGTTTAGGACTGCCCATCAAGTTTGGATCAGTTTGAATAATCGGCTTAAGGGCCGCATTTATTTCTTTGATCACAGATGGCTCAAGTTTTATCCCGCTGCCCTTAGCATTTTCAGTAACCTGCTTTGGTTTAGTCGCACCCATAATCGCGCAGGCAATATTTGGATTATTAAGAATCCAAGCTAAAGCTAGTTGAGACATGGTAATTCCGTGGGCATCAGCAATCGGTTGTAACTTGGCCACATGGCCTAAGAATTCATCGTTCATCATGCCTTGCATCCACTCGCCGTTATTGTTCTTGTTTGCGCCGCGTGAATCTGTTGGAATCTTCTTGCCAGGTTGATATTTACCGGTAAGCACGCCTTGAGCCAGCGGAGAGTAAACAATTTGGCTAATTCCTTCACGTTCGCAAAGTGGCACTACCTTGGCTTCAATAACTCGATAGATAGCAGAGTAAGAAGGTTGATTAGAAACGATTCGGTTATAACCCTTGTCATCTTGAATCTTTAAGGCATCTTGAATCTCAGTGTGCTTCCAGTTTGAAACACCGATGTAATTGACTTTGCCTTGACGAATCAAATCGTCAAAAGCGCTAAGAGTTTCCTCAAGTGGGGTTTCATAGTCAAAGCGATGTGCCTGATAAAGATCTATGTGATCAGTCTGCAAGCGTTTCAACGATGCATTACAAGATTCCATAATGTGCTTACGTGATAGACCGCGATCATTTTTACCAGTTCCAGTTGGGAAATAAACTTTGGTGAATAGCTCGTACGATTCGCGCTTTATTCCTTTAAGCGCTTTACCTAAAATAGTTTCAGCCTTGGTGCCCGCATAAGTATCAGCAGTATCAAAGGTTGTAATTCCAGCATCAAAAGCCGCCTTTACGCAGGCATTGGCTGCAGAAGCCTCAACTTGGTTGCCATGGGTAATCCAGTTTCCGTATGCGATCTCGGAAATATACATTCCAGTATTACCTAAGCGGCGATATTCCATTTTGATTCTCCTTTTTAGCGAACGTGAGATGGCATAAACGGTAACTTCACAATCTCAACGCTAGAGGTTCTACCTCGCACGTCAAGGCTGAGTTGCTGCCCAATCCTAAATTCTGAATCCACCAAAGCTAATGCAATTCCGGCTTTCAGACTCGGTGAAAATGTTCCGCTAGTTACGACACCGACTTCGTTGCCATCATGCATAACCTGCATATCTGGGCGAGGTATTCCCCGATCTAGCGATTTCAGCGCAACGAGTCGCCGAGCAACCCCATTTTGCTTCTGAGCACGCAGAACATCAGATCCTTGGAATTGCTCTTTGTCCCAACCAACGGCCCAACTCGCACTTGCCATTACTGGCGAGATCTCGAGTGAAAGTTCGTGGCCATGTAGTGGATAGCCCATTTCAGTTCGTAACGTGTCTCTTGCGCCAAGTCCGCAAACTAAACCATTGTTGGATTCGACTTGCTCAACTATTGCATCCCAAACAGTTAGCGCCTGGTTCCAGTTCGGCAAAACTTCAAATCCGTATTCACCGGTGTAGCCAGTGCGACAAACAATCACATCACAACCGGCGATTGATACATAAGTAAATGCCATGTAATCGATCTCGATCTGTAATCCAAAATGTGCTAGAACTTTTGCAGCAAGTGGACCTTGCAGAGCGATTACGCCATAGTCGTTGTGCAGATTCGTAACTGCAATTGCAGTAGGTGCGTTCGCTTGCAGGTCTGAAACAACGGCGCTGGTATTCGAAGCATTTGGGACAATAAAGAAATTTGTTTCGGAATTTCGGTAAACGATTAGATCGTCTATGACGCCACCAGCACTGTTACACAACATTGAATACTGGGCAGCGCCATCAGAAATCTTGGTTAAGTCATTCGTCAACATCGAATTCAAAAAATCAAGAGCGCCCTCACCAATCACCGAGGCTTTTCCTAGGTGGGAAACATCAAAGAGTCCAACCCGCTCACGGACCGCTGCATGCTCAGCCAAAACGCCAGCTCCGGGATATTCGATTGGCATTAGCCATCCCCCAAAATCGGCCATCTTGGCGTTACGGGCTAAATGGCGCTCGTGCAGTGGAGATTGCTTCATGGCGCACAATCTATCGCTACATATTCTGGTATTCCTGCTTTAGACTCAGGCAAGTTCAAGTGAGCGAAATATTTAGAACCAGCGAACCACAATTCTAGGAGAACCATGAAATCGATCCGACTATCCGATGCTTTAGTTTCTGATGATATTTTGATTGTTGGTTTAGCCAAGGGCGCTAAAGCAGATACCTTAAAGATTGAATCTGGTTCGGTTTCACTTGACGAAAAATCACTTCTTTCTGCTCTGAAAGACCTAGGCGCTACTGGCGCTGCGAATGAAATTACTAAGTTGCCAGGTTCAACTACTCGATTGTTGATATTTACTGGCTTGGGTGAGGCTAAGAAGGATTATGCCCACGAAGTCTTGCGTCGAGCAGCAGGTGCGGCATCTCGCGCGCTAGCTGGTGAAAAGAGCGCAGCCATCGCCCTGCCTACTTCATCGATTGATCAAGTTGCAGCTGTTGCTGAGGGCATGGCCCTTGGTGCTTACGCTTTCGACGAATTCCGCGGATCATCAAAAGCCGAACGTAAAGCTCCTTTGGCCGGTGCAACTGTTCATACCAAGATGGCGAATTCAAGTGAAGCTAAATCAGCCGTTAAGCGCGCTGTGATTATTGGTGAATACACAAAATTAGTTCGCGACTTAATTAATACTCCCCCAAGTCATTTAACGCCAGATTCATTTACTAAACAATTTGCTGCCGCTG
The DNA here is from genome assembly GCA_947463725.1 of Actinomycetota bacterium. Taxonomy (GTDB): domain Bacteria; phylum Actinomycetota; class Actinomycetes; order Nanopelagicales; family Nanopelagicaceae; genus Planktophila. Next base: position 1,013 of record CANHRM010000007.1, on the reverse strand, counting down.
TGAAAAATTTGGGTGGCTCAGCCGCACACTTAAAAGTTACAATTTTAAATGAGAAGCAATTGCGTGATGGTGGTTACGGTGGCATCTCTGGTGTTGGCCAAGGCTCTGCTAATCCACCACGTTTATTGCACATTGCATACAACCCTCCTAAAGCCAAGAAAAAGTTGGCCTTCGTTGGTAAGGGAATTACTTTTGACACCGGCGGTTACGCATTAAAGCCAGCTGCAGGTATGGAAGCAATGAAATCAGATATGAGTGGAGCAGCGGCTGTAAGTGCAGCGATCTTGGCTATTGCAGCTCTTAAGTTGCCAATTGCAATCGATGCATGGGCAGCTATGGCCGAGAATATGATTTCTGATAACGCCACCCGCCCAAGTGATATTCACACCATGTATGGCGGAAAAACAATTGAAGTTTTAAATCCCGATGCTGAAGGTCGTTTAGTTATGGCTGACGCTTTGGTTAAAGCGCAAGAATCCAAAATGAAGCTAGATGGAATTATTGATGTGGCTACTCTTACCGGTGCTCAAGTTGTCGCTCTTGGCACTCGCACAAGTGCGGTTATGACAAATAACGATGAATTCCGCGAACAGTTCTTAATTGCCGCAGATCAGGCTGGCGAAGCTTTCTGGCCCATGCCACTTCCTGAAGAACTTCGCGCATCGCTTGATTCAACTGTGGCCGACATGGCAAATATCGGTGACCGATGGGGCGGCATGTTGGTCGCCGGCCTCTTTCTAAAGGAGTTCATCCCCGCCGAACTTCCTTGGCTTCACTTAGATATTGCAGGCCCTGCCTATAACGAGGCTAAGGCTCACGGATATACCCCAATCGGTGGCACCGGAATTGCCTTTCGCTCATTGATCCGTTTGGCCGAGATCACTAGCGAAAAATAGCCACCAGTTAGTTAGATCGCCCGAAGGCTGGCAAGATAGGGCTATAGAACGCTTACGGGTGAAAGGTTGATCGTGGCTCAATTCGACTTGGTAATTCTTGGTGGTGGCAGTGGTGGT
>CANHRM010000006.1 GCA_947463725.1 Actinomycetota bacterium | reverse complement strand
TGTGCAAATGGTGCTTCATCCTTTACTGCACCAGTTGCACTCTCGCGAGCTGGCGCCGAAGTGATTGCAATAGCCAATACTCCTGATGGCTGGAACATTAATGATGGTGTTGGTTCAACTCATTTAGATTTCTTGCGTAGCGCCGTACTAAAAAATGGCGCCGATGTTGGTATCGCACACGATGGCGATGCCGATCGTTGTTTAGCGATAGATGCCACAGGTGCTGAAATCGATGGCGATGTAATTATGGCAATTTTAGCTAAAGGATTTAAAGCACAAGGAAAGTTGAAAGCAAACACCATTGTCGGCACCGTCATGAGCAATTTAGGTTTCATGCATGCCATGGCTGAAGCCGGAATTGAAGTTGTTACAACTGCAGTTGGCGATCGCTATGTGCTTGAGGCAATGCTGCAATCAGACTTTAATTTAGGTGGCGAGCAATCTGGCCACGTAATCATGCGCGATCACGCAAATACTGGCGACGGCTTACTAACTGCGCTACAACTATTGGCTGAAGTAAAGCGCTCAGGCCAAACCTTGCAAGAGCTTTCGCGCGTAATGGTTCGTTTCCCGCAGATATTAATTAATGTTAAGAATGTGGCTAAAGAACGTCTTGCTAGCTCTACTGTGATTGCCGCTGCGGTCAAGACTGCTGAAACTGAACTTGGTTCAAATGGTCGAGTATTACTTCGTGCATCTGGCACTGAGCCACTTGTGCGCGTGATGGTTGAGGCGCAGAGCGACGCGGTTGCGCAAGGTGTGGCTACTAAATTAGCGCAAGTAGTTGAAACTGAATTGAAGTAATTCTGTGTGCGGAATCGTTGGTTACACCGGTAAAAATTCGGCCATAACTCCGCTGATTGAAGGTTTGCGTCGCCTGGAATATCGTGGCTACGACTCAGCCGGTATTGCTCTCGGTACAAGCGGCAAATTGTTTATTGAAAAACGCGCTGGCAAGTTAGGCAATTTAGAAAGCTCACTCGGCGATCAACTTCCATCAGCAACTTCTGGTATTGGTCACACGCGTTGGGCAACCCATGGCGGGCCGACAGATAACAACGCCCACCCTCATGTAGATAACGAAGGCAAGCTTGCGGTTATTCACAACGGCATCATCGAAAATTACAATCAATTAAAAGCAGAGCTGCAAGCCAAGGGGCATAAGTTTCACTCTGATACAGATACCGAATCTGTGGCTCACTTATTAAGTGATCTGCGTAAAGAATTCAATGGTGACTTGCCAGCTGCAATGCGTGAGGCAGTTAAAACCTTGCGTGGCTCTTTCACGCTACTGGCAGTGCACGCAGATAACCCAGGGGTAATTGTTGGCGTTCGCCGTAACTCACCATTGGTATTAGGTGTGGGCGATAGCGAATATTTCTTGGCATCAGATGTAGCAGCATTTATTGAATACACCAAGCGTGCAGTTGAACTTGGTCAAGACGAAATTGTGGTCATAACGCCGACTGGTTTTGAGATCACCGACCTTGATGGCAACGCGCAAACTCCGCGCGAGTACCAAGTGACTTGGGATGCCGAAGCTGCGCAAAAAGGTGGCTTTAGCCATTTCATGTTGAAAGAAATCTTTGAACAACCCAAAGCTGTCGCCGATACTTTGATTGGCCGCTTAACTGATAACAATCAGATCGAACTAGATGAGTTAAAGATGAGCGATGAAGAAATTCGCTCGCTTAAGAAGATTGTGGTTATTGCATGTGGCACTGCCTATCACGCTGGCATGATCGCAAAATATGCCATTGAAAAATGGGCCCAGATTTCGGTTGAAGTCGAAATCGCAAGTGAGTACCGCTATCGCGATCCGATCATTGATGCCCAAACTTTAGTAATTGCCATCTCGCAATCAGGTGAAACGATGGACACCTTGATGGCGCTGCGTCATGCCAAAGCTGCGGGTGCTCGAGTTCTAGCAATTTGTAATACTAATAGCTCAACGATTCCACGTGAGTCAGATGCGGTTCTCTATACCCACGCGGGGCCCGAAATTGCGGTGGCCTCAACTAAAGCCTTCTTAACTCAAGTTGTTGCAGTTTATTTAATTGGTCTGCATTTAGCGCAAGTTCGTAAAGAACTAACTGATTCCGAAGTAGCTGATCTTTATAACGAACTGCTCGCACTACCAGCAAAAATTGAGGCAATTCTGGAAACGGTAGAACCGCTACGAGCTCTAACTCGCACCTTTGCCAAGAGTTCATCGGTTTTGTTCTTAGGTCGCAACGTCGGTTTTCCAGCAGCTCTTGAAGGTGCGTTAAAACTTAAAGAACTTGCTTACATGCATGCCGAAGGTTTCGCGGGCGGCGAACTAAAGCATGGCCCAATTGCGTTAATTGAAGAAGGAACTCCAGTAATTGCAATCGTTCCTGCCGGTCACGAACATTCTCTCGATGAAAAGATGTTGAGCAATATTCAAGAAGTTAAAGCACGTGGCGCACAAGTAATTGTTATTGCTGAAGAAGGTGCCGAAGTCACTGGTGCCACACACGTGATCCGAATTCCCGTAGCACCGGCACTTTTCCAGCCAGTCTTAGCCACCGTTCCGCTGCAGGTATTCGCTTACGAAATGGCGATTGCGCGTGGCAATGATGTAGACCAGCCTCGCAATTTAGCTAAGTCGGTAACGGTCGAATAATGCTCAAATTGAAAGCGCACCAACGCGAAGAGTTAAGTCGCTCATTCTCTTGGGCAGCGTTTGCTACTTCAGGGTTTTTGTTTGTTACCTATCAAGTAGTAACTGCAGGTTGGTTGATTACGATCGATGACAAGATAGCCACTTTTGATAGATATCTTTTTCCAAAGTGGGTCTATTTTATTTTGCGCCGCATCGATGATTTAGGGCTTCGCGGACTAAGTGCGATAGCTATCTTGTTGTTATCGGCATATTTGTGGCGCAGATTTAATACTTATCGGCCACTACTACTTTCGCTAATCGCGTTACTGGCTCTCAATGGGGTTGTAGGTATTTTTAAGTTATACATTGGGCGTACTAAACCCCGCCTAAATATGGATCTCTTGAATTCAGGTGGAATGTCATTTCCAAGCGGCCATATTTCAAATGCAGTTTTAATTTGGGGGCTCTTTGCTTATTTGGTTTACCGATATTTATGGGATCAGCCGAACAGTGCCAAGCATCTGATCACAATAGTTTCATCTGTTACTACGGCAATTATGTTTGTATCGCTCTACCGAAATACCCATTGGTTCTCAGACTTACTGGGTGGCATTTTCCTAGGGGGAGCGCTCTTAATTTCAGTTACCGCTCTTGACCGAATCATTCCATCGCGCAAGGATCAAGCATGATTGACGGCGTAGGAATCGATGTAGTTGATATTGCTAGATTTTCTGAAGCGCTAGAGCGCACCTCGGGTCTTAAAGAACGACTATTTACAGTTGCCGAACAAGCCAAGCCAATTCATTCCTTAGCAGCTCGCTTTGCCGCCAAAGAGGCGCTAGCTAAAGCTCTTAGCGCTGGCAAAGGTTTACCGTGGCATGATGCCGAAGTGATTAATTTGGAAAGCGGCAAACCAGCCTTCTTATTTCGCGGTGAGATCGCTGATTTAGTTGATGGCGCTGCTGTGCATCTCTCACTTTCCCACGATGCTGGTATCGCTTCTGCCTTTGTGATCGTGGAGCGCTAATGAGCAATCGCGCCGAAGCTCGCATTGATTTAACTGCTATTGCGGCAAATGTTAAGAAGTTGAAAACGGCTTCAGGCACCGAATTAATGGCAGTAGTTAAAGCAGATGCTTATGGTCACGGCTTAGTCCCAGTAGCTAATGCCGCAATCAGCGCGGGTGCTACTTGGCTCGGTGTGGCACTTGTTGAAGAAGCACATGCACTGCGAGTTGCCGGAATTACAGCGCCGATTCTAGCTTGGCTAGTTCCACCTGGTTCAGATTATGCAGCTGTCATCGATGCGCAAATTGATTTAGCAGTTCCATCGTTAGATATTTTCAAAGAGATTGTGGCAACTGGCAAGCGCGCTCGAATTCATATCGAAGTAGATACCGGAATGACTCGCGGTGGATTTCTAGATGAGTGGACAGAGTTTCTAAAATCAGATTTCAGTAAAGTTGAAGTGGTTGGAATTTTCTCTCATTTTGCTCGGGCAGATGAAGTTCGTGAAAAACAGAACCAAGACCAGCTAGCTAATTTTAATAAAGCAATTGCTGATCTAGCAGCGGTGGGAGTTGTTCCTCAGATAAAGCATTTAGCAAATTCAGCAGCAGCACTTACAAATCACAGTGCAGCCTTTGATTTAGTTCGAACTGGAATTGCAATGTATGGGTTAACGCCTGATCTTGAACATTTGGGAAGCAGCGAGTCACTTGGTTTGCTAGCTGCCATGGAAGTTCGTGCGAAATTGCATTTAGTTAAGAAAGTCCCAGCAAATTCACCGGTTGGCTATGGTGCGACTGAATCAACTTCGCGCGACACTGTTCTAGGCGTCGTTGCGATGGGATATGCCGATGGAATTCCACGCGTTGCAAAAGCCGCTGGCGTATTTTTCGCCGGAAAACGTTGCCCAATTATTGGTCGCGTTTCCATGGATCAATTTGTAGTTGATCTAGGGCCTGAAACCAGAGCAAAAGCTGGTGATTATGTAGTTATCTTTAATAACGGCGCTGCAGGTGAATTCACGGCCGAAGATTGGGGTACAGCAAGTAGCAGCATTAACTATGAAATGACCACCAGAATTGGGCCGCGAGTACCTAGAATCTATTCTCATGAGTGATCAAACTGACCTAATCGCTATCGCTGGTCTGACCGTTAAGTTTGGTGGATTAACGGCGCTCGATGATGTTTTTTTAAAAGTTGCTCCCAATTCAGTAGTTGGATTAATCGGCCCAAATGGTGCTGGCAAGACCACAATCTTTAATGCAATCTCAGGGCTAGTAGAGCCAGAAAAAGGCTCGGTTTCATTTGAGGGCAAGAATATAGATTGGCCAAAACCTGACGAGTTAGCGAAGTTAGGAATCGCGCGCACTTTACAAGGCGTTGGTTTATTTAGTGGGTTAAGTGTTTTAGAAAATGTCATGATGGGCGCTGACTCACATAACAAATCTAATTTCATTCGTGACATGTTGGGCTTCTCGCCAAAATTTGAAAAGCAATTAGAAGATCGTGCTCATGAAGCTTTGGCTTGGGCCGGTGCTGCGCATGCTGCGTTCCTCGAACCAACCGAACTCACTTATCCGGATTCAAAGCGAGTGGCGATAGCGCGCGCTTTAGTTATGAAACCAAAACTTCTATTACTTGATGAACCAGCTGCTGGTCTGGGTCAAGATGAGATTGATCAGTTAGCGGCTCTGATCAAGCAATTAAAGCGCCAATGCGCAATTTTGATTGTGGAGCACCATGTTGATTTTGTTAGTGAAATTTCTGACCAAGTTTATGTTCTTAACTTTGGCAAAGTAATTGCTAGCGGTGATTTCAATACTGTAAAACGAGATCCTGCGGTAGTTGCTGCATACCTCGGCACGAATGTTGATGGGCAAGAAATCGGCGGATCTCATGCTTAAGATTGAAAACTTAGTTACCGAATACGGAGCAGTTCGCGCTCTTGATGGTATTTCATTCACTGCCGCCGAGGGAAAAATAACTACTGTTATTGGAGCTAATGGTGCTGGCAAGAGCACCCTGCTACGCACAATTTCTGGGCTAGAGCGCGCCAAGAGCGGTCAGATAACTTGGGCAGATAAATCATTAATTGGTAAAGCGCCCGAATCAATTGTGCGATCAGGTATCGCCCATGTGCCTGAAGGTCATGCAGTTATTTCCCAATTAACGGTTTCTGAAAATATTGAAATGGGCGCTCTCTTTCGCCGTCGCAAAAATCGCAGCGATGTGAAGTTAGCAATTGAAGAGGCGTACGCGCTATTTCCACGTTTAGCTGAGCGCAGTAAGCAGTTGGCTGGCACGCTTTCAGGTGGTGAACGTCAGATGTTGGCAATTAGTCGTGCCTTGGTTTCAAGACCAAAGTTACTTCTGCTCGATGAACCATCACTTGGCCTCGCGCCTCTAGTGGTTGAACAAATTATTCAAACCGTTGACGACCTTTGTCGCAAAAGTGGTTTAACAGTTTTGTTAGTTGAACAAAATGCCAACACTGCTTTGGCGGTTGCTGATTATGGAGTGCTGCTTTCACTTGGAAAAGTTGTGGCAAATTTACCGGCCGCCGAACTTAAAGCAGATGCATCTTTGCGCGCTGCTTACTTGGGATATTAGGAGGTAGCGCCATGGATCAATTCTTATCAGCAGTCTTTGCGGGCACTTCTCGTGGCGCGATCTATGCACTTGTTGCTCTTGGTTTGGTACTCGTTTGGCGCGGTGCCGGCGTAATTAATTTTGCCCAAATGGGTCAAGCCATGTTTAGTACTTATGTTGCATCAACCATGATTATGAATGAGTATTCCTACTGGATTGCTTTTTTCGTCGCGCTAATTGTTGGCACCATACTTGGCGCAGTCGTTGATCTACTGGTCATGCGTCCGTTATCTGGCAAACGAAGTTCAGCTATGTTGGCTAGCCCGGCAATGCGCGGCACAATTCCAGTAATTGCATCCCTTGGCATCGTAGGAATTTTACAAGCAGCGGCCGGCATGATTTGGGCTGCCGAAGAGCGTGGTTTCCCAACTCCAGTTAATTCATTAGGTTTAACTATTGGTGGCAATGTGATGCCATTTACCGCCTTTGATTTATTCGTAATTGGCATTGTTATGGTTGTTTTACTTATTACAACTATTTTCTTTCAGAAAACCGGCATGGGATTGGCAATGCGTGCCAGTGCACTTAATCCAGAAGTGGCGCGTTTAAGCGGAATCAGAACTAGTTCGGTGCGCACCTTAAGTTGGGCAATATCAGGTGCTGCTTCATCTCTGGCTGGCTTATTGGTAACACCGAGTGCGAACTTATCGCCAAATACCCTTGATCTAATTCTCATCATTGGCTTCACCGCAACTGTAATTGGCGGCTTAGATAGCCTTCCGGGTGGCGTAATCGGTGGATTTATTCTGGGTCTCGTAATCTCATTTGTAAATGTATATCGATCACCATCGGATATCTTCTTAGCAATTTTGGTACTTCTGCTAATTGTCTTACTGGTTCGCCCACAAGGCTTGTTAGGCAGCAAGGAGGTGCGCCGTGTTTAAGCGCATCCAAACTGGCAACCTGGTTAAGACTTTTATTTTCTTTGCGGTAATTTTCTACTTAGGCAAAGTTTTTGATCCCTATAACCAAGGTCAACTTTCAGTGGTCTTGATGTACTTCATTGGAATTTTGTCGATCACTTTCTTGACCGGGTTATCTGGCCAGATTTCACTTGGCCAAGGCGCATTGATGGCAGTTGGTGGATACACCTGTGCCCTTGGAATTTTAAATCTGGGATTAAATTATTGGCAATCAATTATCTTCTCAGTTCTTGCATCCCTAATTGCTGGTTGGATTTTGGGAATAACAGCAGCTCGACTATCTGGTCCGTATCTAGCGGGAACGACTTTAGTTATTGCGCTTGCAATCCCATCACTAGCAAATCGCTTTGAATCTGTATTCGGCGGCGATGTTGGCTTAAATGTTGAATTTGGCGCCCCACCTCAGTGGTTTGTTAATCTCATCGGTGAAATTGGATTCGAACAGTGGCAACTATTTGCCACCTTGCCGTTTGCTTCAATAGCTTTATTTTTTGCTCTTAATTTGTTTAAGTCACGTACCGGTCGAAGTTGGCGCGCCGTTCGTGATCACGAAATTGCAGCTTCCCTTGCTGGCATCAATGTGCAGCGCATGAAGATTTTTACTTTTGTAGTTGCCTCAGGTTTTGCTGGTTTAGCTGGCGCCATGTATGGCTTACGTGGAATTGTGGGACCTAGCGTTTATCCGATCTCACTTTCACTTACCTTGTTAACAGGAGCTGTTCTTGGTGGGTTGCGAAGTATCGGCGGCGCCTTTATCGGTGCTGTGCTGGTCGTCTTCTTGCCGGATTTAATCGAGTCACTAAGTGGCACTTGGGAAATTGCCCCTCAGATCGGTAACTACCTCCCTGCCATGGTCTCGAGCATCCTGCTGATCCTGACAGTTGTCTTAAACCCAGCTGGTATCGCTGGCGGGCTACATCACCGCAAGCCACGCCACAAATAGCCTGATCAAATAACGCCCTAGTAACGATTGCCGCGTGTATCGGTCATTTTGTTCACTTTCCGTTCACCCTCTGATACTTTGAGCGTGTTCTGGATCACCTCTGGTCCAGTTTCCGACCAAATAGCGCAATTGCTACCTGGCGGTACATCGAAGTAGAAAGAGTGAACGCAGTGAATATACGTGCATCTCTATCTCGCAAGAAGCTAATCGGCCTAACCGCCGTGCTCATCGCGGGATCAATGACACTTGCCGAAATTCCGGCAAATGCAGCCGACCCAGGCGTAAGCGCATCCGAAATTGTTTTAGGTATGCAGCTTCCTGAAACAGGTCCAGCTAGCCCTGGCTATAACAAAGTTGATGACGCAATGCGCGCTTACTTTGATTATGTAAATTCAAAGGGTGGCATTGGCGGAAAGAAGATTCGCCTCGAAGTTAAAGATGATACTTACAAGGCAGGCTTAACAATTTCTACTGCCTCATCACTTATTAATAAGGAAAAAGTTTTTGCTTTCATCGGAAGCATCGGAACCCAGACTCATATCTCAGTAATCAAGGACATTAACCGTCGCAAGATTCCTGATGTATTTGTTAACTCTGGATTCTCTGACTTCTATAACCCAGCTACCTACCCAACAACTTTCGCGGCACTCGGTACCTATGTAACCGAAGCGAAGATCATGGGTAAGTATCTAAAGGAGAAGTACGCAGATAAGAAGATTGGTATTTTGTATCAGTCTGATGACTTCGGTAGAAACTCACTTGAAGGCTTCGCCAAGGCTGGCTTAACTTTCGAAGCCAAGAAGACTTCAGCTGACTTTATCGCTGGTACTCAAGGTTCTGTTGGTCTAGCAAGTCAGTTGACACAGCTGAAAGCAAATGGCGTTGAAATTGTAATTATCGCCGCTGTTTCATCAGCAACTGCAGTAGCTCTTCTAACTGCAAGCGCACTTGGCTACAAGCCAGATAAGTGGGCAGTAATTAGCGTTGGCTCAGATGCAACTACCTTCCAAACCATCGCAGGTTCAAAGGGCATCCCAGCTTCGATGAGTGCAGCAATGCTCACTGGCTTGATCTCAGCATCACATGCACCAGCTCCTGGTGATTCAGCCGATGAGTATGTCACAGCTTTCAAGAAGATCAATGATGACTTCAACAAGGGTGCTGACAAGCGTTGGGATAACAACGTCATGCAAGGCATGAATATTGGCTATATGGCAACCGGTGCTCTTAAGGGCACTTTGAATCCTAAGTCAACATTCTCAGCCAAGAACAATAAAACTTGCCAAGCAAATGCGAAGAAGAACATTTTGACTCGCGTCTGCTTTATTGACTATATCGAGTCAAATGGCAGCAATATTGAAAGTGCTGCATTCACAGCGCTGCAATATTCAGCAACCACACACGAAGCATTTAGTGGTTTCTGGATTGGCGCATATGACGCAGCAACAGTTCTACAGCCAGTAAGTGGAACTCGCGTTGTATACACAACTGATTCTGGAAATGGTCCAGTAACAGTTTCCTCCTACAAGCGTCCAGCAATTGCTGCTGATGCTCTACCAAAGAACTAGTAGGTAAAAATGAAAACTATTTCTATGCGCAAATTATTTGCCGCAGTAGGTGCAGCAGCTCTTCTATCAACTGCTGCAGTTGCAATCGCACCTAGCGCTTATGCTGCCGCACCAACTTGTACAACTGCCAGTGCAACTGGCATTGAAACTTGTACCGGCACTCTAAGCAATGGCGCTGGTTACTTGATCAAAGTTCCAGCACGTTACAACGGAACTTTCTTCTACTGGAACCACGGAATTCGTTTCACGTATCCAATGCCTGGTGTCTATACAGTGCCAGCAGGAGTTGAAGAGTTAACCCCAAGCAATGTGCCAGAAGCATCAATGTTGCGTGCTGGCTATGGCTTAGCAACTTATGACGGCGTAACAAATGGCGTTCGTGGTTGGAATACCGTTGCTCGCGTTGAAATGCTAAAGGAACTAATCGATATCGTGCGCGCTAAGTACACCGTAAAGAAAGGTGTCGCGTATGGATCATCACAAGCTGGTGCAATCCTGACACCATTTATTGAGAAGTACCCAACTTATGCTGATGCTGTTGGCATCATGGCTGGTATAACTCCATCAATCGGTCAAGAAGTTCAATCACTTTGCGACATGTTCTATATCTTGAGTGTTTTTGCTGATCCAACCATTAAGGGTTGCGCAGCAATGGGCACTAAAGGTTTAGCTGGCCACTACGCAGCTGCTGCTGAATTCGGCAAAGTTGTTGCACTTCTAACTGCTTGGGGCGGAAACCTTGGCGCACCAGGACTTGAATATCCGGCAGCGTTAAAGGGTTCAGGTATCCCGCAACGTTCAGCACTATTGCTTACTGGTCTTTTAGCGGGCTTGCCAGCAAAGAGTGCTCACATGGATGGCATTACAACTAGTGCTGTTGTAGCTGAACAGAGTATCAATGCAACTGTTGCAATTCTTGAAAACTTCGGCGAAGCAATCGGAACCGGAACATTTGGTGGTCAAGCGATCTCTGAAATCACCGGTCCTGGCTTCTATGACAACACTAAGACCAACTGGTTTAAATTATTAGATCCAGCTGATGCGGGTCGCTATAACTTGGGTCTTTCAGGTGACGGCGCAATCAATGCAATGCTTGGCGTGCTCTCAATGGCGCCTCGCGTTACTGGTGATCCAGCCGCAGTTGCTAAGTTGAAATCTCTTGATGCCAGCAAGTTCGATACCACTAAGCCAGTTGTGCTGCTTTCAAACGAAGCAGACCGTCTAGTTTTGCCTGGTAATGGAGCTCTTTATGTAGATAAGGCACGCGCTGTTTATGAGGCAAAACTTGCTAAGTATGAAGCGGCTCGTGATGCTGCTAAAACTAGCGAAGAGCGCGCAGCTGCTGCGAAGTTGAAGCCAGTTTGGAATGTGGCCTCACTTTATGCGATGACACCTGAGACCTACACGGTTTACACCGCTCAAGGTATGCCTGATATTTATAATCCAAAGGTAGCTTCACCATCAGGTGTTGGTCACCAGAGCTTCACTCTGAAGCAGATGATGGCTTGGATTAAGATATTGGCTCATGCTGCTGATACTGGAAAAGTCGGAACCCCTGGCTATCTACAGCAGTACATCAAGAAAGCACCATACTTGAACTCAGATTTGGATTACCGTCCAGCTGATTTGAAGTACATCTGGTAACAAGTTAGTTAAGTAAGAATGAAGGGCCCGGGGCAACTCGGGCCCTTCATTCTTTTTAGTCGGTAAACTTTCTCAGTGATCGCAATTGCAACTCCCGCTGAAATGTTTGCCCTTGGGGCAAAACTTGGGGCACAACTTAAAGCCGGCGATCTAATCCTTTTAAATGGCCCACTTGGTGCTGGCAAAACCCTATTTACTCAAGGCATTGGGAGCGCTTTAGGAATTACTGGTATTACTTCACCAACCTTTGTGATTTCACGAGTACACCTTGGTTTGCTGCCACTAATTCACGTTGATGCATATCGACTGTTAATTGATGGCCAAGCAAATTTATATCTAGATGACTTAGATCTTGATTCAGCTGTATCTGACTCAGTAACTGTTGTTGAGTGGGGTGGGGAAGAAGCGGCTCGGCTATCTGATGAGCGCTTAGAAATTAATATTGATCGAAGTGAAGAAGTTCGGCAAGTAAGTGCTTCTGGTATCGGTGCGCGATGGGCTGGGTTTTTGCTATGAGTATCTTGGCTATTGATACCGCTGCCTCACGTACCTCAGTTGTCGTAATTGAAAACGGAAAAGTTATCTTCAATGAATTTCGTGATGGCGCTATGTCACATGGACCAGCTTTACCAGAGTTAGTACAGGCAGCGATTAAGAATCGTGAAATTTCTGAAGTCTTAGTCGGCATGGGACCAGGTCCATATACCGGCTTGCGAGTTGGTATTACCTTTGCCCAATCTTTTGCTTGGGCACGAAATATCCCAGTGCGCGGTTTTTGTTCACTCGATGCGATCGCAGCACAAGTAAGTGAACCAGATTTTATTGTGGCGATAGATGCGCGGCGCAAAGAAGTTTATTGGGCGCGTTACACCAATGGTGTTCGCGTCGAAGGACCTGCAGTTGATTTGCCAGCAGTTGTAGCAGCTCGCGGAATTAAAGTATTTGATTCGCTATACCCAGATCCAAAGTATTTTGTGGAGTTGTTCGAAATGATTAGCGAGCCAATTTATTTACGTCGCCCAGACGCGGTAGCAACGGCGGATCGCAAATGATTACTTATCGCCAACCAACTGTGCTCGATGTGCCAGTACTAACTTCATTAGAACGAACTATGTTTCCGAGTTACCCATGGTCGCAGGCCCAATTTAAAGAAGAGATTGCTGGCCTCGGTGGAACTCGCCAATTCATCTTGGCGTTAAATGATGGCTCGATTATTGGCTACGCCGGAATCATGGTGGTGGCTGCTGGCGTACCCGCAGACCTGCTTACTATTGCGATTTTGCCTGACTTTCGCGGCCAAGGGCTAGCGCAAGAGATGCTGGCTGAACTAGAAATTTGGGCGAAAGCAAAAGGTGCTACTGAGGTAATTCTCGAAGTTGATACCAAGAACGAAAGTGCAATTCGCCTATATAACTTCGCCCGCTATGAAGAGATTTCAACGCGAGCAAATTATTACGGGCTAGGTATTGACGCTTTGATCATGCGCAAGGAACTCAAATGAGCGAAGCGCTAGTACTTGGCATTGAAACCTCTTGCGATGAAACTGCAATCGGCATTGTGCGTGGTCGTACATTGTTGGCCAATGTAATTGCATCAAGTGTCGAAGAGCATGCGCGCTTCGGGGGAGTCGTGCCCGAAGTGGCATCACGTGCTCACCTAGAAGCCATGCAACCTGCGTTGAAAGAAGCAATTACGCAAGCAAAAATTTCACTCAGCGATTTAGATGGCATTGCAGTTACTGCCGGCCCAGGCTTAGTTGGTGCACTACTTGTTGGAACATCGGCAGCTGCAGGTTTAGCACTTGCAATTGATAAACCAATTTATGGAGTTAATCATTTAGCTGCCCACGTTAGTGTTGATTATTTAACTCATGATCTACCAGCCGAACCAACTATCGCGCTGCTAGTTAGCGGTGGCCATTCGTCGTTATTACAGGTCAATGACATTACAAATGAAATTATTAAACTTGGCGAAACCATGGATGACGCCGCAGGTGAGGCTTTCGATAAAATTGCCCGCATTATGGATCTAGGTTTTCCAGGTGGCCCCGCAATAGATCGCATTGCCCAAACTGGTAACGCAACAGCAATTGATTTTCCACGTGGATTAACGACTAGTAAAGATTGGGAAACTAGACCTTTCGAATTCTCGTTCTCCGGCCTTAAGACTGCAGTTGCTCGATATCTTGAAGCAACCCCGACATATGCAAAAAATGATGTGGCTGCCTCATTCCAAGAAGCGATCGTCGATGTTTTACTACTCAAGGCAATAGCGGCAGCTAAGAAAACTGGCATCAATTCACTGGTTATCGCCGGTGGGGTAGCGGCCAATTCACGATTGCGCCAAGTGGCTATTGAACGCTGTGCCGCCCAAGGAATAACGCTTCGAATCCCGAGCCCCGGTCTGTGCACCGATAATGGCGCCATGGTTGCCGCCCTAGGCTCGCTCATGGTTAGCGCCGGCAGATCGGCTAGCCCAATCGCTTTTGACGCTCAATCCAGCCTGCCAGTTACTCGCATCTCGCTCTGATTTTTGGCTTTGAACTAGCGCTGATCTAGCTTTGATCTAGCTCTGATCCAGTGCTGCTCTCGATTTGATCGCGGGAATAGCCCAGCATAGGCTTGGCGTTAGCACTCAAGACCCGAGTCTGCTAATTGCAGGCTCTAGTGAATTCGATTTTAAAAGGAGCTCTAATCATGGCCGTAACCATTAAGCCACTAGAAGACCGCATCGTAGTTAAAGCTAATGAAGCCGAGACAACTACAGCGTCAGGTCTCGTAATTCCAGATACTGCAAAAGAGAAGCCTCAGGAAGGCACCGTTGTTGCAGTTGGCCCAGGTCGCTTTGATGATGGCGTTCGCGTTCCAATGGATGTAAAAGTTGGCGACGTAGTTCTTTACAGCAAGTACGGCGGAACTGAAGTTAAGTACAACGCTGAAGAATATTTAGTTCTATCTGCTCGCGACATTCTCGCTGTAATTGAGAAGAACTAATGGCCGGCAAGTCCTTACAGTTTGACGAGCAAGCCCGTCGCGCCATGGAGCGCGGTGTAAACATTTTGGCTGACACCGTCAAGGTAACACTTGGACCTAAGGGTCGTAACGTAGTTATCTCAAAAGCATTCGGTGCCCCAACCATCACAAACGATGGCGTAACAATTGCGAAAGAGATTGAACTCTCTGACCCAGTTGAAAACATGGGTGCACAATTAGTTAAAGAAGTTGCTACCAAGACCAACGATGTTGCTGGCGATGGAACAACAACTGCAACAGTACTTGCTCAAGCAATGGTTAAAGAAGGTCTTCGTAACCTTGCAGCGGGTGCACAACCAATGGATATTAAAATTGGTATCGAAGCAGCAGTTGCTGCAATTTCAGCCGCCCTTAAAGCCAATGCCACTGTGGTAAAAGACAAGGCACAGATCGCTGACGTGGCAACTATCTCTGCGCAAGATCGTGGCATCGGTGACTTAATTGCCGAAGCGATGGACAAAGTTGGTAAAGATGGCGTAATCACTGTTGAAGAAGCATCAACTACTGGGCTCGAACTTGAGTTCACTGAAGGAATGCAATTCGATAAAGGTTACATCTCACCATATTTCGTAACTGATCAAGATCGTATGGAAGCTATTCTGGAAGATGCCTACGTTTTAATCTCAGGTGGAAAGATTTCAGCTCTAGCTGAGCTACTTCCAATCCTGGAAAAGGTTGCTCAGACTTCAAAGCCACTTCTAATCATCGCCGAAGACGTTGAAGGCGAAGCGCTTTCTACGCTGGTTGTTAACCGTATGCGTGGCGTATTCGCCTCAGCTGCTGTTAAGGCACCTGGCTTTGGCGATCGTCGAAAGGCAATGTTGCAAGACATCGCAATTCTGACTGGCGGCGAAGTTATCTCAGCTGAAGTTGGCATGAAGCTTGATCAAATCGGTTTGGAATCTCTAGGTCGCGCACGTCGCGTTGTTATCTCAAAGGATGCAACCACCATCGTCGATGGTGCTGGCGATAAGGCAGTAGTTGCTGCTCGCGTTTCAGAGATTCGCAAAGAGATTGAAAATACTGACTCTGACTGGGATCGTGAAAAGTTACAAGAGCGCGTTGCAAAACTCGCTGGTGGCGTTTGCGTAATCAAAGTTGGCGCACATACTGAAGTTGAATTAAAAGAGAAGAAACACCGTCTAGAAGATGCCATATCTGCAACCCGTGCCGCAGTTGAAGAAGGCATTGTTGTTGGTGGTGGCGCAGCACTTGTACATGCGGCTGATGCGCTTGAAGGCGATCTTGGCTTCGAAGGTGACAAGGCTGTTGGTGTTCGCTTAGTTCGCAAAGCATGCGACGAGCCACTTCGTTGGATTGCTGAAAACGCTGGTCTTGAAGGTTATGTGGTTGTTGCAAAAGTTCGCGCGATGAAAGCCAATGAAGGTTTCAATGCGGCAACTGATGTTTACGGTGACTTAGCTAAAGATGGTGTTATCGATCCAGTTAAAGTAACTCGTTCGGCACTTGCTAACGCTGCTTCAATTGCTGCAATGTTTATTACAACTGAAGCAGTTGTCTATGAGCGTCCAGCTGATGAAGCACCTGAATCTGCTGGCGGCCACGGCCATTCACATGGCCCGGGCGGACACGCGCATTAAGTGGTCTGGCATTAATTTGTCTGGCACTAGTAATAATTAAGAATAAAAAACCCGCCGAATATTCGGCGGGTTTTTTATTTTCGGGGCTTGATAAATAATTAGCTAGCTGTCGAAAGTGGAAGTGCACCGACACGTTCTAGAATTGCGACGCGATCATCTTCAGAGAGACCGCCCCAGATCCCATAAGGTTCTTGAACGGCGAGTGCATGTTTGCGACAAGCCTCAAGAACTGGGCAGGTATTGCAAACAGCTTTGGCAACATTTTCGCGATTGCGTCGACGTGGGCCGCGCTCGCCATCTGGATGAAAGAACATCTCACTGGGCAAATCACGGCAAGAACCATCTTGCTGCCAATCCCAGTTTTCAACCACTGGTTTTGGAAGTCTAGATACTTCGCTCATTTGGACCCCTTGTGTACTTGTTTCTACTGAGTTGAACCATACAACCGCTTCATAGGTTGTTCAAGTATCGAATACCCCCTTTCTGGATTTGGCAGCAAATTGAGCGTGCTCGGGTGGCACGAATCTCACCTAACCCCCAAGATTGGGTCATGGATCAACCCCTGACCGTTGCTGCCTTAGCCCGCCAAATTGGCGTAGCGCCGGCAACTTTGCGGACCTGGGATCGTCGATATGGCTTAGGGCCAACCGAACATGTCGAAGGTAGCCATCGCCGATACTCGCGCGCAGATGTCGCCAGATTAATCATGATGCGTCGGTTGATTACAACTGGTGTAGCGCCAAGTGATGCTGCACAAAGAGCAAAAGCGCATCAAGGTGAGATTTCAATACCAGAGTTAGTAACCGAAATCGTTGTTGCTGAAGAATTAGTTGCCGCCATTTGTCGCGCAGCTGAATCACTAGATCGCGAATTTGTTCTACAAGCGCTGCGCCAAGAATTGATGAAAAATGGCGTAATTCACTGCTGGCAGAACGTAATCGTGCCGGTCCTAATAAATGTCGGAAATAGTTGGGAAAAAACTGGCGAAGGCATTGAGGTCGAACATTTATTGACTGAATTAATAAAATCAGTTCTACGCGAATCAGTTCCTGAAGAATTCGAAGCTGTAAATGCACGACCAGTTCTACTTGCATGCGTGGGCGAAGAACTTCATTCACTAGCGCTACATGCACTGGCTGCAGCTTTAGCCGAACGCGATATTTCCAGTAATTTCTTAGGTGCTCGAACCCCGCTATCTGCGCTATGCGGAATCATTAATAAGTCAGCACCACCAGCACTTTTTCTGTGGGCACAGTTATCCGAAAATGGTGACCCGCGATTCTTCGAAGAATTACCTTCCGTCCGCCCTGCTCCCAAAATAATTCTGGGTGGGCCGGGCTGGAATCCAAAACAATGTAGCGAAGTCACCGTAACCACTGATTTACAGCGCGCATGTGAGGAAATTACGCAGGCAGTCGGGGTCTAAAAGAGCCGTTAGACTTTGGCCTTATCTATTGAAGGGGCGGCCGAAATGAGCGATGACAAGATCGCAATGATGGGCCTGACCTACGATGACGTGCTCTTATTGCCAGATGCCTCTGAAGTTGTGCCATCTGAAGTCGAAACTTCAACTCAATTAACCCAAAATATTTCCTTGGCAGTCCCGTTGATTTCCTCAGCAATGGATACCGTTACTGAATCACAACTCGCAATCGCGATGGCTAAAGCAGGTGGCATTGGCATCATCCATCGTAATTTGCCGATCGCCGAACAAGTAACTCACGTTAAATTAGTCAAGAACGTGGGCATGGTTGGCGCTGCTGTTGGTGTTGGCGACGATGGATTTGCTCGCGCACAGGCGCTAATCGAAGCTGGCGTTGATGTAGTTGTTGTTGATACCGCACATGGTCACCATCGCGCGGTACTCGATGCGATTGCGCGCATTAAGAAATTTTCGCCAACTACCGAAATCATTGGTGGCAATGTCGCAACTCGCGCTGGCGCCCAAGCGCTAATTAATGCTGGCGCCGATGCGGTAAAAGTTGGAGTTGGTCCAGGTTCAATTTGCACCACTCGAATTGTGGCCGGCGTTGGTGTTCCACAAATTACCGCCATTATGGAAGCTGCTAAAGCTTGTGGCAAAGCCGGCATTCCATTGATCGCCGATGGTGGTCTGCAATATTCAGGCGACATTGTTAAAGCCCTTGTTGCTGGTGCAAACTCAGTAATGCTTGGTTCGTTACTTGCTGGTTGCGAAGAATCACCTGGCGAACTTATCGAAATTGATGGCCGTAAATATAAGGGCTATCGCGGAATGGGCTCACTCGGTGCGATGCAATCTCGCGGTGAACAAAAGTCATATTCCAAAGATCGTTATATGCAGGATGATGTTTTATCCGAAGATAAATTAGTTCCCGAAGGCATCGAAGGAAAAGTTTTGTATCGCGGCACTGTGGCCGAAGTAGTTCATCAACTAGTTGGTGGCCTACGTTCCGGCATGGGATATGCCGGAGCACCAGATATCAATACTTTGCGCCGCGATGGTCGCTTAATTCAAATTACTGCAGCTGGCCTACAAGAGAGCCATCCGCACGATGTATTACATGTGGCAGATGCCCCTAACTATGCGAAGAAAGGCTAGGGCTAAGTAAATGTTCGAAATTGAAATTGCACCCGGCAAGCGCGCCCGCCAGGCTTATTCATTCGACGATATTGCGATTGTGCCATCGCGTCGTACTCGCGACCCCGAAGCTGTTTCAACCGCATGGCAGATCGATGCTTATAAATTTGATTTACCCATGTTGGCAGCGCCAATGGATTCAGTGGTTTCACCACAAACTGCAATTGCGATTGGCAAGTTAGGCGGCCTAGGTGTTCTAAACCTCGAAGGTCTTTGGACTCGATATGAAGATCCACGCATACAGCTAGGTGAAATTGCTTCGATGCCAGATGCGCAAGCAACTCGTCGTATGCAAGAACTTTATAGCGCACCGATCCAACCAGCTCTGATCAAGGAACGTATTAAGCAAATTCGTGAAGCTGGCGTAACAGTTGCAGCCTCGCTTTCACCACAACGAACTGCTGAACTTCATAAGGCTGTGGTTGATGCTGGTGTTGATATTTTCGTTATTCGCGGAACCACAGTTAGTGCCGAGCATGTTGCTACTCGCGATGATGCCCTTAACTTAAAGAAATTTATTTACGAACTAGATGTGCCGGTAATTGTTGGTGGCGTTGCAACCGCAACAGGTGCGCTGCACTTAATGCGCGCAGGTGCCGCTGGCGTTCTAGTTGGTTTCGGTGGCGGTGCCGCGCATACCACTCGCAAAGTTTTAGGTATTCAAGTGCCAATGGCATCTGCGGTTGCTGAAGTTGCCTCTGCTCGTCGCGAATATCTCGATGAATCTGGTGGCCGTTACGTGCATGTAATTGCCGATGGTGGCGTTGGTCGCAGCGGTGATATCGCAAAAGCAATTGCGATGGGCGCCGATGCCGTAATGATGGGCTCACCATTAGCAAAAGCAACTGAAGCTCCTGGTTTAGGTTGGCACTGGGGTTCAGAGGCGCATCATGCAGTTCTGCCACGTGGTGAACGCGTTGCAGTTGGCACAGTTGGCACGCTCGAAGAAATTCTGCTCGGACCTTCAAGTACTTCTGATGGTTCCATGAATCTATTCGGTGCCCTTCGCCGCGCAATGGCTACTTGCGGATATTCCGATGTTAAGGAATTCCAGCGCGTCGAGGTACTTATCAATCGTGGCTAATCCAGTACTAGTTCTTGATTTTGGTGCGCAGTATGCGCAGTTAATTGCGCGCCGAGTTCGCGAAGCAAATGTTTTCTCTGAGATCGTGCCTTCATCAATTACGGCTGCTGAAATAACTGCCAAAGCACCAAGTGCGATTATTTTATCTGGCGGCCCAGCTAGCGTTTATGAAACAGGGGCGCCTAAGTTCGATGAAAGTATTCTGCAATTAGGTATTCCGGTCTTCGGCATTTGTTATGGCTTTCAAGCAATGGCGGCAGCTCTTGGCGGCGTAGTTAGCCAAACTGGAAAATCAGAGTTTGGTCGCACTGAAATTACCGCTACAACCAGTTCGAAATTATTTGCTGATTTGCCAGTTAAGCAGAACGTTTGGATGAGCCATGGTGATGCGGTTACAACTGCGCCAGCCGGTTTCACAATCTGCGCTGTAACTGCCGATACCCCAATTGCCGCCTTTGAAAGTAGCGATGGAAAATTAGCTGGCGTTCAGTTCCACCCAGAAGTTTTGCATTCCGAACAAGGTCAAGTTATTTTAAAGCGTTGGTTAATTGAAATTGCGGGTTGTGAACCTACTTGGACTTCAGAAAATATTGCGGCAACCGAAATCGCCAAAGCAAAAGCAGTCATCGGCGATAAGCGAGTTATCTGTGGGCTATCTGGTGGTGTTGATTCAGCAGTTGCTGCAGCAATTATTCAAGCAGCGGTCGGAAACCAATTAACTTGTGTATTCGTCGATCATGGTTTGTTACGTAAAGGCGAATCTGAACAAGTCGAACGTGATTTTGTCGCAGCCACTGGTGTTTCTTTAGTTGTAGTCGATGCCAAAGATCAATTCTTATCAGCACTAGCTGGCGTAACAGATCCAGAAACTAAGCGAAAGATTATTGGGCGCGAATTTATCCGCTCTTTCGAAGCAGCAGCACGCGATATTGCGGCTGGAGGAGATGTCGAATTCTTAGTACAAGGAACGCTTTACCCAGATGTGGTTGAGTCCGGTGGCGGCGAAGGCACCGCAAATATAAAGTCTCATCACAACGTAGGCGGCCTGCCAGATGATCTTAAATTTAAATTAATCGAACCGTTACGCACTTTATTTAAAGATGAAGTTCGCCAAGTTGGACTGCAATTAGGTTTACCTGAATTGATAATTTGGCGCCAGCCTTTCCCGGGCCCGGGATTAGGTATTCGCATAATTGGTGAAGTAACTGCCGAGCGGTTAGAAATTTTGCGTGAAGCTGATGCAATCGCTCGCGAAGAGTTAAAGGCTGCCGGCCTTGATCGCGAAATTTGGCAATGTCCAGTGGTGCTACTTGCTGACGTTCGAAGCGTTGGCGTGCAGGGCGATGGTCGCACTTATGGCCACCCAATCGTGCTACGTCCGGTTTCAAGTGAAGATGCGATGACCGCTGATTGGTCTCGCGTGCCTTATGAAGTCTTAGCCAAGATTTCTACGCGTATTACCAATGAGGTGCGCGAAGTAAATCGAGTTACTCTGGATATTACTAGCAAACCCCCAGCAACTATCGAGTGGGAGTAAGCCGAGCAGTCGGTATTCTTTATCCCTATGAAACGTATTTTGGTTTTGGCACTTTCACTGGGCATGGCTATTTCGCTAGCTCCAGCCGTTTCAGCATCTCCAAAAGAGCCAGTAAAGATTTGTACCAAGGCAACTTCTAAACCACATTCATCTCCTTCGGTTTTACAACCTAAGTCTGTGGCCAAATCCTTACCAAATACATTTACCTTCGTAACTAATTGCGGAAATATTGTGGTCGAAACTGTTGGCGATAAAGCTCCGCAAACTTTAACTGCGTTAGCAACTCTTGCCAGCCGCGGTTTTTATAATTCAACTCTCTGTCATCGCTTAACTACGCAAGGACTATACGTTCTGCAATGTGGCGATCCAACTGCCTCCGCTAGCGGTGGACCTGTTTATAATCGCAAACCCTGGATCGGTATTCCTGATGAGAATTTGCCAGTTGGCGAAACAATTACTTATCCAGCTGGCACTATTGCAATGGCTAATTCAGGCAAGAATACAAACGGCAGCCAGTTCTTCTTTGTTTATGAAGACTCAGCACTTAACCCTTATTACACAATTTGGGGTCACATCACTAGCGGCTTAGAAATTCTGCGCGCTATTGCTGCTGTGGGCGCTGCAAAGCAAGGCCAAGATGGTAAGTATTACTACAACGGTGATGGCTTCCCAATTCAAAATGTTGAGATTCGCCGCGTCATCGTTCGTTAATTTGTATTTACGATTTTAAAAGATTCGGCAATAACTCCATCAGCAAAACCACCATTGGCAGCATTGCGCATTCCCCATTCACGCAACATATTTTCTAACTCTTTATTGTGCGCAGTTTGTGAAGCATGGGCTTGCAGTACCTTAACTTTTAGCGGAAAAGATTCAGTGATATCAACCCAATGATCTGGTTGCGCATGGCCCATAACCCAAACTTCCTTCACTCGCCAAGGTTCGTGGCCAGCTTCCCTTAAATCAGTAAATGCAAAGGGATTTCGGGCATCTGGATAAACCGCTTGAATGGCTGATTCGCCTGCAGCTAGGTGATCTGGGTGGCTGGCTCCGATGCGATCCCAATTACGTTCTGGGCTTTGGCAAACTAAGCGATCTGGTTTAAAGCGGCGAATCTCGCGCACAATATCTTTACGAAGCGCAATTGTTGGTTCGAGCCAACCATCGCGATAATTCAAAAATGTAATATCGGTGACGCCGATAATTGCGCCAGCTTCGCGTTGTTCGCGTTGACGTACTTGTGGCATTTCTTCCATGGGGATTCCGGATTCTTCGCCACCTTGATCACCATTTGTGCAAAGAACGTAACCAACTTCAATGCCAGCTTTTACCCATTGCGCGATGGTGCCTGATGCACCGAAATCAGAATCATCTGGGTGAGCATTAACAACGAGAACTCGCTTGATCTCACTATCGGCGATCGGTTCCATGTGTCTGCTCCCTTAAAGAATTCTGTCGCCGTAGCCTAATAGACTGCGCGCCATGAGCGGCACCGAAATCAGTAACGACCCTTTGATTGCGGGGCTTAATCCGCAACAGGCCGCTGCCGTAGTTCATTCAGGTGGGCCACTTCTTATTGTGGCAGGGGCTGGCTCTGGCAAAACTCGAGTTCTAACCAGGCGCATCGCATATTTGATGGCACGGCGTAATGCGACTCCTTATTCAATTTTGGCGATTACTTTCACCAATAAGGCAGCCGGTGAAATGAAGGAGCGGGTCAAAGAGTTAGTAGGTCCGATTGCGCAATCTATGTGGGTTTCAACTTTTCACTCAGCTTGCGTTCGCATCTTGCGCCAAGAAGCAGCGCGATTGGGTTACAGCAATTCGTTCTCAATTTATGATTCCGCCGATAGTTTGCGCTTAATCACAATTGTTTCGAAAGATTTAAATCTCGATTCTAAGCGTTATCCGCCTCGCCAATTTCAATCAGTTATTAGTAATGCTAAGAACGAACTATTGGGGCCGGCCGATTACTTAAATGCTGCCACAAATCAATTCCAAGAAGTTGTGGCTGATGTATATGCGCTCTATCAGCGTCGTTTGCAGCAATCAAATGCTATGGATTTCGATGATCTAATTTTAAAGACAGTTGAAGTTCTGCAACGTTTTCCAGAAGCGAAAGCTCGATACCGTTCACGGTTTCGTCACGTTTTAGTAGATGAGTATCAGGACACCAACCATGCGCAATATATTCTGGTGCGTGAGCTAGTTGGTAGCGACCTTGAAGGCTTGCCACCGGCTGAACTCTGCGTGGTTGGCGATGCCGACCAATCGATCTATGCCTTCCGTGGTGCCACCATTCGAAACATTATGCAGTTCGAACTTGATTACCCAAATGCAACGACCATTTTGCTCGAACAGAATTATCGATCTACTCAAAATATTCTTAACGCTGCAAATGCGGTGATTACCCAAAATGAGTCGCGTAAAGAGAAAAACCTTTGGTCACAAGCCGGTGCAGGTGCGCCATTAGTTGGCTATGTTGCTGAATCCGAACACGACGAAGCTGAATTTGTAAAAGATGAAGTTCGCTCTCTTATGGATAAAGGTCTTTCAACGCCTGGCCAAACTGCCGTTTTCTATCGCACCAATGCGCAGTCACGTGTATTTGAAGAAGTATTTATGCGGGCAGCGCTGCCTTACAAAGTAGTTGGCGGATTGCGCTTCTATGAGCGTAAAGAAGTAAAAGATTTACTCAGTTACTTGCGCGTTATTGCAAACCCCGAAGATGAGGTTTCATTGCGCCGAGTAATTAATTATCCAAAGCGCGGAATCGGTGATCGAGCTCTTGAGATCCTCGAAGCACATGCCAAATCCCGCAGCTATACCTTCTGGGGCGCGCTGATTGCAGCTTCTGAAGTACCCGAGATTCCACCAAAAGCGGCCCAATCAATTAACCAATTCACTGCCATGATTGGTGCATTGGCAGTTTTAGTTGAAGCAAAAGTCCGCCCATCAGTTATTGTCGAAGCAGTGCTTGAACAATCTGGTTTGTTAGCTGAGCTGGCAAATAGCACTGATCCGCAAGATGAAGTGCGCGTTGAGAATCTAAAAGAACTCTTAGCAGTTGCCATGGAATATGAAGAACGTCCGTTCGAAGAACTAACTGAAGATGAAGAAATTTCGCTTTCTGGTTTCCTTGAGAAAGTTTCACTTGTCGCGGATTCTGATCAAATTCCCGAAGGTGAAGATCATGGCGGGGTAGTAACTTTAATGACGTTACACACCGCTAAAGGTCTAGAATTTCCAACCGTGTTTTTAACTGGCATGGAAGATGGCATCTTTCCGCATTCTCGAACTCTGGGCGAGAAAGATGAAATTGAAGAAGAACGTCGACTGGCTTACGTTGGTTTAACTCGCGCGCAAGAACGACTCTTTATTTCACGTGCTGAATATCGATCTTCTTGGGGTGCACCGAATTACAACCCACCTTCTAGATTTCTCGATGAGATTCCAGCCGATGTAATTGAGTGGCGAAATCACAACGTCATTTCTCCATCACTGATTCGCAAACCAAGAGTTGTAACTGCGCCACCACCTCGAGCGACTGGGCGCAAAGCAACGACTGGAATAACTTTGGCAATTGGCGATCGTGTGTCACATGACACATTCGGTTTGGGCACAGTTGTTGGCACCGCTGGCGAGGGCGATAAGAGCGAGGCAACCATTAACTTCGGCCAATATGGCGATAAGCGTTTGCTGTTGCGCTATGCACCTGTCGAGAAGCTCTAGTATTAGGCAGGTTTCACGCGGCGTTCACGCTCTTAAGTAAACAAGGAAAGCGGTTAACTAGTGGATTTATACGAATACCAAGCTCGCGATCTATTCGAAAAGCATGGCGTACCTGTACTGCCAGCTGCGATCGCAACGACTGCTGATGAAGCTGAAGCAGCCGCAATTAAAGTTGGCGGCAAAGTTGTCGTTAAAGCTCAGGTAAAAGTTGGTGGCCGCGGAAAAGCTGGTGGCGTTAAGTTGGCAGTTGATCCAGCTGATGCTCGCGAAAAAGCTAGTGCAATTTTGGGTATGGATATTAAGGGGCACGAAGTTCGCACCGTAATGATTGCGGCAGCTGCTCCGATTGAATCTGAATATTATTTAGCAATTCTGCTTGATCGTTCAAACCGCACCTTCTTAGTTATGGCATCAGTTGCCGGCGGTATGGAAATTGAAGAAGTAGCACACACTGCCCCTGAGAAGTTGGCAAAGATTCCAGTTGATTCAAATGTTGGCATCGATCTTGCACGCGCTACCGAAATTATTGCAGCTGCAAAATTCCCAGCCGATGTTGCCGATCAAGTTGCAGCAGTTCTGGTAAAACTTTGGGAGACATTTGTTTCTGAAGATGCCACACTTGTTGAAGTCAACCCGCTAGTTAAAACTTCTGATGGCAAGATCATCGCCCTAGATGGCAAAGTAACTCTCGATGACAATGCTGGCTTCCGCCACCCTGATCATGAAGCACTTGTTGATCAAGCAGCCGAGAACGCCCTAGAGGCTGCAGCTAAAGCTAAGAATTTGAACTATGTAAAACTCGAAGGCCAAGTTGGCATTATCGGTAACGGCGCGGGCTTAGTAATGAGCACGCTAGATGTTGTTGCCTATGCTGGTGAAAAATTCGGTGGTGTTCGCCCAGCTAACTTCCTAGATATTGGTGGCGGTGCATCAGCTCAAGTTATGGCCGATGGGCTTTCTATTATCTTGGGTGATAAAGATGTAAAGAGCGTCTTTGTAAATGTTTTTGGCGGCATAACCGCTTGCGATGCGGTAGCTAATGGCATCGTGCAAGCCCTTGAATTACTTGGCGCTCAGGCCACTAAGCCAATTGTGGTTCGCCTAGACGGTAACAATGTGGTTGAAGGCCGGGCAATTTTAACGGCAGCAGCACACCCGCTAGTTGAACAGCTAGACACTATGGATGGCGCTGCAAATCGTGCAGCAGAATTGGCGGCTAAGTAAATGTCGATCTTCATCAACGCTGATTCAAAAATTATTGTTCAAGGTATGACTGGTTCTGAAGGAACTAAGCACACTCGCCGCATGTTGGCATCAGGTTCCAAAGTTGTCGGTGGCGTAACACCAGGCAAAGGTGGCCAATCTGTTGAGATCGATGGTCACAACTTGCCAGTCTTTAATACGGTCGGCGAAGCAATGGCAGCAACTGGTGCAAACGTCTCAGTTGTTTTCGTACCACCTAAGTTTGCAAAAGCAGCTGTGATCGATGCGATCGATTCTGCAATGCCTCTGGTCGTTGTTATCACTGAAGGAATTCCAGTTCACGATTCAGCAAGTTTCTATGCTTACTCGCTAACTAAAGGCACCACTCGAATCATCGGGCCAAACTGCCCAGGTTTAATTAGTCCTGGTAAATCAAATGTTGGAATCATTCCAGCAAATATCACAGGTTCTGGCCCAATTGGTTTAGTTTCTAAGTCCGGAACTCTTACTTACCAAATGATGTTTGAACTTCGCGATATTGGTTTTAGTACCGCTGTAGGTATTGGTGGCGACCCAGTAGTTGGCACTACACATATTGATTGCTTACGTGCATTCCAAGATGATCCAGAAACTGAAGCGATCGTAATGATTGGTGAAATTGGCGGCGATGCTGAAGAACGTGCTGCTGCATTCATAGCTGAATATGTAACTAAGCCAGTAGTTGGTTATGTTGCCGGCTTTACTGCTCCTGAAGGCAAGACCATGGGTCATGCCGGTGCCATCGTTTCGGGTTCATCCGGAACTGCACAAGGAAAGAAAGATGCCCTCGAGGCAGCCGGCGTTAAAGTGGGTCAAACCCCAAGCGAAACGGCGCGTTTATTGCGCGCCATTATGGGTCGCTAACAACAATGTTCCAGCGAGTCCTTGCGGTCACGTTGGCTCAAGTTGTTCGCAGTATTTCAGTAGTACTACTACCGATTGCTTTTCTTTCACTCATTGCTTGGGCGACAGCCGGCAGCACAAATGGAAACACTTCTGATCCAGTTCGAGCTGCAGTCTGGCTCTGGTTGGGTGCTCATCATTTAGCTTTTAACTTAACCATCTCAGCCGGAGCTACCGCGGGTTGGTTAACTTACTTGCCGCTAGGTGCATTGATATTTCCAATTATGGCAATTCGCAGTGGTTTCAAACGCAGTATCGAACGGTTAGATAACGATTATCAAAGTATTGCGTTAGCTCGCACGCTATTTGTTTCCTTGTATGCAGGAATCACAGCTGCCATTGCTTTCTTTGTAACAACAGATGCGGTCAAACCGGTTTGGTATTTAACGCCACTTGTGACAATTCCAATTGCCACACTTTCAGTGTTAAGCGCTGAACGTCGGAAAATTTCATCTCTACCAATTTTCTTTGCCACCAGAATCATTGCTGCCATATTAGGTTTTGCATTCTTGGTTCTCGGCATCTCTCTACTTTTTAATTTGGCAACTGTTAAAGATTTAACTCAAGTTCTTGAGCCGGGTATTTTAGGTGGATTCTTGCTACTGATTTTAAATGTGCTCTATCTACCAAATGCTGCGGTCGCAACTATTGGTTATTTTGCCGGTGTTGGATTTGGAATTGGCAACGGAACCATAATCTCACCATTGTCATATCAAGTTCCTGAGATTCCAGCCCTGCCGATATTGGGCGCTCTGCCGACTGGTAAATTTCACTGGGCGCTAATCGCAGTTCTACTTTTTGTAGCAGTAGGTGTCGCGCTAACTAGTTGGACTTTAAATCAACGGCCAGAAGTTCTTTGGCAAACTTTCACCTTAGTTTTATTAGCAATTGCCTTTATTAGCTGGGCTGCCAGCGGATCACTGATGACCGAAGCACTTAGTGCCGTGGGTGTTTCTATCTGGAAAGTAACGTTAGCAATCGGCGTGGAAATGGCTATAGGTATTGGTTTGGCGCGAGTTTTGCCGAGGTTAGATCGAGCCAGATGAAGAACGTCGTAATTCTGGCTAGCGGATCGGGCACTTTGGCTCGGGCAATCTTCGCCGCTGATAAAGATTACGAAATTACTGCTCTTATCTGTGATCGGCCAACTGCGAAGGTGATTGGCATTGCAAATGAATTCGGCATCAAAGTTGAATTGCTAGAGCTAGTAGGTGACCGAGCAATCTGGGATCAAGAGCTGCTTTCACTAGTATCCAAATATCAACCAGATTTAGTTGTCAGCGCTGGCTTTATGCGTATCTTGGCTCCACAATTTGTGCAGACTTTCAAAGTGATCAATAGCCACCCAGCCTTATTGCCACTTTTCCCAGGCGCACATGCTGTGCGTGATGCGCTGGCAGCTGGCGCCACACATACAGGCACGACTATTCATTGGGTTGATGAAGGTGTAGATACCGGGCAGGTCATCGCACAAGAACGTATAGAGATCACACCAACTGATACCGAGGAATCATTACATGAACGTATTAAGATTATCGAACGAGGTCTCATCGTTGCGACCATTCCGCAAATTCTGGCCGAGCTAAAGTAGAAGGCAGCGCAGTTAATGAGCAATCGCAAACCGATCCGTCGCGCTTTAATAAGCGTCTACGATAAAGATCGTTTACTTGAAATCGGTGCTGCACTTAGCAAAGCTGGCGTTGAAATTCTCTCTACTGGTTCCACCGCTGCAAACTTAGCTGCCGCTGGAATTGCTGTTACTGAAGTTAGCGATTACACCGGCTTTCCTGAAATCATGGGTGGGCGAGTTAAGACTTTGCACCCAAGAGTGCATTCTGGCATCTTGGCCGATCAGAATAATCCCGATCATTTAGCTGCAATTGCCGCACTTGATATTGCACCTTTTGATTTAGTGATTATTAATCTCTATCCATTCGCTGAAACTATTGCTGCCGGAGCTACCTTTGCTGAAGCAATTGAACAGATTGATATTGGTGGTCCTTCAATGTTGCGTGGCGCAGCCAAAAATCATGGCTCAGTTGCAGTCCTAAGCAAGACTTCCCAATATGACCAGTTATTAAGTGCTTTAAATGCAGGTGGCTTCACAAATGAAGAACGTCAACAGCTTGCCCTTGAAGTATTTAGAACAACTGCCGAATACGATTTAACGATCGCGAATTGGTTAGGTGGGCAAGGCACGTCTGAGAAATTGCCATCTTGGTTCGGTGCTATCTATCGCCGCGAGAACACTTTGCGCTATGGCGAGAACCCGCATCAAAGCGCAGTAATTTATAAATCCACTGGGAACGGAATAGTTGGCGCCAAGCAACTCCACGGTAAAGAGATGTCTTTCAATAATTACACCGATGCCGATGCTGCTTGGCGAGCAGCGCTGGATCACAGCGAACCAGCTGTTGCAATTATTAAACATGCGAATCCTTGCGGAATTGCGACAGGAACAAATATTTCCGCTGCATATTTGAAAGCACATGAGTGCGATCCAGTATCGGCATTCGGGGGAGTTGTTGCCGCTAATCGCAAAGTTGATTTAGCAATGGCCGAACCACTTTCGAAGATTTTCACCGAAGTTTTAATCGCGCCAGCTTTTGATGCTGATGCACTTGAAGTATTAATGAAGAAACCGTCAATTCGAATTCTGCAATGTGATTTAACTGAGATTAACCCAATCGAGCTACGCCCCGTATCTGGCGGAGCGCTTTTGCAAGAAAGTGATTTGATTAACGCCCCTGGTGATAGTGCAGCGAATTGGGTGCAAGTTTCAGGAGAGCCAGTCAGTGCGCAAATATTAAATGATTTAGAATTTGCTTGGCGATCAGTTCGTGCGGTCAAGAGCAACGCTATCTTGCTTGCTAAAGATAGTGCCGCCGTAGGTATTGGAATGGGTCAAGTAAACCGAGTGGATTCCGCCAAATTAGCTATTGATCGCGCCGGTGATCGCGTAGCTGGATCTGTTGCGGCAAGTGATGCTTTCTTCCCATTTGCCGATGGCTTACAGATATTGCTTGATGCGGGTGTAGTTGCAGTCGCCCAACCTGGTGGCAGTGTGCGCGATGAAGAGGTAATTGCTGCAGCAAAAGCGGCCAATGTTGCAATGTTCTTCACTAGTACAAGACACTTCTCCCATGCATAAAGTGCGGATACTCGATGGCAAAGCTTTAGCCACAATTGTTAAAGCTGATCTGCGCACTCGCGCCGAATCTCTAAAAGCTCGTGGCATAACACCAGGTTTAGGTACCGTGCTTGTTGGCGATGATCCAGGTTCGCATTCCTACGTTGCTGGTAAGCATCGTGATTGCCAAGAAGTCGGTATCAACTCAATTCGAGTTGATCTTCCAGCATCTGCAACGCAAGCAGATGTTATGGCTGCAATCAAAGATTTAAATTCAGCTAAAGAGTGCACCGGTTACATAGTGCAGTTGCCAATGCCAAAGGGCATAAATGCGCAAGAGATTCTCGAAGCAATTAATCCGGCCAAAGATGCCGATGGATTACACCCATTGAACCTTGGTCGGTTAGTAAGTGGATACGCAGCACCACTTCCGTGCACACCTAGAGCTATCGTCGCTTTGTTGCGTCATTACGACGTATCAATTGCCGGAGCTGAAGTTTGTGTAATCGGTCGTGGACTAACTGTTGGTCGCCCACTTGGATTATTGCTAAGTCGCAAAGAAGAAAATGCCACTGTTACATTGACTCATACGGGCACTAAAGATTTAGCTAAGCATGTTAAACAAGCTGACATCGTGGTTGCTGCAATTGGTCAAGCACATTTCTTAACTGCCCAAATGATTAAGCCAGGTGCCACAGTTTTGGATGTTGGGATTTCGCGCACTGAAGCTGGATTGCTGGGCGATGTTCATCCTGATGTTTTTGAAGTTGCGGCAAACATTGCCCCGATGCCTGGTGGCGTTGGTCCAATGACCCGGGCGATGTTACTTACCAACGTGGTTGAGGCATGCGAGTAATTTCCTATTCTTCCTACGCATTAGTGGCCGCCGGCGTAGTAGCTGGCGCATTTGGGCTAGTGCGAACTGGATCACTTTTAATTGCAGTGGGCACTGGCCTTTTCGCGATTTCGCAGCGTGGGCAACGCAAAATTGAACTCTATTTACCGCTAGCTATTTCGATCAGCCTCTTTGTGCTGGCAATAGCACTTCCACGTGGACGATAGGATTTACCTCGACCTCAAGATATTTCTTACATTCAGGAGAACTGCAAATGGGTAGCAAAGTCACAGTAGTAGGCGCCGGATTCTATGGTTCAACCACCGCAATGCGCTTAGCTGAGTACAACATTTTCGACACCGTAGTTCTCACCGATATTCTCGAAGGTAAGCCAGAAGGTTTGGCACTTGATATGAACCAATCTCGTTCAATCGAAGGTTTCGAAACAAAAATTATTGGCGCAACCACAACTGCCGATGGAGCTGGCTATGAAGCAACTGCGAATTCAGATGTAGTTGTAATTACTGCTGGCCTACCGCGTAAGCCAGGCATGAGCCGCATGGATTTAATCGGTGTAAACGCGGGCATCGTTCGCGGAGTTGCTGAAAATATTGCTAAACATTCTCCAAATGCCGTGATCATCGTGGTTTCAAATCCACTTGATGAAATGACTGCCCTTGCTCAACTAGCAACTGGTTTTCCAAAGCATCGCGTAATCGGCCAAGCTGGCATGTTAGATACTGCGCGATTTACTGACAATGTTGCCGAAAAACTTGGCGTTAAAGTTTCATCTGTTAAGACACTAACTCTTGGTTCTCATGGTGACACCATGGTTCCAGTGCCAAGTCGTTGCACAGTTGATGGCAAGCCACTTAGCGATTTACTTTCCCAAGCTGATATCGATGCACTAGTTGATCGCACACGTAATGGTGGCGCTGAAGTTGTCGCACTGCTTAAGACTGGTTCGGCTTACTACGCACCATCAGCTGCTGCTGCACGTATGGCAAAGGCAGTTATCGAAGATTCTGGCGCTGTGATGCCAGTGTGTGCCTGGGTCGATGGCGAATACGGTATTTCTGGTGTCTATCTAGGCGTTGAAGCCGAGATTGGTCGCACCGGTATTAAGAAAGTTGTTGAAAGTGATCTAACTGAATCAGAAGTTGCGGCCCTAAAGGTTGCAGCTGAAGCTGTCCGTGCAAAACAAGCTGATGTTCAAACCCTTTAAGGAGCCACTTTAAATGTCGAAAATTAAAGTAGTAGGAACCGTTGTCGAATTAGATGGCGATGAAATGACTCGCATTATCTGGCAGTTCATCAAGGATTCCCTGATCCTGCCTTATCTAGATGTGAATCTTGAGTACTACGACTTAGGTATGGAAAATCGTGACGCAACTGATGATCAGGTAACTATCGATTCAGCACACGCAATCCAGAAGCATGGCGTTGGCATCAAGTGCGCAACTATCACTCCTGATGAAGCCCGAGTTGAAGAATTTGGCCTAAAGAAGATGTGGAAGTCTCCTAACGGAACTGTCCGCAATATTCTCGGCGGCGTAATTTTCCGCGAACCAATCATTATTAGCAATGTGCCACGTTTGGTTCCACACTGGACTAAGCCAATTGTTATTGGTCGTCACGCATTCGGTGATCAATACCGTGCAACTGATTTCAAGGTTCCCGGCGCTGGCAAGCTAACAATGACTTTCGTACCAGAAGATGGATCTGCTCCAATCGAGCACACTGTTTATGATTTCAAGTCATCCGGTGTTGCAATGGGTATGTATAACCTCGATGAATCAATTCGTGACTTTGCTCGCGCATCACTAAATTACGGCTTGATTCGTAAGTACCCAGTTTATCTTTCAACTAAGAACACTATTCTGAAAGCTTACGACGGTCGCTTTAAAGATATCTTCGAAGAGATCTACCAAGCAGAATTCAAGGAAAAGTTCGACGCAGCTGAAATTTGGTACGAGCATCGCCTAATTGATGACATGGTCGCTATGTCATTGCGCATGGAAGGCGGATACGTCTGGGCATGTAAGAACTACGACGGTGATGTGCAATCAGATACCGTCGCACAGGGTTACGGCTCACTTGGTTTGATGACATCAGTCTTGATGACACCAGATGGAAAAATTGTTGAATCTGAAGCTGCTCACGGCACTGTGACTCGTCACTACCGTGATCACCAAAAGGGCAAGGCGACATCGACAAATCCAATTGCATCAATCTTTGCTTGGACTCGTGGCTTAGCCCACCGCGCAAAGCTTGATAACAATGCCGAGTTAGCTCAGTTCTGTGACACGCTAGAGCGCGTTTGTATTGAAACTGTTGAGCAAGGCAAGATGACTAAGGACTTGTCACTCTTGATTTCAAAGACAGCTCCTTATCAAACTACGCAAGAGTTCTTGGCTTCAATTGATGAGAATCTAAAGAAGGCAATGGCCTAGGAGAGCCTGGCTTAAAATTAGCAATTAAAAACCCCGCCGATTAATACCGGCGGGGTTTTTAATTTAAAGCTGTATTAGATGCGCTCACCAGTTGTTGAATTGAATAGGTGAACTACAGCTGGGTTAGCCGTAACAGTAATTGTTTGTCCTGGCTTTGGTGGGTTCTTTGGATCCCAGCGCACAATTACTTGGGCGCCTTCTTCAGTTACGTTTGCGAATTTAACTGAAGAGTCAACTGGAGTTCCGTATACGAATGCATCAGCACCAAGTTCTTCTACAACTTCAACTAGAACATCAAAGCCAGTAGCTGAAGGTGTGAAGCCTTCTGGACGAATACCAACTGTGATGCTTGCACCAGCACTTGCTGGAACTGCCAGACTTAGTGCGCCTAGCTTTGCTTGCCCACCTGAAACAGGTGCATTAAGCAAGTTCATTGCAGGAGAACCAATGAAGCCAGCAACGAAAGCATTTGCCGGGTTATCGTAAAGATTACGTGGGGTATCTACTTGTTGTAGGAATCCATCTTTAAGAACTGCTACGCGATCACCCATTGTCATAGCTTCAACCTGGTCGTGAGTTACGTAAACAGTTGTGATTCCAAGGCGACGCTGCAATGCAGCAATCTGAGTACGTGTAGCTACACGCAACTTGGCATCAAGGTTTGAAAGTGGTTCATCCATTAAGAAAACTTGTGGTTCGCGAACAATCGCACGACCCATAGCAACACGCTGACGTTGTCCGCCAGAAAGTGCCTTTGGTTTGCGATCTAGGTATGGCTCGAGGTCGAGCAACTTTGCTGCTTCTTTAACGCGACGTTCGCGCTCTTCTTTTGGCTTGCCCGCAATCTTTAGTGCAAAGCCCATGTTCTCAGCAACTGTCATATGTGGGTAAAGCGCATATGACTGGAAAACCATTGCGATATCGCGATCTTTTGGCGCAACATTTGTTACGTCACGATCACCGATTAAAATACGACCGGCATCGATTTCTTCTAGTCCGGCCAACATACGAAGGGAAGTTGATTTACCGCAACCTGAAGGACCAACTAGTACAAGAAATTCACCATCATTAACAGTGAGTTCTAGTTCATTAACTGCAGGCACAGTTGTGCCTGGGTAGATACGTGATGCTTTGTCGAATACGACATTTGCCATTTGATTTCTTCCTTATCCGGGCAGGTACGTGCCCGACGATCCGTTGGATGAGGTGACTACGGCGGATGCCGTAATCGGTGGGCAAAGGCTACCCATCAGGCGCGGGATAGAGCAATATCGGAGGCGAAATTCGATTCGTGGCGCGTATAGTTGGGGTTCTCATGGAGTCCCACTCGCTTAGCCAAATTCTGGGCAATATTGCCATCGTTTTACTCTTAATCCTGCTGGGCTCCCTCTTTGTGGCGGCCGAAATCGCCCTAATCTCGCTGCGCGAAAGCCAGATCAAGCAGTTAGCTCTAAAAGGTAAGCGAGGCGCCCGGGTGGCAGCTTTAGCCGAAAACCCAAATCGGTTCTTAGCAGCGGCTCAAGTTGGCGTTACTTTTTGCGGTTTCTTATCTGCCGCCCTTGGTGCTGAACGCCTTGGCGTTTATGTGGAACCTGAATTAATTAAGTTGGGATTAAGCGATGGGGTAGCAAATGCTATTTCGTTAATTGGAATAACTATCGTGATCGCATATTTCTCACTTGTTTTTGGTGAGTTAGTTCCAAAACGTTTAGCACTATTTCGTACCGAGGCAATTGCATTGGCATCAGCCGGAATTATTGATTGGCTAGCAAAGCTCTTCCGCCCAATTATTTGGCTACTTTCAAAATCAACTGACTTTGTAGTTCGCATGTTTGGATTAGATCCAGCTGAGCAACGAACACAAATTTCTGAAGAAGAGTTACTAGATCTAGTTGCTGGCCACGCTGCACTAAGCGATGAAGAACGTGACATAGTTGAAGAAGTCTTTAATGCATCAGAGCGCCAAATTCACGAAGTAATGGTGCCGCGCACCGAAGTTGATTTCATGGATGCATCGCTAACCATTAGCAAGGCAATCGCACTGGCCATCGATAAAGCTCACTCAAGATATCCAGTAGTGCGTGGATCATCCGATGAAGTCATTGGTTTTATCCATGTTCGCGACTTACTCGATACATCACTGGTAACTCCTGGTGGAAAAATCCAAGAATTAGTTCGTAACATCATATTTTTACCAGGTACTAAAGGTATTTTGCCGGCGCTAACTGAAATGCGTAATCAAGGTCAACATGTAGCAATCGTGCTTGATGAATACGGTGGTACTGATGGCATCATTACCTTGGAAGATCTGGTTGAATGCTTAATCGGTGATATTCGCGATGAATATGATGATCATGAGCAAGAGATTGCCCACGAAGCACGCACAAATGACTTTGAAATCGATGGCCTGACTTCACTTGAAGATCTACTCGATGATGCCGGGATCGAGATACCCGAAGGCCCATATGAAACTGCCAGTGGCTTTGTCATGCATTTCCTCGGCCGAATTCCAGTAGAAAATGATGTGGTCAGCGTAAATGGCTTGCGAATAACTGTCTTATCCATGGAAGGCAAGCGAGCTGGCCAGCTTTTAATCTCACGCAACGCATAATTCATGCGAGAATAAACCTCATGAGCGCGCAGAAAAGAATTCTTTCGGGGATTCAACCAACCAGTGAATCATTTCACTTAGGTAATTACGTTGGCGCCTTAAAACAATGGGTAGCACTACAAGATGGCAATGATGCTTTTTATTGCATTGTTGATTTACATGCGCTGTCTGGAGAGATTGATCCAACACTATTGCGAAAGCGAACACTGGCATCTGCTGCCCAACTAATCGCAATGGGAATCTCGCCTGAAAAATCTACGCTTTTCGTGCAATCGCAAGTGCCGCAACATAATCAATTAGGTTGGATTATGGAGTGCATGGCTGGATTTGGCGAAGCAAGTCGCATGACGCAATTTAAAGATAAGTCGGCTAAAGGCGGTGCTGACTCAGCTCGCGTAGGTTTATTTACGTATCCAATGTTGCAAGCTGCTGACATCCTTTTATATCAAGCACATCAAGTACCAGTTGGCGAAGATCAACGCCAGCACATTGAGTTAACTCGAGACCTTGCAACTAGATTTAATACCCGCTTTGGCGACACTTTCCGAATTCCCGAAGGCTATATTCTTAAATCTGGCGCCAAGATTTATGACTTACAAGATCCGACAGCCAAAATGAGCAAATCTTCTGGTTCAACTTCTGGCGTCCTGGAAATCATGGATACTCCAGAGTCAAATGCTAAGAAAATTAAGAGTGCTGCGACGGATGCTGAGCGTGAAGTTAAATTTGATGAGAAAGCCAAACCAGGCATTAGTAACTTGCTCACGATCCATTCGACTTTGTCAGGCAAATCAATTACAGAGCTAGAAGCTGAATTCGCCGATAAAGGTTATGGAGATTTTAAGGCGGCTGTTGCTGAGGTAGTAGTTGAGTATTTCCGCCCAATTCGCACTAAAGCACTTGAATTACTTGAAGATGAGGGCCACCTTCTTTCGATCTTGCACGAAGGTTCTCGTAAAGCTCGTGAAGTCGCCACCGAAACAATCGGAACTACTTACCGAAATCTAGGCATCGTCCAATGAATCGCAAAGCCTTACTTTTAAGCGTTGCAATCACCGCTTCGGTAATCGCACCGATAGCTGCAAATGCCGCAACCACAGTAAATGTCTGCGTTGCTTATGATTTAGGCGGCCCTGGCGATCGTTCATATAACGATGCAGTCCTCGCTGGATTAACTAAAGCGAAGAAGACGCTAAATTTCAATTACGAAGGTTTCATTACAGATGGAAGTGCAGTTGATCGTGAAAAAAGAATTCGCGCGATGATTGCCAAAGGTTGCTCGCCAATTCTGGCAATTGGTTCTGGCTATGCCAAGTTATTAAAGAGTTTGGCTATCGAATTTCCGACTCAGCAATTTTCAATTTTAAATGACGCAACGGTTGCAAGCTTAAATGTTACTTCGCTGATCTTTGCTGATACTCAAGCTGCCTATTTGGCAGGTTCAGCTGCAGCCCGTGTTTCCAAAAGTGGCAAAGTCGTTTTGCTTTCCAATTCAGCAAATCAAAATTTGGAGAGTGGTTTCATACTAGGAGCTACGGCTGCCAAGAAAAAAATTAAAGTTACGATTAAGAATGCAACTGTCGGACTTGCCGAATTAACTAAGACTCTGATTACTGAAGGCAATGATGTAATTTTTGTAGCAACTTCTGGGTCAGATAATGAAATCTTTAGCGCTGTTGTGAAATATAACGAGAGTAAGAAGAAAGACACTCCTGAAGTCGGAGTAATAACAATTGAACCTGATCAATACCTGACTGTAACTCCGACGAATCAGAAATATTTACTAGGTGCCATTACTAAGCGAGTAGATAATGCAATGCTTGATTTGGTTACTTCGGCGATTAAGAATCAACAGATCACCGATATCTTGGATCCAGTCCAAGGAATCTACGGACGCAGTTACGGCATAACTGGGGGCAATATTGAACTCTCAATTTGGGCGCCAAAACTTGCCGCTTTTAAGGCTTCGATTGCCGCAGCCTCTCGCACAGCTGCCAAACTTTAAAGTTCGCGTCTAGAGTTTTCGCAATCGTTACCTATTTTTAGCCTAATTTTGGAAATTTCGTTGGGATAAATGCCCTTTTAATACTAGGCTCGTCCGTACTAAGAGGAGCTATCTGGCTAGTACTTATGTACTTAATTAGATAGTAAAACTTGCGATAACCCCCGTTAGATACAACTTGGAGGAAAATTGAAGAAGTCAAAGCTAGTAGCCATTCTTGCGGCTACCACTGTTGCAGCAAGCCTCGCGCTTGTTCCTACAGCAACTGCAGCAACAAAGACCAAAGCATGCTTGGCACTAGATACCGGTGGCGTAGATGACAAGTCATTCAACGCAGCATCATGGGCTGGCGCAACTGCAATTGCTAAGTCAAACAAGAACGTAACAGTTTCATATTTACCTGCTGCTTCAGGCGCAGATTACGCTCCAAATATCAAGAAGTTTGTTGATCAAAAATGTAACGTGATCATCGGTGTTGGTTTCGCAATTTCAGGTGCAATCATCGCATCTGCAAAGGCTAATCCATCAATCAAGTACGCAGTTGTTGACGATGCAGCACTTGATTGCAACGCTGACTACTCAGTATGTGCACCTGTAAAGAACGTAAAGGGTCTAACGTTTAAGACTCAAGAATCATCATTCCTAGCTGGTTATTCAGCAGCTGCTTTCTCAACTAAGGGTGTAGTTGCTACCTACGGTGGCGCTCCATACCCAACAGTTACAGCATTCATGGATGGATTCGCACAAGGCGTTTACTACTACAACCAGGTAAAGAACAAGGGCGTTCGTGTTCTTGGATGGAACCGCGACACCAAGAATGGTGAATTCGTTGGTAACTTCTCTGATACTTCAAAGGCACTACAAATCTCTAAGAACTTCGAGCAAGCTGGCGCAGATGTAATCTTCCCAGTTGCTGGTGGACTTGGTGGCGCAACTGCTCAGAACTCAATCGATGGTAAGAAGTCAGTAACCATCTGGGTTGATACTGATGGTTATGTATCTGCTTCAAAGTACAAGTCAGTACTTCTAACATCAGTTGTTAAGGGTCTTGGCGAAGCAGTTTCTGCAGTAATTGCTGAAGTTAATGCTGGCAAGTTCACAAACAAGGCATACGTCGGAACACTTGCTAATAAGGGAACACGCCTAGCGTCATTCCACGACTTAGCATCAGCAGTTCCTGCAACCCTTGCTAAGGAAATTGCTGCAGTTCAGAAGAAGATCGTTGCTGGTTCACTAAAGGTTGAATAAGCAATAGAAAAGTAAGTAGCGGCGCAGTGAGAAATCACTGCGCCGCTATTTTTATGCCCTTTTCATGTGGATTTCAGACAGAGCTTTACTTCTTATTTAAGTACCTCATAGAGTAGATTTGCGCCATGTCTTTAGAGCTACGTGGAATAACCAAGCAATTTGGTTCATTAGTTGCTAATGACGATATAAATTTCAAAGTTGAAGCAGGCGAGATTCATGCCATCTTGGGCGAAAATGGTGCCGGCAAATCAACGCTCATGAATATTGTTTATGGACTGCTCTCACCAGATAAAGGCCAGATTTTAGTTGATGGCCAAGAAATTAAAATTAAGAGTCCGCTCGATGCCCTAGCTGCAGGTATCGGAATGGTTCATCAACACTTCATGTTGATTCCAGTTTTCACAGTTGCGGAAAATATTGTGCTTGGGCACGAGAAAACTAATCGCGCAGGTTTGCTTGATTTAGCAACTGCGCGGCAAGAAATTATTCGAGTATCTAAGGAATTTAACTTTGAAGTTGACCCAGATGCACTTATTGAAGATTTGCCAGTAGGTATTCAGCAGCGAGTTGAAATAATTCGTGCTCTAATTTATAACTCAAAGATTTTGATTTTAGATGAACCAACTGCAGTGTTAACGCCGCAAGAAACCGATGAGCTACTTGCAAATATGAAAAAGCTACGTGATTCTGGCCGTTCCATAGTTTTCATTACCCATAAATTGCGCGAAGTAAAAGCTGTAGCAGATCGAATTTCAATCATCAGGCGCGGCAAAGTTGTCGGAACTGTCGAGCCAACGGCTAGCCAAGAGGAAATGGCCTCGCTAATGGTTGGTCGTCCCGTAGATTTAACGGTTGATAAAGCGGCTAGCAAGCCAGGTAAGAAAATTCTTGAAATGGCTAATCTAAACGTGCTTGATCCAGCTGGTCGAGCACTTGCTAGCCAGATCAACTTAACTGTCTCAGCTGGCGAAGTAGTTGCCGTCGCTGGCGTGCAAGGTAATGGTCAAAGTGAATTAGCCGAGGCAATAGTTGGTTTGCGCGATCATTTAACCGGCTCAATTAAGCTCTCTGGAAACGAACTCATCGGACGCTCTGTTGATGAGTGTCTAAAGGCAGGTATCGCGTATGTCCCAGAATCACGAGAGCTTGACGGTTTGATTTCATCTTTTTCAATTACCGAAAATTTGATTCTAGATACCCATAGCGAGGCACCTTATTCCAAAGGCATCTTTTATAAGCCAGCTATGGCGCAACAAGTAGCACTCGAACGTATTAAGGAATTTGATATTCGCGCACAAAGCGCCAGCGATCCAGCATCATCACTTTCTGGTGGAAATAAGCAAAAGGTAGTTCTGGCTCGTGAACTTTCACGCCCAGTAGAACTAGTTGTGGTTTGCCAGCCAACACGCGGGCTTGATGTTGGCTCGATTGAATTTGTCCACCAACGCTTAATTTCTGAGCGCGATGCTGGTCGGGCTGTTCTCTTATTTAGCACAGAGCTCGACGAAGTTTTCGCATTAGCTGATCGCATTGCAATTATGTATCGCGGCGAAATTATTGCCATCGTTCCAGTTACAGCCTCACGTGAGGAAGTTGGTCTATATATGGCTGGCATACATCCGGCTAAAGGTGGTGCGGCATGATTAAGCGGATTCTGAATAAAACACTTCTCCCATTATTCGCATTTGTTCTTGCCCTCTTTGTCGGCGGCCTAGTAATTGGTTTTACTGACAATAAGGTTCTGGCAAAGATTTCTTCACCGATTGAATTCCTAAAAATTCTGGGTAGCACAGTTGGAAATGCTTACTTGGCGCTATTCCAAGGCGCGATCTATGACCCTAATTTGGCTGAAGGTAAGAGTTTCTTTGCTGGTTTCTATCCACTAAGTGAAACGATGGTTGCTACAGCGCCACTTATTCTTTGTGGCCTTTCAGTAGCCTTAGCTTTTAAATCAGGTCTATTTAATATCGGTGCGCAGGGCCAATTTATTTTTGGTGCCATAGGAGCTTCATACATCGGCTTCCATTATGAATTACCGATCGTCGCTCACATTCTTCTAGCAGTTGTGGTTGGTGTAATTATGGCAGCGGTATGGGGTGGCATCGTTGGTTTACTTAAAGCCAAAACTGGTGCTCATGAAGTAATTGTTACGATCATGCTTAATTACATAGCAGCTAAATTTATTCTTTTCATACTCGGTACCAAAATGTTTTTGCGCCCAGGTCGCCTTGATCCAATCGCGCCTCCTGTTAAGGAGAGTGCTAAGTTGCCTGGATTATTCGGTGCTGATTACCGAGTAAATATTGGAATTTTTATCGCTTTAGCTGCTGCCGCATTTATCTGGTGGTTATTAAACCGCAGCGTTATGGGCTTTAGATTCCGCGCTGTTGGCGCTAATTCAAGTGCGGCTCGAACAGCCGGAATATCTGTTTCCACTGCCATGATTGCAACGATGGCAATCTCAGGTGCACTGGCTGGTTTGGGTGGCGCTATCCATACCTTAGGTAATCAATATGAATTAACTGACACCGTGGCTGCTTCATTTGGTTTTGATGCGATCACCGTTGCTTTACTTGGTCGCGGAACTCCCGTTGGCGTCGTTCTGGCATCATTCTTATTTGCCGGGCTTCGAGTTGGTGGCCAAACTATGCAGGCAAATGTAGGTGTTCCGGTTGAAATTGTTCTGGTTATTCAAGCGCTGGTAGTTCTATTTATCGCAGCCCCTGATTTAGTGAAGCGCATATTTAGATTGCGAAATTTACAAGAAACTTCGGCAATGGCATCTAAGGGATGGAACGGGTAATGACCAGCCAATTAACTGTTTCCCGCGAATCTAAGCGCAAACTAAATGGCATTTTTGCCATGGGCATCGCAAGTATTTTCTCAATTGTAGTTTTCGCTTTTCTGCCAAAAGTTAGCGGCGATGTAACTTTTAGCTTTGTCTTGGATAAAGAGTGGGTTCTGATCCAGCAATGGGTAATTGATTCTCGAGTTGGTGCTTATGCATTCTCGGCACTTTCGGTCGTATTTACTGCGTTGGCATATTATTTATTTCGTCAAGGTAGAAAGCACGGCGTTGCCATATTTGGTTTTTCTATTGGATTCTTCATGGCATTTCTCTGCTGGGCATCTGCTGGAGATTTCGTGCCATTTACTGGGCTACTCCAAGGCGGACTAATTCTTGCGGTGCCGTTAATTTACGGTTCACTTGCTGGTTTGGTTTGCGAACGCTCTGGTGTTATTAACATTGCCATTGAAGGTCAGTTACTTGGTAGCGCATTCATTGCCGGCATAACTGGTAGCTTGCTCAAGAACGCTTGGTATGGCCTACTAATTGCGCCATTCGCAGGAGCGCTAATCTCATTGTTATTAGCGGTCTTTGCCATTAAATACCGAATTGATCAAGTTATTTTAGGTTTCGTGATCAATGTATTAATTATTGGTCTAACTAGCTTCGCAGCACAGCGCTTCTTGCGTGAAGATGCAGATAAATGGAATAGCTCGCCGATTCTGCAGCCCATAAATATTCCAATTCTTTCCAAACTTCCGATTATTGGTCCGATGTTCTTCTCGCAGACCATCATCATCTATTTGCTCTATGTAATTATCGTTGTGACCCAAATTGCGCTCTTTAAGAGTAAGTGGGGACTTCGCATGCGTTCGGTCGGCGAACTTCCAGTTGCAGCCGAAAGCGTGGGCATTGATGTCAATAAAGTTCGTTTCCGTAACGTTTTAATTGCAGGCGCAATTGCTGGTTTCGGTGGTGCTTATTTCACAGTTGG
This sequence comes from Actinomycetota bacterium, assembly GCA_947463725.1. GTDB lineage: Bacteria > Actinomycetota > Actinomycetes > Nanopelagicales > Nanopelagicaceae > Planktophila. Next base: position 4,998 of record CANHRM010000006.1, on the reverse strand, counting down.
TTCAGTTGGTTCCTTTAGTCGTGAGATGACTGCAGGTATGGGCTTTATTGCTCTAGCCGCACTTATCTTTGGTCGATGGACTCCGCTAGGAGCACTATCTGCAGCGCTGGTATTTGGTTTCGCTGATCAATTACGAAGCGTGCTTTCAATTGCAGGCACTCCAATTCCATCTGCATTCATGATGATGGTTCCTTACATCGCAACCATCATCGCGGTCTCTGGTTTCGTTGGCAGGGTGCGAGCACCAGCTGCTGATGGAATTCCATATCAACGTGGTGGTTCTCACTAATGCCTGATATCGATTGGCAGCTTCTCGAAAAAACTGCGATAGCTGCAATGGAGAGTGCTTATGCGCCCTATTCTAAATTTCCAGTCGGTGTTGCAGCTCTGGTCGATGATGGTCGCGTTATCTCTGGCTGTAACGTTGAGAATGCTTCATACGGCTTAACTCTTTGTGCTGAATGTGGGTTAGTTTCAAATTTGATTCTCTCAGGTGGCGGTCGATTAGTTGCATTCCTATGTGTAGATCTAAACAAGAATTACTTAATGCCATGTGGTCGCTGTCGTCAGCTTCTTCAAGAACATGGAGGCAGTAAATTGGCGATGATGACCGACCAGGGAATCAAGCCACTTGCTGAACTATTACCTTGGGCATTTGGCCCAGAAGAGATGGAAAAACGCCTTGATTGAACCTTTTGCTGCCGTTGAAATTATTTCAGCGAAGCGTGATCGAAATGAATTAACCGATGCCCAAATAGATTGGGTTATCTCGGCGTACACCCGCGGGGTAGTAGCTGATGAGCAAATGTCAGCGCTACTAATGGCGATTTTGTTAAATGGCATGAATACTCGCGAAATCTCGCGCTGGACAAATGCCATGATTAATAGCGGCGAGCGCATGAATTGGTCTAAGTTAGATCGACCAACTGCAGATAAACATTCAACTGGTGGCGTTGGCGACAAAATTACCTTGCCTTTGGCCCCACTAGTAGCAGCATGCGGTGGCGCAGTGCCTCAACTATCCGGTCGCGGTTTAGGTCATACCGGCGGCACGCTAGATAAACTCGAATCAATTCCGGGTTGGCGCGCTGAGTTAAGTAATGATGAAATGCTAAAAGTATTGCAAGATTGTGGCGCCGTTATTTGTGCAGCTGGTGCGGGCTTAGCACCGGCTGACAAAAAACTTTATGCATTGCGCGATGTAACTGCCACCGTCGAAGCTATTCCGTTAATTGCGTCATCAATCATGAGTAAGAAAATTGCCGAAGGAACTTCAGCGCTAGTTTTAGATGTGAAAACTGGCAGCGGTGCATTTATGAGTGATCCTGCTAAAGCGGCAGAACTTGCCCGCACCATGGTGGCTCTCGGCACAGCTGCCGGAGTCAAAACTCGTGCGCTTGTAACTGCAATGGATGTTCCACTTGGTTTAACTGCTGGAAACGCCCTTGAAGTTCGCGAATCAGTTGAAGTATTAGCCGGCGGCGGTCCAGCTGATGTTGTCGAACTTACAATTTTGTTAGCTCGTGAAATGATTGATGCAGCTGGCATTGCTGGTAAAGATCCGGCTGATGCGTTGCGCGATGGCAGCGCGATGGATCATTGGCGACGCATGATTAGCGCGCAAGGCGGTAACCCTGATGCAGCGTTACCTGTTGCAAAAGAGAGTCATCAAATTCTGGCAACTAATAGCGGGACCATGACTGCAATGGATGCCATGAAAGTCGGAGTTGCTGCATGGCGATTAGGTGCTGGTCGTTCGCGCCAAGGTGAAAAGGTGCAAGCAGGTGCTGGCGTTGAACTCCATGCCAAGCCAGGAGATTACGTAAAGCAAGGTTCACCAATCATGACGCTGTTCACCGATGAACCAGCTCGCTTTGAGCGTGCGATAGAGGTGCTAGCAGGTGCTGTCATAATTGTTGAAGGCGGCATCGTAGATCGAATGCCTTTAGTACTAGAGCGGATTGAAGCATGAGCGACTTGTTAAAGCGCCCCACCCCAGAGCAAGTTAAACGCCTGCCTAAAGCACTTCTGCACGATCACTTAGATGGCGGCCTACGCCCACAAACAATCATTGATATTGCAAATGAAATTGGTTACGAAGCCCTACCTACTAAGGATGCTGCTGAGTTAGCTGTTTGGTTCCGCGAATCGTGTGACTCAGGCTCGCTAGTTCGTTATCTAGAAACCTTCGGTCACACAATTGCTGTGATGCAGCGCCGCGAGGATATTGTTCGCGTTGCTCGCGAATGCGCTCTCGATTTAGCTCGCGATGGCGTTGTTTATGCCGAAGTTCGTGGTGCACCAGAACTTTTCGTCGAAAAAGGTTTATCGCTCTCGCAAGTAATTGAAGCAACTCTTGAGGGTTATCGATTAGGCGAAGCCGATGCGAAAGCTGAAGGCCTGCAGATTCGAGTTGTCTCACTACTTTGTGGAATGCGTCAGAATAAGCGATCACAAGAAGTTGCTGAGCTAGTTGTTAAGTATCGCGATCAAGGCGTGGTTGGTTTTGATATTGCTGGGCCAGAAGATGGTTTCCCACCAAGTGATCAGCTAGAAACATTTGAATACTTGCGTCGCGAAAATGCTCATTTCACAATTCATGCCGGCGAAGCGTACGGACTTCCATCAATCTGGGAAGCAATTCAACTTTGCGGAGCTGAACGTCTTGGCCATGGTGTGCGAATAATTGATGATGTTGATTTCAGTAGCGGTGAAGCAAAACTAGGTCGGCTAGCTTCATACGTGCGCGATCGTCGCGTACCACTTGAAATGTGCCCAACTTCTAATTTGCAAACAGGTGCAGCGGCATCGATCAAAGAGCATCCGATCGGTGCTCTTGCAAAGTTACGATTTAGAGTCACTGTAAATACCGATAACCGATTGATGAGCGACACCTCAATGACTCACGAAATGAATGAGTTAGTAAACGCTTTTGATTGGAATTTCCTAGATCTGCAACGAGTAACGATTAATGCGCTAAAGAGCGCATTTATTCCATTCGAAGAGCGCCTAGCGATCATCGAAAAGGTAGTTAAACCAGCCTATTTAGCAGTTTCTGCCGAATAGCTAATTGCCGATTGGATGCCAGATGGTCTTGGCTTCCAAGAAAGCCAAAATACGACCAGGTTCAGAAATCTTCGTAAACGATGAGATTCGCTTTAAGTTCTCTACACCAGCTTCTTTGACTGCACCATGTTGATCACTTGGCAGCCCAGAGATATCTAAACCATCGATATCCATGTGCGAGGCAAACCATGGTGCTAGCTCACTTTGTTGACCAGAGAGAATATTTAAGACGCCATTAGGTAAATCGCTTGTTGCAACTACTTCGGCAAAGCTAATTGCAGATAGGGGAGCAGAATTAGAAGCTAACGCAACTGCAGTGTTACCTGAAACTAAAATTGGCGCAATGGCTGCAACGAAGCCAAGAAGTGGCTTATCAATTGTGGCAATCGCTCCTACCACGCCAAGTGGTTCTGGAATTGTAAAGTTATAGTACGGACCAGAAACTGGATTAGTTGAACCTGCAAGCGAAGGCAACTTATCGCTCCAGCCGGCATACCAAACCAATAAATCAACGGAGTCACTAACTTCTTGTAACGATTCTTTTGCTGAAGCACCTGTTTGCAAAGAAATTTCTTGAGCGAATTGATCGCTGCGACCTTCCAGCATTTCAGCAATGCGATACATAATTTGGCCACGATTAAATGCAGTCGCCTTTGCCCAGCCAGGTTGAGCGGCACGTGCTGCAACAACTGCGTCGCGTAAATCTTTTCGAGAAGCTAAACAAGCATTGGCTAAGAACTCACCTTTATTGCTGGTGATCTCGTAAGAGCGGCCAGATTCCGTGCGCGGAAAAGCTCCATTGATGTATAGCTTGTAAGTCTTCATAACTTCTAGGCGACCGCTCATTTTGCTGATCCCTTCAAGTAAGCGCTCAGGCCTTGACGACCACCTTCGCGACCCCAACCAGATTCTTTGTAACCGCCAAATGGGCTAGCGGGATCAAACTTGTTAAAGGTATTTGCCCAAATCACACCGGCGCGCAGTTGTTGGCTAGCCCAAAGAATGTTTGAACCTTTCTCGCTCCAGATGCCGGCAGAGAGCCCAAATGGCGTGTTATTTGCCTTTTCAATGGCCTCAGCGGGGGTGCGGAAAGTTAATACCGAGAGCACAGGGCCAAAGATTTCTTCGCGCGCAATGCGGTGGGCTTGGGTAACGCCAGTGAAAATAGTTGGCGCAAACCAGAAACCTTTTTCCGGCAGTGCGCAATTAGGGCTCCAGCGGCCGGCACCTTCAGCTTCTCCGGCTGCAGTTAACTCATGAATTTTTGCCAGTTGTTCAGCTGAATTGATCGCACCTAAATCAGTGTTCTTATCGAGCGGATCACCAACTCGGATTTTATCCATACGGCGCTTTAACTTTTCAAGAACTTCATCGGCAATACTCTCTTGCAGAATCAGTCGTGAGCCAGCACAACAGACATGGCCTTGATTAAAGAAGATGCCATTAACAATTCCTTCGACGGTCTCATCTATTGCAGCATCACCAAAAACAATATTGGCACCTTTGCCACCAAGTTCGAGAGTTAAAGACTTATTTGTCGGTGCCACTGCGCGAGCGATTAACTTGCCTACTTCAGTTGAACCAGTAAATGCTATTTTGTCGATACCAGGATGGTTAACGATTGCAGATCCTGTGCTGCCATCGCCCGTGACAATGTTAACTACACCATCAGGTAAACCGGCTTGCTGACAAACTTGGGCAAATAGCAACGCCGTTAATGAAGTTGTTTCGGCCGGCTTTAAAACTACCGTGTTACCAGTAGCAAGTGCTGGTGCAACTTTCCAGGCCAACATAAGCAACGGAAAATTCCAAGGAATAATTTGACCAACCACACCATGTGGGGCAGTAGTGGTTTCAATACCGGCGTACTCAAGTTTGTCAGCCCAGCCAGCGTGATAGAAAAAGTGGGCAGCAGATAACGGAACATCTACA
>CANHRM010000005.1 GCA_947463725.1 Actinomycetota bacterium | reverse complement strand
GAATTTGATGAATCAGCACGTGCGATTCATCGAGAGGATGGCCTAAAAACTATCCAAGCCGAATCGGGGATCGTCCTCGAATCGACTATCGAAAGGAAACAAATGTCTACAAAGACAACTTTCAAGCGCATCGCGCTTGTAACTGTTGCTGCGTTGGGCTTTGGTGTTATGTCAGTTGCGCCTTCAAACGCAACAGTCCTTAACGCCTCACAGACAATCTCAGACGCTACTTCAACAGTAGTTTTGGGTGCGACGGCCTCAACAACAGTAACAATTGCTGGTTACTTTGGCACAGCAGATTCAGTTACTTCAACTATCGCGCTTGCAACATTCCCAGCAGATGCAACTAATACATCAATTGCTTCAGTAACAGGTGCCAACTTGGTACTAACAGCAATTGATACAGCTACTGCTTCAACTGCAACAGGCTCAAATGGTCTAGCAAATCAGACCACAGCTGGAACTGTTGGCGTAAATGCTGGAGCATCAGCTCTAGTATCAGGCCGCACAAAGTTCTCAGTAGCTCCAAATAAAGTTGGTACATACACATTCACAATTACTTCTACTTCAAATGCTAACCCAACAGCAGTTGTTATTGGAACTAAGACATGGACAGTTGTTGTAACAGCACAAGAACTATTGGGTTCAACTGCGTTCATTAGCACAACACTTGGAACAGCAACTGCTGATTCAACAACACTTACAGCATCTGCTACAGCATCTTCAACTGCTGTTGCTCAAATCTCAACAAAGCAATACCTAGACGCTGCAAAGCTCACAAGTATGTCTACAGCTTCAGCAAAGGCAGTAACAGTTGCAATTTCAGGTGCTGGTTCGGTTGATACCGTTTCATCAAATGGCGCTGCACGTGGACCATCTGTAACAGTAGCTGCAGCGACAGCCGCTGACTCAGAATTCTACGTATACGCTGATGGCCGTACAGGTTCAGCAACTATCACAATCACAGTTGGAACAACTGTTACAACTAAGACATTAAAGTTCCTAGGAACTATGACCACAATGTCAGTAACTGCTTCTAACAAGAACATCGGCGTTACTGAATCAGGCACACTTACAGTTGCTGGTGCAGATGTGAACGCAAACGCAACAGCTGCTCCAACGCTAACTGCTGCTGCATCATCTGATGCAACAATTGCATCAGTTACATATTCAGGTGCAGTTGCTACTGTTCTAGGCGTAAAGGCCGGAACAGCAACAATCACACTAACTGCTGGAACAGTTGTAACAACTTCAGTTGTAACAATTCTTCCTCTAACAGCTCCAAAGCTTTCATGGGCATTCGATAAGGATTCTTATGAAGCAGGCGAGAAGATGACACTTACAGTCACAGCTGCAGGCGTAGCTGATGGTGCTCGCGCAGCATTCGTTGCTGCTCCATCTCCTAACTTCCAGTTGACAGGTGCATCAGCAACACTAGTTGCTTCACCAGTGTTCGCTGCTGGCGTTGCTACTTATGTACTTTATGCTCCAGCTACACCAGGTAAGTTCACACTTACTGCAACAGTTGGTTCAGCAATCGATACCGAAGCAGTAATCATTGCTGCTGCAGGTACACGTACAGTTGCAACACTTTCAGCAACTATCACAAACCCAGCTCTAACAGCTGCTCAAGAAGCAACTGATGCTGCTAACGAAGCAATCGATGCAGGTAACAATGCAAAGGATGCTGCTGATCAGGCAATTGAGGCAGCAGATGCTGCAACAATCGCTGCTCAGGATGCTGCAGCTGCAGCCGTAGAAGCAGGCGAAATGGCTGTAGCGGCTGCTGAAGCTGCTGGCGCAATCGCACAAGATGCTCTAGATGCAGCTAACGCTGCAACTGATGCTGCTCTATCAGCTGCTGAAGCTGCAGATGCTGCAACAGCTGCTGCTAATGATGCAAAAGAATCTGCAGATGCTGCAACAGCAGCAGTTGCTGAACTTTCTGCCAAGGTAGCTGCTCTTATGGCTGCTTTGAATGCAAAGGTCACAACCTTGAGCAACCTAGTTGCCAAGATTGCAAAGAAGGTTAAGGCTTAATTAGCCCAAGCTTCATGGGAGTCCGTTAAAAAGACTCCAAACCCGAAGCCCGGTTCCTTTACAGGAACCGGGCTTCGGCCTTTTATGTAAGTAATTCTTGGTTTGCTTACTTATTATTTAAACAGCTTCGGTACTCTTAAGACATGAAATTAGCCAGAGCATTGAGTGAGTCTGAAGCCAAGAAAGTTCAGAGTTTTATTCTCTTTGGTGGGGTTTTAACCACCTTGACTATCTGGACCAAACTTGAAGACCCAATCAACTTACCTAAGATGTTTGTGCTGGTTCTTGTTGCCGCGATTGTTTTGGGCCTTGCTTTACCAGAAATCTTAAGTTCACTTCGTTTAACATCAGGAAACCAAAGAATAGCTATTTACCTAATCTCTCTCTTCGCTATTGGATTAGTGGTTGCCACCATGGCAACAGATGTTAAATACACAGCAATTTTCGGTGAGTTCCACCGAAATAACGGTTTTCTATCTTATTTTGCAATGCTGATCCTTATGCTGGCCGGATCCCTTGTTTTTAATCTGAAATCAGTAAACCGATACTTTACTTTCTTCGGCATCGCGGGTTTGCTGCTTACTTTCTATGGGTTTCTTCAAGGACTTGGGAAAGATCCAGTTGGTTGGAAAATTGATTACAACCCATTCATCACAACTCTTGGAAACCCAAACTTCACTTCAGGCTTTCTAGGTCTTGCCGGTATCGCAATTCTTTATCTAGCGCTTGCTGCGAAAGAGCGGAAGTTTCAAGTTATCTATACAGTCGGCTTACTGGCTGATCTATATATTCTTAAGCGTTCTGGTTCAATTCAAGGAGTATTTGGCTTTGCGATTGGTGCTGCTGTAATTATCTTGGTCAAAATTTGGTTAATGAATCGCAAATATGGTCAAGCAAGCCTGCTTCTAGCTGCTCTATTAGGCACTCCGGTAGTGCTTGCCGTGCTTAATATTGGCCCCTTGGCAAGCAAGCTTTATCAAGGCACGCTAAGAAACCGTCTTGATTACTGGAACGCTGCAATTGGTATGTTTAAAGACCACCCAATCTTTGGTGTAGGTGTAGATCGTTTTGGCGAGTATTACCGCCAATACGCGGTTCAGAATCAAGTTGCACAGGGTCAAGTCACAGATAATGCGCACAGCGTTTATATGCAATTACTAGCAACTGGAGGATTAGTTTTATTCATACCTTACGTGCTACTAATTTCATTCATTACGTATCTAGGCATTAAAACAGTAATCAAATCTCAAGGTGAGAATAAATTTAAAGTCAGTGCAGTTCTTGGTATCTGGTTGGCAACAATTGCAATCAATATAGTAACTATCGACAATATCGGCGTGGGGGTCTGGCTCTGGATCACCGGTGGCGTACTTATCGCAGTCTCATCAAGTAGCGCGCAGACCGATACCAAATCTCTGGAGCAAAAAGAGAATTCAACTAAAGGAAAATCAATAAAATCCTTGAAATCTGAAAGTATTTTTCCAGTTTCATATGCAATGAGTTTTATTGCTGCAATTTTGGTTCTCTTGTTAGTCGTTCCGGTTCTTGGAAAATCCTCGGCACTTTATAACTTAAAAAGTAATGCTAGTTCTTACACAACCCAAACCTATGTTGCAGTACTCGTTTCAGAATCTAAAGCCGCAAGCGATGACCCGCAATACTTAGCACAACTTGCAAATCTGGCTTTCACTCAGAATGCCACAAATGAAGCATTCTCGATGATAGATCAGATTAACAAAATTGACCCACGTTCGTACTACGGTAATTATTTTGCTGCATTTGCGTATGAGGCTTTGAACAAGCGACCAGAAGCAATCAAGTATCGCGAGCGTCTAAAAGAGCTTGATCCTTGGAACAATGCAAGTTTGATTGAGTTGATAAAGGATTACCAATCAGCAGGTGATAAGGCTTCGGCACAAGAAATAGCTGCTTTAATTAAGAATAATTACCCCGGAAGTCAGTCAGATATCGACGCTTCAGCTCTTTTGGTTGGATAGGCTGTGGGGATTATCAAGTTCAAAATGATTGATTTTGAACCTTCAATAAGAAATCTGGGGTTTTAATAAACATGGCCGGGATAGATTTAAGTGATCGTTCAAAAGTATTGGCGATCATCGGTCAGGGCTATGTTGGTCTTCCTTTAGCCATGGCGGCAGTAGATGCTGGCTGGTTGGTTATCGGTATTGAAAAGTCTTTGGGACGGGTAGAGCAACTCAATCAAGGATCTAGCCCGGTAGAAGATATATCTAATGAAAGACTCGCAAAGGCAATCGCAGCAAAGAAATATTTTGCAACGAATAATCCGGCTGAGGTATCTGCAGCTTCAGTTGTGACTATTTGTGTGCCAACTCCGTTGAATGATGCTCGTGAGCCAGATCTTGAATTACTCGAGAGCGCCACCAAAGAGGTTGCCCCATTTCTATCTGATGAATCTTTACTAATTAGCGAATCAACCTCATACCCAGGGACATTGCGAAAGATAATAATTCCGTTAGTCAATAATCTGAAATCGCAAGATGTAAAGAAACTCTATTTTGCATCAGCACCCGAGCGAGTTAATCCAGGGGATCCAGTTTGGGATCAGAAAAATACGCCACGCTTAGTGGGTGGTATTGATGAAGAATCTCAAGCTCGTGCCTTGGCATTTTATAATTCAATTTGTGATTCGGTAGTTGCTACAGCGACGCCTGAAATTGCTGAAGCCGCAAAGATTCTTGAAAATACTTTTCGCCTCGTAAATATTGCGATGATTAATGAGTTCACCCAGTTGTGTAGTGCTCAAGGAATTAATGTGCACGAGGTAATTAATGCCGCGGCAACCAAACCCTATGGATTCATGCCGTTTAGACCAGGCGTAGGTATTGGTGGACACTGCATTCCCGTTGACCCTCTCTACTTAACCTGGTGGGCTCGTCAAAGTGGTCAGGTAGCCAGCTTGGTAGAGCGCTCAGATGAGATAGCCAATCAAATGCCAATCTATGTCGCAGAGCGGGCGCTAGCTCTAGCCAAGGGCTCAACAGGTTCGCCCAAGGTGTTGATTATGGGGGTGGCATATAAACCTGGCGTTGGTGACGTTAGAGAAACCCCAGCGAGTGCTCTACGAGCAGCTCTAGTGGCTAGAGGTGCTGAAGTTGCCTGGGTAGATCCACTTGTGCCACTTTGGGAAGGCACTAAACCTGTAACTGAAGCATGGGATTGTGATGTTGCTGTCGTGGCCACTAATCAGGCAGGAATGGACGTTAAGTCAATTCTTGATCGCGGTATCCCGGTTTTAGATTGCACCAATAACTACGGTGGCTTAACCGGAGTTGAGCTTCTTTAATTATTTACTTTGGATAAATTGAGCAATATCAGAAATCATGGTTGATAGATCACTTTTTGGTACCCAACCGACTAAAGACTTGATTAATTCGATATTTGGCACTCGACGTTCCATGTCTTCGAAACCATCACCGTAAGCCTCTTCATAAGGCACATAAACAATTTCGCTTTTTGAGTTAGTTTGCTCGATTACTTTTCTCGCTAAATCATTAATTGATATCTCGAAGTCGTTGCCAATATTGATAACTTTGCCGATTGTGTTTTCCGCAAAAGCAATTCTTACAACCGCGTCAACAGCATCTAAAACATGCCCAAAGCATCTAGTTTGTTCACCATTGCCATAAACGGTAATTGGTTCATTCTTAAGCGCAAATTGGACAAAGCGCGGGACAACCATGCCGTATGCACCTAGTTGGCGGGGTCCTACAGTGTTAAAGAATCTAACAATTCGAGTTTCAAGCTTCTTCTCAACCCAATATGCATAAGCAAGTGATTCATCAATCGCCTTAGCTTCGCTATATGACCATCGCAAAGTGACTGGCGCACCAAGAATTCGGTCATCTGATTCTTTAAGAGAATCAGAGATATTCTTGCCATAAACTTCGCTGCTACTAGTTACGAATACTGGTTTTGAATACTTATGTGCAGATTCGAGTACATTTTCGGTGCCTCGAATATTGGTCATCAAGCTTTCTAGCGGGTGATTAACGATGTTAAATACGCCAACGGCTGCAGCCAAATGGAACACGTATTCCGTATCTTTTATCAGGCCATCTAGCAGGGGCAGATCCAAGATCGATCCCTCAATGAAAGAGACACTTGACCCGCCCAAATGTGCTGAAAGGTTTTCTTTTCGGCCAGTGGCCAGGTTGTCTAAAATCGTGATTTGATGGCCATCAGCCACCAGTCGATCAGTCAGGTGGGACCCAATAAATCCGGCTCCGCCAGTGATCAAAATTCGCATAGGCATACCTTATTGGAACGCGCTCTCATATCCAAAATCATTTGAAAATCAGCCTTTGAATCTAGTACTTTCTAAAATCTATATTGAAAAATCCCAGCCTACGTTTTATCCCGAAAAACTCCCTAGTCAGATTTTCCCAAAGGTACTTCGGGCTGAGTTGCAGTTCTAGCCTGATACTTTCTAATTCATCCGACAAGACCTTGTCTTGCTTGGCAAGACACGCAGTTTCCATATTAAAATACTTATGAAAAGCTGGCCCATACTTTGATACACCTAATAAGCATAGAATTCTTTTATCTTCCTTAGAAAAAAGCCAAGGTTTTAGTTTCCAAATGAAATGCAGTATCTTTCCGTTCTTTAAGTTTTTCGAAAAAAGAAGTTCATTGTGAGAATTCAGAAATTTATTAAGCCTAAATTGATCTCCCATAAAAACTAAATTGAGAACATCTTGATCCAAAGAATCCAAGCGTAGTTCGGTATACTTACTTAACACTTCTCTTATTCTCAGTCCAATTCCATTTTCAAGCCATTTTTGTTGGTTAATAAAGAGTAATCCAGCATTAAAATACCAACCCGATTTCTCACGAGGTTGAAATCTAGTCTCAAATTCTCTATGTAACCTCGGTTCGACGACCGCGCCTAAAGCTTTCCCCGAATTCAAAAAATTATCAAAATCTAACTTTATACTGGCAATAGTAAGCATGTCAGAATCTAAGTGTAAAAAAGGTTTTCCTTCAAAAACATCGTGATCCGGGGCAAATATCTTGTACCAGACAATGGGGTGCCATAGTTTAGCAAAAGGAAGATCAGCAAGAATATCACTATCCATTTCCAAAAAATTCAAATCGATCTGGAAAGGCCGCATTAAATCCTTCATAAAATCTCGGTTTTTGACACTTAAACTCTTATCGTGCTGGACAACGAGATTAATTCGTTCGTCATGTTTTAAAGCAAACGAAGAAATCGAAATATACCAAGGATAAACATATGTATCCGTTATACTCATCAATACGTTCAACAGTTCAAACTCCTAAGAAAGTTTATACGTTTAATACTATCAATACGTGCGAAGTCTCAAAAGGGTGATTATGAAAATAATTTATAGGCAATTTCTTTCCGCGCTCACGAGAAAAGAAATTGTCTCAAGTTCATTATTGATCATATACCAGTTAATGTTGGGGCTTCTAGATCTTCTCGCAGTAGTTTCGTTATCTGCATTGACTTTGATTGGCATTGGGAAAAATAATACTTCCGGGACAGGTTTAGTAGATTTTCTCAGCACTCATGGAATTTCATTAAAAAATGCCATAAGCCTCTTACTGGTTATAAGTTTAGTTAGTCTGTCATTAAAGAGCATTCTATCTTTTATGGTTACAAGAAAATTGTTTGATCTTATGGCAAGAATTCAAATACGCTTGAATTTGGATTTTTTTCGCCTTATAAAAATGCTGGAAGCGCGTAGAATTATGAATCTTTCCCGCACTTCGTTGCCTATTTCCATGAGCGAAGGCGCGAAATGTGCAATAGTCGGTGTACTCGGTTTCAGTATAGTTTTTATCTCGGAAACTTTGCTTTTGTTCGTTCTAGTCTTACCTTTATTAATACTCTTTCCATTTACCTTACTGATTCTTTTACTGACTTTCACTGCGAGCTTCTATCTGATGCACAAAAAAGTTGGTCAAATTGCCCAAAATAACGGAAGTTTAAAGATTTCTAGCGAGAATGATGTTCGTTCGTGGGTTGAAAGAATAGGAACATTAAGCTTTCTTGATTCTATACGTTTGAAGAAAACAACTCTTGATAATAGATTAGATACAGCGATTGAAGAAGCTGCCATCGCGAATGTTAAATTACATTTTATTCAGCAAATTCCCAAGTATTTCCTCGAACTTGTAATTGTTATCGCAGGTGCATTAACCATAATTTCATTTCTATTAATCTCAGATCTAGATCGCGCGATGCATGCGGGTACATTACTGCTAGCAATCTCCTTTCGAGTAGTTCCTTCAATTCTCAGAATGCAAGGTGCAATCTTGTTCATTAAATCAAATTTAGAACAAGGACTAGGTTTTTTAAACGAGTATTTAGATTTGAAGGATAAATCCAAAAGGCTCTTAAAAGAGTCGAATGGAAGAATGAATACTTACGATCCATCGGCGAGCAGGGCCTATATATTGATAGAAAACCTGTCCTTTAAGTTTGCAGATAGTGATGAGTACCTGTTCTCAGATTTAAACTGCAAAATCGGACCAGGTGGGCTAACTCTTATCTCGGGGGACTCAGGAAGAGGAAAAACGACACTTGTAAATTTGATATTGAGTCATGAAATTCCAGAATTAGGAGATGTCAATTATATAAGTGATAAACCCGATGGATTAGTGATTGCCTATATGCCACAAAGCACAGTTGTGATTCCAGGCAACCTAGTTGAGAACGTTGCAATTGGGGTAGCTCACGAAGATGTTGACTTTAAAATTTTGGACGAAGTGTTGAGTTTATCTGGATTAGCAAAAGACGGAGTCTCAAAATTTGATTTAAAAAAATCCAAATCTGATGACTTCGGACGAAATATAAGTGGCGGGGAGGTTCAGCGTATTGGCCTGGCGAGAGCTTTGTACTTAAAGCCCGATATTCTTATATTGGACGAACCAACTTCGGCACTTGATGATTCTACAGAAAACAGCATTATAGGTAACATAAAGAATATTAGCGAATTAATTACAGTTGTAGTTATCTCGCACTCGAAAAAGTATCTAGAACTTGCAGATGAGATAATTGAAATTTAGTCAAATACATCATAAGCATTCCAATTTTTGGAAAAAGACAAATGATGGGATCTGTATTCAGAATGTACTTCTTTCGATTCATAAGAACTCAATTTTAAAGATTCACCCTCAAGTTCAAGTCGAATAAAATGTGACGAAACGTGATGGCCGTAAATGTCACCACAAAAGCTTTGTGCAAATCGATCAACCCGATTACTTTCGATTTTATACCCCGCATTTCTTGACGTGCGATCATCCCAGATAGAGAAGTTTAGAACCTTGGTCCAGTCACCTTCTAAAGAGTTACTCTCGTATGCCTCTAAAAGTGATCCTCCGCTGCAATCTCCAGTTAATCTTCGAGATCCTATGAGGATATATTTGTTGTATTTACTAATGATAATTGGGTCCAAAATGGGATAGCCAATCTTAATCGGACCAACTCTCTCCCATGGGCCTAATGGTTCGGCACTTTTGTAAAAGTAATTTGATCCCTCTGACGTCGATTCAGGAATCATTAGAAATTTTCCTTTGTCAAGGAAAACAAAAGGGAAAGAAAGATGGTAGCCAGTGTCTAATATTACCTTGTAGTCTAAATTGACCAAGCTTGAAACCGTTTCAAAAGATTCCCAACTAGAGACAGCTATTTTCCCAGGCGCATTCTTCTTTTCCAATACCTCAAAAAAAAGAAATGTCTTTCCATTGTAATCAAGCAAAAATGGATCAGCAGATCCGAAGCATTTTGATCGAAAAATCTGGATCTCCGCCGTGTCTGATTTTCTAGCAATTCTAATATTCCAATATTTCTTTTTTAAGTACTTATCACTAATCCTATTACCCACCTTACGAAAGATGTTATGAAAATTGTACTTATAAATTATTTTTTCATTGACTTCCGTTAACATTGTCATGTCAGAAACTATGGTTTGGCTTTCTCCTTGAGCGAGCCATTCGACCATTGCCAAAATGCGCAATCTAATTCGAATAAAATTCAGAAGTGGAAAATTAGTCAATGATAATATCGACTCAGATTCAATCTTACCAACTAAATCCGAAACCCAAATCTTCGTAACAAGAAGTTTATCCGGGCAAGAATCGTTAACAAAGACATTAAAGAGGTATTCATAGCCTAGTTCAGAGTTCACATTTATTTGAGAATTTTTATGAAATATTTTTCTACCCGTATTCTTATTTACAGAAAAATACTTTGGTAACTTTTTTAAAAAAGAAGCCATATCCGCATTGCGAAGATAGATTATAATAGAAAACGGTATCAATATTATTTCAACAAGAAAATTACGTTTTGGAAATCTACAAGCGCAATTCACATCATCGCACCCAATAATGGTAACGGACATTTAATGCTTACCTCTCGTGACGCTTGATGGACATATATCGCGGATGTGAGCAAAACCTAATCTAATTGCTCAAAAAGTTCTAAGTGTGCCTTGACTGAACTTTCCTTAGAGAAATTATCCAATACTTTTCGCCTGTTAATTTCACCAATAACCTGAATTTGCTTAATTGGGGCACTCAAGTACTTTGAGATTGAATTGGCTAAAGCGAAGGGATCATTTGGCTCAACAAGAAAATCACCTGAACCCAAACAATCTTTAGCAGCGCCTACATTTGTTGAGATTACCATTTTTCCGAAAGACATTGCTTCTAAAATTGAGTTAGAAAATCCTTCAGTTAAAGATGGTTGAACGTAGAACAAACAGTGCTCCAAGAATTTACTTGTATCATCTACTTTTCCAAGTAATTCTATCGGAAGGTTTTCCGCATTAATCTTAGCTTCGATCTCTTTTCGGAGAGGACCTTCGCCCGCGATCTTTACATGAACATCAAATCCCATAGAGTATAGAATTTCACACGCCTGCAGTAGAATAAGCAAGCCTTTCTCCGGGCGAAGATTAGAAATTGTTAGTATGTAGTTAGATTTTTGAATCCCAGAATGATTAAGATTCACGGGACTCGGTAATTCAATGAAATTTGGAATGTATCTAAATTTTGGATTTCTACTAAAAAATCCCTTGGGTTTCAATGATGTTGAGTTATAGATTACGAAATCGCTTGAAAGCTCCACAAAAAACCTAAGAATTGAATGAAGAAGAAATTTTCCCTTAAAACCGAATGCTCGCCTCCGAGTCGCAATAATTTTTGTACATGATTTTGAACGAGCAATCGGAAGTGCGAGGTTACCTTTGTTTAGTAGGCCAATTAAAACTTTGTGATCTTGCGTTATTCTCTTTCTAAACCACATAAGTTGTTTGAAAAAATTATTGCTAGCTTCGCTATATAGATGTAACTCTACTCGCGAATCGAACTGAGAAAACCTGACTAGGTCGATGTCTTTGCTGGATAAGATATAAATGGCAACTTGATACCCATCTATCACCAGTTCATTTGCTATACTCAGACAATATTTCTCAGTCCCGCCTCTACCAAAAGAACCTATAACGAATCCAACGCTCACGATAGGAACATTATCTCCAAAACATGTCGTTATCAAGAGAAACTTGCTTAAGTTGTATAAGGAAGTGCTGTGTTCATCAAAACTAGTGATTCGACTTAAAGTCAAAATACTTAAAGATTCAATTAAAGGTGGTTAAATAAGGTGTGTGCAATCGTAGGTAGTTTAGGTTCAAATGGAAAAGACCAATTCTCTCAAACTAGTTGCCTAGTACGTCGTGGCCCAGATGGTAAATATATTGATAAAACTTTTTATTATAGTCTGGAAATGTACCGGCTAATATTTAAAGGTACTTTGGAAGAAGAAATACCGTTTATCTGTGATTGCAAGGAATCTAGTTGGTCTCTAATTTTCAACGGCGAAGCATACAACTTCAAAATATTACAAAAAAACCTTCAAGAATTAGGTCACATTTTCAGTAACTTAGATAGCGATGGCGAAGTTTTGGCTCATCTTTTCGCTGAATATGGCGAGCGCGCGATTCCAATGATAAATGGAATGTTCGCATTAGTTGCGATTAATAAAAGTGAAAATAAGGCTATAGTCGCGAGAGATAAGTATGGGAAAAAACCTCTTAGTTACAAGTTTGAAAATAATGTACTTTATTTCTCTTCGAGACTTGACTCATTGCTCCCTGATGATTGTAAAGCTAGGAGCATCAATCGAAATTTCCTGATTGACTTTTTGAACCTAGGGTACGGGTTTGATGATGCTAGTCCAATAGTTGGAATTGAAAACCTGAAACCAGGGCACTTCATTCACTTTGATTTTGATAAAATGTCCGAATCGATACAAGTAAAACTTTGGGATCGTGACTATTCTTTGTTAGACCGAGAAAAGCATTCAAAAAGTAAATTACATAATGTTTTATTGGAAGCGATAGATATTAGGGTGCAAAAAAATGTAGATAAAACTGCACTATTTCTAAGTGGTGGAATCGATTCAGCAATTATTGCGGCTATTTTGAAAAAGGAGCTTGGCCACGATTGTGAACCTTTTACTTTTGCCCCGCATGATTATGAGTTTAGTGAGTTAGAAGGTGCGCAGTCGGTTTGTGACAACTTGGGAATGGAATTGAACGTAGTCAGACAAAATCCAACTCGAAATGATTTTATTAGCATGGTTGCTGCTATGGACCAGCCTTTTTCCGATATTTCAATTATGCCAATGCACTTAGTTGCGGCAAGAATGGCAACAACAAATCATAGATATGCCTTATCTGGTGATGGCGCGGATGAGTTCTTTGGGGGCTATACAAGATATTTGTCTACAAAATCTTTAATGAAAACCACTTTACCAGATAACTTTCAGGATAAATTAGGTTTTTTTCTAGGGAAGCGAAAACTAATATCGCGATATGTTATTGACTCACTTTTAGGCAATAAGGTTTCGGGTGGCTACTTGGCAACAATCACAAATGTTTCTCCTGATGATATGAAAAAAATTCTAATTTCGGATATGCGTGATATTTACAAGAATAGACAAGATGAAGTTCAGAACGATCTTGAAGATATTTTAAAAGTTTCAGTAAATAACGTTTCAGCGTTCATGGCATTTGATCAAAAGAACTATTTACCAGGCCATATTCTGAGGAAATTGGACTCTTCATGCATGTACCATTCCATAGAGGTTAGATCGCCATTTCTTGATGACAATGTAATACATTATGCTTCGCACAGTTTTAAAAAAGAGCAGGTTGACTCAGGCCATACTAAGATTCTATTGAGAGAATTCGCTTCAACATATTTTGGAAGAAATTTTGCATTCCGAAAGAAAACTGGCTTTAGTTTTGATCTGGTTCAATATCTTAGAAAAGAACTTAGAGATGATATTTCATTAATTCCCAACAGGGCTGAGAATATGGGATTTTCGAAAATAATAAATATAGGTGAAATAAAGGCTATTTTGAATAAAAATGAATGGAGTAAACCAGACTCCAGAATTATTTGGTCACTTTTAGTCCTACTGGAGTGGTGTTATCAGCGTGATTTGAGCGTGAGTTAACAGTTTCAATTCTCAACATTTCAGGCACTGCAACCCAAAATTCAACCGATTCTGGAAGTTTAGGACTAATTGAATCTACTATCTCGTCCTTTATGTTCCATGGAAAAACTATGACTACATTTGGCTTAAGCTTAAGCAATTCATTTATCGAAATAATTGGGATGTTGAACTTTGGCATAAATCGACCCTGTTTTTCATGACTGGCGTCTGCTATCGCGAGCAAACCATTACCAATTTCGAGACTCGCATTGATCAAAGTGCTAGCTTTTGCCGCAGCGCCGTACCCAACAACTTTCTTGCCAGCTTCGGTTTGTGCATTTAACCAGTTAGTAAAATCTTGAAGAATTTTCTGAACTTTAGAGTTCGTCTTATCCCAAACCTCTCTCTCTAGAATTCCAGCAGATAATTCCCTTTCGACTGTATGCTGAACTTTCTCTTGTATTTCAGCTGCAGACTCTTTTCTTGCTAGCCAATATCTATTAGAACCGCCATGAGCATTAATTTCCTGCAGGTCAAAGAGAACTAGATTGTTCTCGAGTGCTATTTTGCGAACTGCCAGCGCGCTCAGATATGAGAAATGTTCATGGTAAATTGTGTCGAATTGCATCTCTTCCAAAATATTTAGTATGGATGGATTTTCAATACTTACAACAGTCTTCTCGCCTGCTAAAACTGATAATCCTTTCATAAAATCTTGTATATCAGGTACATGAGCTAAAACATTATTCGCGATAACTAATTTTGGGTGGCCCCTCTCGGAAACGAGTTTTCTTGCCAAATTTTCGGTGAAAAAATCATTCAAAACCTCAATCCCAAGTTCCTGTGCAATCAGAGCAACATTAGAAGCTGGTTCAATACCAAGACATGAAATGTCTTTTTCTAGAAAATTTCTCAATAAATAGCCATCGTTGCATGCGATTTCCAGAACCCAGTCATCAGCACCAACTGTTCCGTTGGAAAGTAATTCATCTACAAAATCGCGGGCGTGATTTAAAAAAAATGTACTTGTAGAAGATAAATATCTGTAATCTCTAAAAATTCGCTCAGGGCTGACCACATCTTGAACTTGCCCGAGTCCACAATCTCTGCAAATCTTTAGGCAAAGCGGAAAAGTTTCAAAGCTCTCCATAGGATTTGAGTAAAGTTCATTTGCGATCGGCAACTCACCTAAGTTGATACCAACAAAAAGATTATTGGATTTACATCCTCTACAAATTTCAGATCCAATATTCATATTATGATGTCTTTTCATGTGCTAAATCGTGCAAGTACGATGATAAATCACTCTTTATTAATTCTAATGGATCCGCTCCTTGTAGATAATTTGTATACCAGTCAAGAGTTTTTTCCAATGTCATTTCCCAATTCCAAAGCTGCCGCCAATTTATAGTTTTATTTGCCAGATCTGAATCAAGTTTGAGAACTTCAGTTTCTACAAACGAGTAATCAGAAGAGTTCATAATCTTGAAGCCGCTTCTAGAAGGTAAGTAAGAAAATGCCTTTTGCGCAATTTGATTAACCGGAACATGATTTGAAAAGCTTGGAGCAAAATTCATAGCAGGGATTACCAACCCACCTCGGTGTAAGTATTCTGCAAAAAGAAGATATCCGCGAATAGGTTCAAGCACATGCAGCCAGGGCCTAACTCCATTTGGCGACCGTAATTCTAAAGTTTCAGATTTGTGCCAATGATTGACTATTTCTGGTATCAATCGATTGTATGACCAGTCGCCACCGCCGATGACATTTCCTGACCTAACAGTTGAAAGTGGACTATTTTTTGCTTTCAATAAACTTGAAACAATTAGTTCTACGGCAGATTTGCTTGCCGAATAAGGATCAGTTCCCCCAATTAGGCTATCTTCCCTTTTATAAGCGTGATTGTCTCTATCTAAATAAACTTTATCTGTAGTCACAATTAAACTTGTCTTTACCGAATCAAGCTCTGAAATTAGAGAAAGCAGATTAATAGTTCCACCTACATTAGTTTTGAAGGTCTCTATTGGATTCTTGTATCCTTCAAGTACCAATGATTGAGCAGCCAAATGAAAGACTATTTCAGGCCTAAAATCAGTTACAGTCTTTTGCCATGAGTTAGAATTTAAATCAGAATCAATATTCATAATGTTATTTGAAGCGTAAGGCCGATTAAAATTATTTTTAGATTCATTAAAACTTAAGCCAAGTAAATCAGCTCCCAAATCTTCAAGCCAGACTTTAAGCCATGAACCCTTAAAGCCTGTGTGGCCAGTTATTAGAACCTTCTTCTTATTCCAGAATTCTGAGTTTGGGGAATTCAAGGCTTAACCCAAGGAACGTCACCGCTTTGCCAAATTGTGTTTAACGACTGTTGATCCCTCAATGTATCCATAGAATGCCAGAATCCATCATGTCTATATGCGCCCAATAAACCATGTTTTGCAAGTTCCATTAGAGGTTCGCGCTCAAATGCAATTTCGGTACCTCCGATAAAATCTAGTATTCGCTTCGAGGCACAGAAAAAGCCACCATTTATGCGACTTTCATCTTTCGGATTTTTCTCACTAAACGCGGTTACTCTATTTCCAATTATCTTGAGGGAGCCAAATCTGGCTGGCGGGATCACCGCAGTCACAGTTGCCAGATAGTCACTTGCCCGATGACTCTCAATCACTTTGTTTATATCTACGTCACTCAACCCATCGCCGTATGTCAGTAGGAATTCATTTTCAAGGTGAGCGTTTAACTTTAATAATCGTCCACCAGTTTGCGTTTCCAAACCAGTATCTACAAATGTAATTTTCCAATCTAAAGTTTCTCCGGCAATTATTTTTGTAGTTCCCGTTGTAAAATCTAATTCTAAGTCTGAATTTCTGTTGTTTATATTTATGAAGTAGTCTTTTATTTCAAAGCCTTTATAGCCAAGGGCAATGACAAAATCTTTGTGACCAAATGACGCATAATATTTCATGATGTGGTAGAGAATGGGCTGGTCGCCAATCATGACCATAGGTTTTGGAATAGTGCTAGTTAATTCAGATAGTCTTGTTCCTAAACCACCAGCAAGAATCACAACCTGCATATTATGATTTTGAAGCTTTGCTCGAAACACACATAATGAAACTATACTAGCCGCAGTCGAAAAGTTACTTAATATTGGCATGTGCATTCCAAAGCGAAATTTGATTAATTTAGTTAGCCCAGACCTAAAATTGAGCACAAATTACAGGCTTCAGTTTGATAAAATTGGAAAAATGGTAAAAAGCACCCCTTCGGATAGGGCAAGATTTGCTCATGCGCCTAGACCATGTCTCATATGTAACTTCTCATGACCAGCTGGCAGATACCGTCCAGAGACTGGGTTCTCGTTTAGGAACCACCTTTGTTGACGGTGGAGTACATCCAAGATTTGGTACTCGTAACTTCACAGCCCCTTTACTTAATGGTCATTACATCGAAGTTGTGTGCCCACTAGATCACCCAGCTTCTGATTCATCGCCATTCGGTAAGGCTGTATCAAAGCGCGCTGCTGAAGGTGGCGGATGGCTTACCTGGGTTGTCGCAGTTGAAGATCTAGCAGCAGTTGAAAATCGTTTAGGCCGACCAGCAGTAGATGGTCACCGCACAAAGCCAGATGGAACAGATTTATCTTGGAAGCAGATCGGTGTTCTTGGAACACTTGAAGATCGCCAAATGCCATTCTTCGTTCAATGGATTAAGAATCATCATCCGTCTACAGATGGCAAAGCTGTCGCAAAGATTGTAAAGATTGAAATTGCTGGTGAGGAATCAACTATTTCTGAATGGCTTGGCTCAGACGTAAAGGCTGCCATTGGAAGTGGTATTGAAGTCGAATGGGTTTCAGTTGAAGCAAATGATGGCGATACGGGCATAGTTGCCGTAGAAGTTGAAACAGGAACTGGCAAAATTCGTTTAGATTAATTTTTGTAGTAAAACTAAACTCTCACTTTTTTAACAAAACAAAACACCCACCGATAATCCACGGTGGGTGTTTTGTATCCCTAGAGGAGGATTGAAACTAAATTGCGCAGTTAAGCGCTCTGTATTGCGTTATGAAGCAGGTGTTACAGCAGGCTTTGCCTTAACCAAGATGGCTGGCTTTACCGGCTTAACTGGCTTGGCAGGCACTGTTGCTTTAGCTGCTGTACGAGCTGCTTCGAAGGCGGCCTTGGCGGCTGCTTTGGCTTCCTTAGTTGTGGCAGCATCTTTAGCAGCCTTAGCGGTTGCGCGAGCAGCATCAATGGTGGCATGTGCGGCGTCGGCTGATGTGTGGCGGGCAGCTGCTGCGGCTTTGAAAGCATCCATCTGGGCTTGGAATGCGGTGCGGGCTGCGACTCGGTC
Source organism: Actinomycetota bacterium (assembly GCA_947463725.1). GTDB lineage: Bacteria > Actinomycetota > Actinomycetes > Nanopelagicales > Nanopelagicaceae > Planktophila. The sequence continues at coordinate 45,998 of CANHRM010000005.1, read as the reverse complement.
GGCCTTAGTGGTGTCGGCTGCAAATGAGGCAGTCGTTGAAGTTAGTGCGAAGCCGGCAATTAGTAGGGCGGCTACTGCAGTGCGAGTGTTTTTCATAATGAGCCTTTCTATGTGCTTGGGCTTGATGCCTTTGCTTACAGGCACATAGTGCGCGCCGACCTTTAGGAATCTCTGTGATGACTTTGCGAAGAGCGTGCGGGTTTAGGGGCTGGAACTGGTTGGTACACAGGTAAATCGGGCTTAGGTGGGGCGCTGTAGTCGCGCGCGTAAGTTGCCCAACGTGTTGTGATCCTTCTTTGTTGCAAGTTCGTTAACGCAGTTGCGAACTCTATATCGGTAGTTCCCCGACCGATATAGAGAGGAGGTGATGCCAATGGATCCAAGTACAAACTGAGGCTATTTCTATCAGGCAAAAGTATTGCAGTGCAATGTTTTTTGTGCGATTTGCAAAACTACTTTCTGTTTCTTGAAATTACTTTCTGTAGTAAAAACTATTCACACAAATTCTCATGCACAGCAAATCAAATCGAAACATTTAACTAATTTTATTTGCACTAACTTCGCTGGTGTTCGGTTTCTAATCTCAACGCTTTCAAGATGCGCCAATTGCTGTGGCTATTGGTTCAACTTTCTTTGGCAGACGCCAAAGATTCCTTGCGCAATCAAGGTAGATAGTTGAGAAAGGAGAATTTATGAGCGAACTAGCCTTATGGCTTAAGTTCATTCTCGAAGCGTTAAAAGCTTTGCTTAAACACTTTGAGAAAAGGAAATCCCGCCCACGTGATGGACGGGAAGACCACATAAGTTAATGACCGAACAAGTCATGCAGGGGGCTTACGCTCTCTGCATGGCCTATTTAACCACCAATTGTTATTGCTGAACAATAGTTTGTGTGAGTTGGTGTGCGTTTTGGAAAATTACTTTCTGTTTTATGAAACTACTATGCGTAGCTAAGCAATGCCTCTCTTTTAGCTGCCTAAAATCGCTAATCCAACTAGCAAACCAAAGACAGCACCTGCGAAGTGCGCCAAATGATTTATTTGCGAATTCTTTCTAAAGGTGAAAATAACCGAAATAGCTAAGTAGATAACTAAGTAGAGCAATCCGGGAATCGCAACCGTAGTTCCATCTACTGCTGTTCCACCACCTAGGCCAGGAGCTGCCCCAAAACCAACTTGAGTATCTGGTCTAACTATCACTACGAAAGCGATTAAGGCAGATATCGCACCAGATGCACCAGCACTTGAGTACTGCGGATTTTTGCGGTGCATCACAAGACTTGGCAGGTCAGAGAAAAATATTGCAGCTAGATAGAAAACAGCGAATGTGGCTGGGCCTGAGTAACCGTAGTAATCATTGAAGATTTCTCCGGCATAGAATGCGAATGAAAAGAGCGCATACATATTGAAAATTAAGTGGAAGAAATCAACGTGCAAGAATCCGCTAGTTAATAGGCGCCAGTATTGCCGCCCTTGTGAAATCTCACCGACTTTGAAAAGCCAGGCTTCGAAGAAATTGCGATTAATGAAAGCAAAGATGCTAATTAGTGATGTTAAAGCTACTAAACCGATAGGTAAATAATTTGGGTTCGAAGTAAAATAGATCGAATTGGCATCAATTAACTTAACGCTCGAGACTAATACGATCAATGTAAGCGCAAGTGCTGGCCAATTGGTACGTGAGTTGCTGCTAAATGATGGTGAGTAATCGCGTTGCCTTGTTTTTCGCTTTATATTTGCAAAAGGTGAGCTCTTTTTATCACTTGATTTAGCTGGCGAACGCTTGCCCTTATTCTTCTGACGCTTTTCCGCCTCGCGCTTTACCTCAGCCAAACTTTCATCTGAGAATTTACGTTTAATCGAAAGCTCTTCTCGCCATTGATCAATCGGTGGTTCCGGAATCTCAAATCCTGTGAAACGTGGCTCAATGGTGAATTTCTTGCCGCACTTCGGGCACTTAATATCATCTAGCGCTAGCGGCTGACCGCACTCACAAGTACTCATGCTCATAATCTGATTTTACGTTACCTATGTGTCGAATACAGCGGCTCGCGCAACTAAAGCCCTACCGAGCCAAAATCAAATGAGGCAATCCAGTCAGATATATGCGACTGACAAAATAAAAGTGGCCCGCACCATTTAGATGCGAGCCACTTCTCTAGAACTTTGAAGTAAGTAATTACTGAGTCAGCACCATTGTGGTCTGACCTGCAACACTAACTTTGCCAGCAGTGATTGATTCAATTGTCTTGGTGCCGGCAACGCCGCCCTTAACTACGATCGCCCACTTCTTGGCATTTGGCAGTGTCACTGTTGTGGCGCCTGCGTTTGGATTATGAATTACCACAATTGTGTTCGCCTTATCCTTAACGGCCTTACCGTTTATTGAATATGCGATTACATCATTAGTAGTTCTGAGGAACTTCAAGTTCGCCTTAACTGCAGCGGTTGTATTCATGCGGAATGCTGGGTGAGCAGCGCGAAGTGCGAATAGCCCCTGGTAATACTTGGTTGTGGCGACGTATTTAATTTTGGTAGACCACTTCAACGAGTTAGTTGCATCATCTGCGCTATAGCTGTTGTCATTGCCATTTTTTGAACGCAAGAACTCTTGGCCAGCCTGTAGGAATGGCACACCTTGCGATAAAAATACGATTGACGATGCGAACTGGCTTAATTGCGCAACTCCAGCAGGGCTAATGCCCTTAACGCTGGCAGTTAGTTTGTCGGCCAATGACAAGTTGTCATGTGACTCAACATAGTTAACTGATTGCGCAGGAGATGTGGTTGTCCACTTCGTTAAGAAAGCCGCGCTGTAATCAATATTTCCAACGATGCCAGCAACTACGTCACTTGCTGCGCTGATCTTGCCAGTTGCCCAACCAGTATCAGTTGAATTGAAAACTGAGCCTTTTAGACCATCGCGAATTTGATCATTGAAATGTGCGACGTTGTTTAATTTCGCAATGTTTACTTGATTAGCTTTTTGATCATCCGGCAAAGTGCCCATGTTCCAGCCTTCACCGATAACGATGATGGTTGGATCAATCACCTTAAGAGCTGCAGTTACCTCGTTAATTGTCTGAATATCCATCAAGCCCATTAAGTCGAAACGGAAACCATCGAGGTTATATTCACTGGCCCAGTACTTAACTGAGTCAACAATAAATTTGCGAACCATTGGGCGTTCAGATGCGACATCGTTTCCACATCCACTGCCATTTGTCATGGTGCCAGTTTCATCAGTGCGGAAGAAATATCCCGGCACGATTGCTTCTTGGCTGAAGTTACCTGCGTTATAAACGTGGTTATAAACAACGTCCATGTTCACACGCAACTTCTGATCGTGCATCGCTTGAATTGCTTGCTTTAACTCTGTGATGCGAGCAGTTGGCTTAGCTGGGTCCGAGCTATATGAACCTTCTGGAACGTTGTAGTTCATTGGGTCATAGCCCCAGTTAAATGATGGGTCGGCTTCGTTAACCGATGCGAAGTCAAAGATTGGCAGCAACTCAACGTGAGTAACGCCTAAGTCTTTAATCGCTGAAACACCTGTCTTTTGGCCGTTATTTGTGGTGTTTAGATCGGTAAAAGCTAAGAACTTACCCTTGTGAGCCGCAGGAATTCCACTTGAGGCATCCATTGAAAGATCGCGCACGTGCAGTTCATAGATAACTGCATCGGTTGCTTTGCCGCTAAATGCTGGCTTAGTTTTCTTCCAGTTTGCTGGGTTGGTCTTGGCTAGATCAATAACAACTCCGCGCGCACCATTAAGTGTGGTGGCACGAACATATGGGTCAACTGCTTCATTGGTGTTGCCATCAACAGTGACTCGGTAGTTATAAATCAAACCTTCTTTATCTCCTGAGATCTTGGCAATCCAAGTTCCGTTTACATCGGCTGTCATTTCAGTTTCAACACCTTCAGCAAGTGTGCTGTCTTGCTTTGAATAAGTGACAACCTTTACTGCAGTGGCTGTTGGTGCCCACACACGCATTTTGGTTTCGGTCTTGCTATATGTGTTACCAAGATCGTTGCCGGTGTATGTGTACTTCGCAGTGAAATCTGCTGAATCATAAAGTTTTGCTAACTTGCTGCCGGCAGGAACAGCAACTTCGCCTGTTGGCTTCTCGTAATAAATAACTGGGTCGCCTTGACGTAACCAGATCTCAGCTTTGCCATCGGCTCCGAACTTGGTGATGAAGCGATCAGCACTAACATCTTTAGCTAACCATTCCCCTTTACGAACAATGATTCCGATGTTTTCATACTTATCCATACTCGTAACATCAACAGTTACAACTTTTCCGAAATCGTCATCGCCAGTGAACTTAACGCCATTCTTATCAACTTCGGCATCGGCACCTGAACCAACGTTGCGCCATAACCAAAGTTCCCAAGTCGCGTAATCAGCAGCAGGGCGTTGGTAGTGAACAGTTAATTTCACGGTGGCTGGGTTGGCAGCTGTTGCGATTGCAGGCAGACCAATGGCTGCCATAACAGCGATCGCAACGAGTGCGAATGCGCGCTGCCAGATGGTTTTGTGGGCGGAGGATGATTTAAAAGTATGGGTTCTCATAGGGCTAAAAATAGTCAGGACAGCGCCTAATAGATATGTAAGCGGGCCTGAAAGGGCGAGGTCAGGTAACGGGAAGTTAACGATTACGAAGCAGCGTTTGGCTGGGCTTGGTGGGCTTGGCTCGAGGTGCCGACAGGAATCAGCAAGGTATGCGCTTGGGCTTGCCCCTCAATCAAGTCGTTATGCGAGTTTTCGGGGTGATGCCTAAGGGTTATCCCCTTAGGATTCTCAGAATATTGGCTGAGTGACACCACTCAGTTGGGAAGTCCTGTTTTGCAATTACAGAGCGCAATTGCCCGAGTAGCAGAAAACTTTAAATGTAGTACTGGAGAGAATTAACTATGAAAAAGTCACTACGAATTCTGGCTGTGTTATCAATAGCAGCATCCTCTTTCTTATTTGCTACGCCGAGCCAAGCAGCAACTGTAGGTGGCGTAGATGTAACAGTTTCTGGAAGTGTAAATATCAATTCAAGTTCAGCAAACAAACTAACTCTTGGCGGCTTTAGCTCAAGCGCTAACGATGCTGTTATTTTTGATTTTGGAGGACGTTCCTTTTCAGTGGCGAATATAAATGAGATGTTTTATTCTGCTGCGTTAGGAATTCCAAGTACACCTGAAACGGGATATGACAAAACAATAAATATGTCAGCTGGTTACGGGTACCAGGGTACGTCCGATATCTACTCGGGTGGTTCGGCAATTCTCCAAGGAATTTGTCCATCAGGAACAGCTGTTGGAAGTTGTTACATGCAAAAAGCAAATCGAGCATTTGAACCATTTATACAGCTAAATTACACCGCATCTTCTGGTGTTTTACGTGTCCGAGTTCCTGTGACTTCAGGTACCGGTGCTCGCATAACAATTAACACCAATGGAACATTCTCTTTAGGTAGCGGAACAGTCACCTCTTGGGTGGAGCTTACGAATTTTGTAGTTGGAGCCGGTGCAACAACGGCACCAGGAGCGCCAACTTCAGTAACTGCGACATCAACTGGTGCGACAACTGCCAACGTTTCATTTACGGCACCAGTTTCTAATGGCGGCGCAACAATTACTTCATACACCGCAACTTCATCTCCTGGTGGAATTACCGGTTCTATCTCGCAAGCAACAAGCGGCACTATTGCAATGACTGGTTTAACTGCCGGTACTTCTTACACATTTACCGTGACGGCTACTAACTCAGCGGGTCCTGGTACGGCATCGAGTGCTTCCAATTCAATAACAACAGTGGGCGCACCTTCGGCCCCAACTTCAGTCGTAGCTACCGCTACCGGTAAGCGAAGTGCAACAGTTAGTTTCGGAGCTCCTTCATCAAATAATGGGTCTGCGGTTACTTCTTACACCGCCACCTCTTCTCCTGGCGGTATAACAAAGACTCTTACGCAAGCAACCGGGGGAACCTTTAACTTTGATGCCCTGCAACCAGGTACTGCTTACACATTTTCAGTAACTGCTACAAATGCGATCGGAACTTCCGCGGCAGCTACTTCTAATTCGGCAACTACTACACCGCTAGTTGTTGCCTCCCTTTCAGCACTTTCATTCGTAGATGATGGAACCGGCACTGGGGGCAAGATTCTTTGGACTGGAAGTAACATCGGCTCCGTTTTATTTACTGGGTCTGCCGCTTACTATCCAGGACCATTTAATTACGGTGCCTTCTCAAGTAGCTGGAATGGTCGTATTAGAAATCTAACGCCAAATACTTCATACACAATTTCCATCTACGCAGTAAGTGATGATGGTGTTGGTGAATCAAAGTCACTTACCTTTAAAACTAGCGCGGTGCTTCCCGCACTCACTGGTGCTGCGAGTTCAACTACCTCACTGGCAGATCAAATGGCTACTCAGTTGCCTAAGTTATTTGCCTGGATCAATGAGAATGTTTTTATCGAAGGTGAAGACGATCGTATGAAGACTGCGCTAAATAAGTTTGATGCACTCAAGGATCCAGCAACTAGCGCTTATTTGAAGTTACCTAACCCAACAGTTGTTAGCGCTTCGGCTACTTCTTCAACCCCCGCTGTTTGCAAAGTTGAAGCACAGCTCACAGTTCATGCAATCGCATCTGGTACTTGCACGATTTCGTATTCAGTCGTTGGTCTTTCAAAAGCGCCAGTGACATTGGTACGTGACTTCAAGTTCACTAAGTTTGCGGTTTAACAATCTAAGCTAAAAAGCAACAATGGCCACTTAGAAATGTGCGACCATTATTGTTTTGTAAATCTTTTGTGAGCAGGGTTTATAACTTGACCTAAAAGTATTTGATTTAAGTTACATTAAGTAACATCGTGCTTCAGAAAGTAGTTTTTCTAAACGCACAACTTTCTTTACAAACTATTGCGTTACTGTTCTTATTCGTGATAGAAAGAGCCCCTCGAGATTAAAATCCCGAGGGGCTCTTTCGTGTTCTGCCCTGGTTTTACCCAGAGTCGCCGTTATCGCGGCGACTTTGGCCTTTTCTCGACAAATACTCGAAAATAGACTTAATCAAAGTCACCGCAATTTGGGTCCAGTTTGCACTTGGATCCATTGGCATCACCCCCTCTCATCTATAGATCGAGGAAAGACTCGACAGATGAAAGTCCACCGATTACTCGGCAGCATTTAGGGGTCACAACACATTGCGGAACTTATGTTCTTTAGCTCTCATAGAAATTGCCACGACTAATTTGTGTGTATAAGTTCTCGACAGGTTTCTCTCGCTTAAAAAATTTAAAAGTGAAGTTAGTTCGTCCACAGAATTTCTCATGAGCCAAATCGCTTAGTGAATTGCTAACTATCTTCATTTCATGTCTGAAGCCACAATTGATGCAACGAATGTATTTGGGCCGTTAAGTGAGTTCATTCAAGATCCAACTGTTGAAGAAATCTGGATCAATTCACCCGAGCGCATATTTATAGCTAGAAATGGCCGCTCCGAGCTAACCATGTTGCTACTCAGTGCTGAACAAGTGCGCAATCTGGTTGAGCGGTTATTACTCTGGAGTGGGCGTCGTTTAGACCTTTCAGTGCCATTTGTTGATGCGCGGTTGCCCGACGGGTCGCGTTTGCATGTCGCGATTCCAGAGATAACTCCGCAACATTGGGCGGTCAATATCCGCAAACATTTGCTGCAGAAAATCTCTCTTGCTCAATTAGCCGAACGTGAAGTCATGACTTTTGAGATGGCCGAACTACTGCGGCAAAGTGTTGCTGCCGGCATCAATATTTTAGTAAGCGGCGGAACTCAGGCCGGCAAGACCACGATGCTAAATGCGCTGGTTTCTGCGATTCCAGTTGCAGAACGTGTGATCACGATCGAGGAAGTATTTGAATTAGCGCCTCAACTGCCTGATGTAATTGCGATGCAAACCCGAAGTGCGAATCTGCAAGGTGAAGGTGAAATTTTGCTACGCAGATTGATTAAGGAATCTTTGCGCATGCGGCCATCGCGCATCGTGGTTGGCGAAGTTCGCGAGTCTGAAGCGCTTGATCTATTAATCGCTCTTAATTCTGGGCTACCTGGCATGGGTACTTTGCACGCTAACTCAGCGCGCGATGCGATTGCCAAATTGCAGATCTTGCCCTTGCTAGCTGGTGAGAATATTTCACATCGCTTTATCGCTCCTACTATTGCCAGTTCAATTGACCTGATCGTGCATGTGACTCTTGATCGTTATGGGGTTCGTCGAGTTAGTGAAATAGCTGCCGTAACGGGTCGCGTTGAGAATCTAAATCCCGAAGTTGATTCGCTCTACACCTGGCATAGCGAAAGTGGTAGTTATGTGCGCGGACTAGGTTCATTGCCGCATGCGGAAAAGTTTGCTGCTCTGACGAATGACTCGGCTATTTCGAAAAAGGAAATTGTTGAACCAGAGAGAAAATTGGTGCACCGATGAACTCGAACTCTCAGTTAGCCATGATCTCGCCAAAGTGGCGCCAAATAGCGATTTCAGCAGCTATTGGGCTGGCGGTTGGTTTTGCCATCACAGTCCTGAGTGCATCAATCTCAATCGCTCTGGCTTTTGCGACCATGGCTTCAGTTATTACATTTACTTTCCTAGTCTCATCGGCCAAACGTCGCGAAACTAAGTTCGAATTACTCTGGCCCGATGTGGTTGATCATCTAATAACTGGAATTCAATCTGGAATGTCCTTAGTTGAAGCACTCTCACAATTAGCTGATCGAGGACCGCGCGAACTGGCACCGTATTTTGCAGAATTTAATCGACAGGTTCGAAAAGATGGTGATTTCACAGCAGCTATCGCTTGGTTACAGAAACAGTTCTCGCACTATGCCAGTGATCAAATCTTCGAGGCAATAATTCTCTCGCGCTCACTCGGCGGCACTCATTTGTTACAGATATTGCGAATGGTCGGAGATTTTATTCGGCAAGACTTAGCTTTACGTAAAGAAATTGAAGTTAAGCATGGCTGGATTAAGAACTCGGCGCATCTTTCCGCTGCCGCACCGTGGTTACTGCTGTTGCTGCTTTCAACTCAACCAGCAACAGCTGCTGCATATGCGACAAGCACTGGGGCCGTAATTTTGATCGCCGGAATCTTCATGACCGCAATTGCATATCTTTGGATGAACAAATTAGGGGCACTACCAAAACCGCCTCGTGTTTTTGGCGGCACACCTTGAACACGCTTTTCATCTCAACTGCATTCGGAGTAATAGCAGCATATTTAGTCGTGGCTTCTGATCGAGGCGATGAGGCAAAAGCGTTGAAGTTTAGCAAAGTTAAATATCGTAAGTTCGCAGCGAATATCGATGATCGCAGTAAATTACGCGATCGCTTGCTTGAGCTAAACCGCACCGGGCCGCATGAATATCTGGACTTTCGCAGCAGTCAGATCTCTACCGCTTTTCTAACCTTTGCCGTGTTCGCACTCTTGATTTGGGCTAAAAGCGCCTCAATTGCGGGGGCTTTGGTAATGGGCGCAATTGCCGGCTACTCGGCCTTTGTTTTAATCGATCGCAATTTAACTAAGGCCGTTGTAAAACGGCGGGCGCAAATGGATGCCGAATTTCCCGCCCTCATTGAGATGTTGACGCTATCGATATCGGCTGGTCAAACCCCATTAAACGCGATGGCCACGATTGCTGCGCGTTCAGAGTGTGAATTAGCTGCCGAATTCGCCGTAGTGACCAAAGATGTCATAGCTGGAGCGCCATTTCATATTGCACTAGATGCAATGGGCAGGCGAATCAAATCGGTGACTATTCGCAGATTTATCGACGCCATGATCACTGCGATGTTGCGCGGTGCACCAATTGTCGAAGTGCTACAACGTCATGCGCAGGAATCGCGAACCGCACATCGCAATCAAATTATGACCGCAGCTGGCAAAGCCGAAATTTCAATGATGATCCCAGTGGTATTTCTTATTTTGCCAGTATCTATGTTGTTCGCACTTTGGCCATCGTTATCGAATCTAAATGGCTTTATGTAGTTGATCAAATCCGTCGCTGAAGCAACAAAACGCTAAACCACGACAACAGCAACAAAAAGCTCACCAATAACAAAAGCAACAAAATACTAATCAGCCAGATCCAAACAAATAGAAAGAGGAAATATGGAAAGCATGACCGAAGTAAATGAGACCACAGCCGTCGAAAAAACTGAAAGTGAGACCACTGCCGTTGAGAAAACCGAAACTACTACAGTCGAGAACACAGAAGTAGATGAAACCCCGAAAGTATTTGTAGCTATGAGAATCTTAAGTAGCGCTGAATCCGCGATGACCAAGGCAGCGATAGCAGCTGGTCGCAGAATTAATCGGCTACGCAACTTTGATCTGGTAGCTAAAGTTAAAGATGAGCGCGGAGATGTGCCCGGATGGGTATTAGTAGTGCTGATGACAACTGGGCTGGTTACCGCAATCTGGACTATTGCGGCGCCACGATTGACCACTATCTTGAAGAACTCGTTAGATGCTATGAACGGCATTCGGTAATGGTTTTATGGCTGATTTCAGGCTTATCGCAAAAGCCAAGAGGCATCCGCAGATTACGCAGCACTTGGCGACGTCATTTATTGAAGGTCAGGCGCAAACGTGATTTAGCCGAGTTTGCTCGAAAGCTAAGAGAGGAACGCGGAAGCGTGGAGAGCGCTCTCGTAGTTATTCCACTGATGACCTTGTTCTTAATCGCTTTTCAGTTGGTTCTAACCATTAATAGTCGCAATATTGAAGCCGCTTATGCTCAAAGTTCAGCGACTCACAGCTCAATTACTGGTCGCTTTGAGATCGGTGATCGGGTAATTAACTTGAACTCAGCAGATGCTTTTAATGATTTAAGAGCAGTGGTTTCCACCCACAATCAAAACCTGCCAAACCTGGTGCCATTCTTGGGAAGTCAAGATCGAGTTACGAATGTTCATGGCTTTTCGATATTAGAAAACCAGAGCTAGCGATGTTTCTGCTTCGCAAACTTAAAGATGAAAGCGGAAGCGCCGTTCTTGAGTTTGTGGCACTCGCTCTACCACTTTTCGTGCCAGTCATTATTTTTCTATCTAGTTTTGCCACAGCAAGTAATGATGAATTTATTGTGCGCACTCTTGCTCGCGAGACTGTTCGGGCATACATTCTCAGCAAAAATGATTTAACTGCCACCGTAAATGCCCGAAATACTATGCAAACTGGCGCTCGTGAACTTGGGCTAGATCCAAAGCGAATTGACGATCTTCATTTCGCAATAGATTGCGCCGGAATTTTCTGTATCTCACCGGATAACAAAGTTGAAGTTACTATTACGCTCAAGAGCAAAGATGGCAAGCGAGTTAGTTCAGCAACTGCCAGAGAAACAGTTTCACCTTGGGTTTAATACAAATCATTAATCCAACATGGTTACGCATTCGCCTCAAGCGGGAAGACGGTTCAATTTCGGTCTTAGTTTTTGGTCTCTTTGCCGTTGTACTGCTTTCATCCGTAGTTCTAACCGATATCTCATCGGTAATAGTTGCTCACAGATCATTAGTGCAAGCAACTGAGTCAGCGGCCCAAAGCGCTGCACACGCTCTTGATCTAGACGCTTACTATCAAGGTAAACATTCCGCACTCTCATTCCTAGTTAGCGATGAAAGTCCAGTTATTCCGATTGATTGCTCTGTTGCGAATAAGCGAGCAAGTGAAACTTTGGCTGATATTTCAAATAGTTCAAACCATAAGTTAGTGCGTCCCGAGCTTTCCAATATTCGGATCAGCGAGTTTCAATGTAATGGGACCGAAGTACTAATTACCGCTTCTGCAAAAGCTTGGCTACCGATTTCACTTTCACTCTTCTCCTTTGAAAGTATTGAACTTTCAGCTTCTGCTGGTACTACAAGTGTTAAGAAGCGCGTTCTATCGCTATTCGGAATTTTGTAGATTCCCCCTTCTGCATAATTGGAAATGGATCTAGTGGGTCGCAACTTCCCATTATTCAAAATTAGCAATGGATTAAGCGGGTTTAAGCGTCCACTAGACTTGGGCCTATGGCCGCGCGTGAATACGATCTAGAGATTGCTGCAATAGATGCAACCCTGGTATCAATTGAGAAGGTTTTAGACCTTCCAAAGCTGCGTGCTGCCGCAATTGATTTAGAAGCCCAAGCAGGGGTTCCTGATTTGTGGGATGACCCAGAAAATGCCCAGAAGATAACCAGCCGTTTATCTCGTGTGCAATCAACGATTAGCCGCTTAGAAGGTCTTCGTCGTCGCGTTGAAGATATGCCAATCTTGCTAGAGCTAGCTAATGCCGAAAGCGATGAGAGTGCCTTAGCTGACGCCGGTGCGGAATTAGATTCAGTTAAAAAAACCATTAGTGAATTAGAAGTGCAAACGCTACTAAATGGTGAGTATGACGAGCGTGATGCACTGGTAACAATCCGCTCTGAAGCTGGTGGCGCTGAAGCAGCCGACTGGGCCGAAATGTTGATGCGTATGTATTTACGATATTGCGAACGCCATAATTTAAAAGTCGATGTTCTTGAAACTTCATATGCTGAAGAGGCTGGAATTAAATCAACCACGTTTCGGGTTTCTTCGCCATATGCATATGGCACGCTTTCAGTTGAACAAGGCACACATCGCTTAGTTCGAATCTCACCATTTGATAGTCAGTCACGTCGTCACACTTCATTTGCTGGCGTTGAAATTGTTCCAGTCGTTGAACAAAGTGATGCAATTGAAATTGATGAAAAAGAAATTCGAGTTGATGTTTATCGTTCATCTGGGCCTGGTGGACAAGGTGTTAATACAACTGACTCTGCAGTTCGATTGACACATATTCCAACTGGCATTGTGGTTTCGTGTCAGAACGAGCGTTCGCAAATTCAGAATAAAGCAACGGCAATGGCTGTTCTGCAATCTAGGTTATTAGAACGCCGTCGCCAAGAAGAGCAGGCGAAAATCAATGCACTAAAGGGCGATAATTCGGGCTCTTGGGGCAACCAAATGCGTACTTACGTTTTAGCGCCGTATCAAATGGTTAAAGATTTGCGCACCGATTATGAAACCGGAAATACCAGTGCCGTGTTAAATGGCGAAATCGATGAATTTATTGAAGCTGGAATTCGCTGGCGTCGCAGCAATTAATCAACATCAAACTAAGCAGATTTTTAGAATTACCGGTCTGCTCGAAAAGTCGCTAAGTATTCAGTAAATCCCGATTCTCAGCGTGATTTCACAGTCAAAAAGCGCGTTAGAGAGCCCGATTTGTGCTGCTTTTACCTAAACTAAGACAGTTAAGGCAGGCGCGCGCTCATTGTGTGCCAGCTCAAGAGAAATGTTCGTCGAATGCAAGGAGTTGAAATTGATTCGCTTAGAGAAGGTCAGCAAGACCTATCCAGGAATGGATCGAGCGGCGCTTGAGAACGTGGACTTGGAAATCACCAAAGGCGAATTCGTTTTCTTGGTCGGTCTTTCTGGTTCTGGCAAATCAACCTTCTTGCGTTTGATTCTGCGTGAAGAGCGCCCTTCAACTGGCACTATTCATGTGGCCGGCAAAGATTTAAACACACTGGCAAATCATAAAGTTCCAGAACTTCGTCGTCAGGTCGGAACTGTTTTCCAGGATTTCCGATTGCTGCCAAATAAAACTATTGCCGAAAATGTTGCATTCACTCTTCACGTACTTGGATATTCGCAGAAGGAAATCAACCGCGAAGTTCCGGAAGTGCTTGAACTAGTTGGCCTAGAAGATAAAGCTGATCGCAAGCCAAATGAAATTTCAGGTGGCGAGCAACAACGCGTGGCAATTGCGCGCGCATATGTCAGTCGCCCATTGATTTTGATTGCTGATGAACCAACTGGAAACCTTGATCCAAATACCAGTGTGGGCATCATGAAGCTACTTGATCGAATTAACCGCGAAGGCACCACTGTCTTAATGGCAACACACGATTCTGGAATTGTTGATCAAATGCGTAAGCGAGTTATCGAACTCGAAGGCGGCCACGTAATTCGCGATCAGGTTCGCGGCGTTTACGGATACACGGGATAGGGGCAGATCAATGCGCGCTAAGTTTTTAATGAGCGAGGTTGGTATCGGCCTGCGCCGAAATTTGACCATGACTTTTGCCGTCGTCGTAACAGTTGCGATATCACTTTCGCTGCTTGGAATTGGACTTCTTTCTAACGCCCAAGTCGGCGCCATGAAGGATTATTGGTATGACAAAATCGAAGTTTCGGTATTTCTCTGCGGGCCTTTGAGCGAAACCCCATCATGTTCTGGTGGCGTTGTAACTACCGATCAACGTTTACAGATTCAGAAAGATCTTGAAGAGCTAAGCGTTGTCGATAGCGTTTACTACGAGTCGCAATCAGAGGCATTTACGCGTTTCCAAGAGCGTTTCAAGGAATCAGCAATTGCCCAAAATGTTTCAGCAGATCAATTACCTGAATCTTTCCGGGTGAAACTAAAGGATCCAACCCAGTTCGCAGTAGTAGTTAGCGCGTTCTCGGGGCGCCCAGGTGTTGATGTAGTTCAGGATCAGCGCACAATTTTGGAAAAATTCTTCCGACTATTAGCAGTGCTACGAAATGGCGCACTATTAGTTGGCTTGGCGTCAGTGTTAACTGCAGCTCTATTAATTAGCAATACTTTGCGCATTGCTGCTTTTAACCGTCGCCGCGAAACTGGCGTTATGAAACTAGTTGGTGCGTCCTCTTGGTCAATTCAATTGCCATTCTTACTCGAAGGAATTTTCTCTGCATTTGTTGGGTGGGGACTAGCAACAGGTCTATTGGCGGCACTTAAGAGTGTGGTTGATAGCAAGGTTGCTCCGTTGTTAACGTTTACAAAATTCTTTGGTTGGAACGAAGTCTGGATCGCCTCAGGTTGGTTGTTGTTAACCGGTATCGGTGTTTCAACTATTGCTTCGCTTGTAACACTTCGTCGCTACCTCAAGGTCTAACGCCAAATATCGGCGGTGCATCGTGGTGAAAGAAGTTGGCAAGAAATTAGTTGCGCAGAATAAAAAAGCGCGCCACGATTATTCGATCGAAGATGTTTTTGAATGCGGCATGGTTTTAACCGGAACTGAAGTTAAATCATTACGTGCGGGCCGCGCATCCTTAGTTGATGGATTTGCCATGATTGAAGATGGTGAACTTTGGTTACATGGCGTGCATATTCCCGAATACACCGAAGGCACATGGACTAACCACACACCTCGTCGAAATCGTAAGTTGCTTGTTCATAAAGATGAGATCAAGCGTCTGCATGCAAAGGTAAAGACTGGCGGACTTACTTTGGTGCCACTTTCACTTTATTTCAAAGATGGAAAAGCCAAAATCGAATTAGCTGTTGCGCGCGGCAAAAAAGCACACGATAAGCGCGAAGCTCTGATGGAACAGCAAGCAGGGCGCGAAATTGAGCGCGAAATATCACGTCGCAATAGCGGCAAGAGTGGGCGTTCTAGCAAATACGACGACTAGTACTTCGTGCGTAAATCACTAGCCGATTAGATTCTTCTCATAACCCTGCCTTACACTTAGAACATCAGATGTTGGTTTATTAGCGGAAATTTTTCCGCGAATAACGCGACCCCTGATATGACAACTAAATAGCGAAGCAATATTGCTTCCACACCCATGGGGGTGAACGGTCTCGACTTTGGATGTTGGGATAGGGGAAGCGGGCCGAGGAAGCCAGGATGATCTCGTTAACCAATAACCTGTGCAAAAAATCAAGCGCCAGTACAACTGCCGCTGATTACACCCTAGCTGCCTAAGCTAGCTCTGTAATCCGTTAACCCAGCGCTCCGCCTTCGGACTGGGACCTAACGCCGACAGAAGGCTTTTCATGGAGTTGGCTTTGCGAACAACTTCGGAGAACAGTTTCGCAAATGAGTTTGTCGGATACTTGTGTGTAAGAGATCCGGAACTGAGAAAACGATAAACGCACTACGCCCGTAGAAGCCCTATGTCAGTACCGAAGGACCCGGGTTCGATTCCCGGCACCTCCACTTATTTTTATCTAGGTTTTATTCTGCGCTGCAAAAAATAATCTAGTGCTGCCCGCTCGGACCATTAAGTCGGTCAGATCCACCACGAAATCCATATGAAAAATACTCGCGCTTTACTGCAAAGAATGCAGTTATAGATCCAATGAAAGCGATCAAAGTAGGGGCAAAGCCAGAACTTGAGATAAATAAATTAAATGAAACAAAACTTCCGATTACTGCGAAAAATGTCACCAAGATTCGGCGGACTAATCGAGCAGCATTACTCGTTCTTTCACGATTTAGCACAGGTAGCCACGTTAGAAACAGTGCAATCGGGCCGCTAAATAAAGAAATAGCGAGGATGATTGCGACCAGAATTACCAGCGATTCCATAGTTAAAGGTTAACCCAAGTATCTGAAGTTGCAGCAAATAAATCCATATTTATTTGCCTGCCATCAGCACGCGTAACTCGCGATTTCATTAAGCCTTCATGATCGTAACCAGCATTTAGTAATACTTTCTTTGAAGCTTGATTTTCATTATCAACCAGTCCGGCTAGTCGGCGAAAACCCAAAGTTTCGAATGCGTAGTTCGTGACCATTTTGCATCCAATTGATCCATAACCGTGGCCGCGCACATCCTTATTGAGCCAGTAGCCAATTTCGCCAATGTGATTACTTTCTTCAATGGCATGAATACCAAATGGACCTAGGAAAGTTTCACCATTAACTTTCAAGGCAGCCGGACTTACATCTTTATTAATTGTTAGGGCCCAAGTAATAGCTTTGCGCTCATCAAATAGGTGCGGAGTTCTCTCACGCACAAAAGATTGAGCCAACTCTATGGAATAAGGCGAAGGAACAGTTGTGAACTTCGGAATTAACGGGTCTTGGCAGGATTGATAAATCGCATCAATGTCTTCTTCTGATAATGGACGCAACGTGAATTGCCCATATTGAATTGTTGGAACCGCACTTGGCCACCAGATCATGTGCCTAAGATAGTGGAGAGATGTGGTTTCTTGCTAAGAATTAAATAGGTTACTGGTTACGTGCCGAGAGAACACAGAACTCATTGCCCTCAAGATCAGACATTACAACCCAAGTTGTATCCGCATCATCGCTCTGACCAATTTCAATTTTCTTCGCACCTAGTCTCTCGAGACGCGCAACTTCTGCCTCTTGGTTATCTGGTCTTAGGTCTAAGTGAAGTCTGTTCTTAATTACCTTTGCATCCGGGACTTTCAAAAAGAGAATATCTGGAAAGCCAGTTTTATTTGGGTCATTAAGTTCGCGTTCAATCCAATAACCAATTTCATCGCCGTCTTCACCAATTGACCAACCAAGAACTTCAGCCCAAAATTCAGCTTGAGCCTTTGGATTATGAGCGTCAACCGTTAAGCATTGTAAAGAAAGAGTCATGGGCAGAGATTAGCGAAAGTTACAAAAGTAAAAAAGGGGAGATCAACCTTCTTGCAGAGTTGTCGGCGCACCATGTACATCAAGCACATCGGTTGAATTCGGCGTATTTGATCCACCTAGCTTTGAACCTTCACCGCCACGATTTAGAGCTGCATTCGGGCGATGACCTTTTTCAATCACTGGAATCGAGCCTAGAACGCCTTTTTGGAAGTCCTCAAAAGCTTGCAGTACTTCGCGCTTGGTATTCATTACAAATGGGCCCATCCAGGCAACAGGTTCCTTGATTGGTTCGCCACCGAGAATAAAAAGTTCCATTTCAGGTGAACGCGATTCCTGCACATTAGCAGCGCGCACAACAATCGTGTCACCTTCACCAAAAACAGTTAGCTGACCCATTTGTACTGGGCGAGATTCTTCACCAACAAAACCATGACCGGCTAACGTGTAAACAAGTGCGTTGTAATCCTTGCGCCATGGCAAACGAATTTCAGCACCTGGCTGCAAAGTTGCATGGATTAAAGTAATTGGAGTCTGCGTTGAACCTGGTCCTTTATGTCCAGCAAGCTCACCAGCAATAACGCGAATTAGCGCACCGCCATCTTCGGATGCAAGTAACGCAACTTCGCTGGCACGTAAATCTTGATAAGCCGGCGGCGACCATTTCTTTGCAGCTGGCAAGTTAACCCAAAGTTGGAAACCGTGGAATAAGCCACCACTCATTACCAAACTTTCTGGCGGTGTTTCGATATGCAAAATTCCAGCACCTGCTGTCATCCATTGCGTATCACCATCGGTAATTGTTCCGCCACCACCGTTGTTATCAAAGTGATCAAAAATTCCATCAATAATGTAGGTAACAGTTTCAAAACCACGATGAGGATGCCAAGGAGTTCCCTTTGGTTCACCTGGCGCATATTCAACTTCGCCCATTTGATCCAAGTGAATAAACGGATCTAATTGCGCAATATCGACGCCGGCAAATGCTCGACGTACTGGAAACCCTTCGCCTTCAAAACCTTGCGGAGCAGTTGTGATGCTGCGAACCGCGCGTGCACGTGTACCTGCAATCGCTTTTACGCGCGGAAGTACGGTGATATCGGCAACGGTTACTGCTGGCATTTGAGCTCCTTTGTTGCGCTAAGAATAGTTGAACCTTCAACTATCTCGCAACTCGAATCAAACCCACGCCCGCTTGAACAATGTCGTTAGCGCTTTCGGTTTCAAAAAACTACTAAAAGCCCACGATAAATTTCGTGAACGATTGGTTTAAGGAGACTTTGCTCTTTCTTTTAAGTCGACGTAACCAGATCGGAACGAGATTAAGTCGACCTAGCAAGATCCAAACCCAGATCCAAACTTTGCGTCCTAATCGAAGTTTTTAAAGCCTAAGTCCTACAGACCCTTAAGCGCGCTAACAACCTTGGTCAACGAAGCTTTCGCATCGCCAAAGAGCAGCATGGTCTTTGGATCGTAAAGTAATTCGTTTTCAATGCCAGCGAATCCTGGGCGCATTGAGCGCTTCAAGAAAATAACGTTGGCAGCATTCGAGACTTGCAAAATTGGCATTCCATAAATTGGGCAACCAGGTGTGGTCTCGGCAGCTGGATTAACAACATCGTTTGCACCGATCACAATTGCGACATCAGTCTGAGCAAATGTTGGGTTAACTTCATCCATTTCAGCAAGTTGTTCGTATGGAACATTTGCTTCAGCAAGTAACACGTTCATATGTCCAGGCATGCGACCAGCAACTGGGTGAATTCCGTAGGCAACATCGATGCCCTTTGAAATTAACAAATCTGCTAATTCGCGAACGGTGTGCTGTGCTTGTGCAACTGCTAATCCGAATCCCGGAACGATAACTACACGACGAGCGTAGTTAAGCAAGATTGCAACATCATCAGGTGAACCTGAACGAACTGGGCGTTCTTCAGCAGCACCTGTTGCTTCTTGCGGCTTTGCGGTGAAGGCACCAAATAAAGTGCCAAATAACGAACGACCCATTGCATCAGCCATCATGCGAGTAAGGATTGTTCCTGAAGCTCCAACCAAAGTACCGGCAATGATTAACAGAGTTGAATCAAGAACATATCCGCTTGCTGCAACTGTTAAACCGGTGAATGCGTTTAAGAGTGAGATAACAATTGGCACATCTGCACCGCCTACTGGGAGGACGAACAAGATGCCAAAGAGCAGTGATAAACCAGCCAAAATCAGTAGCGGCGTTGTACCTAGAGCCGATACCACCCAGCCTGATACGCCTAGAACGGCGACCAAGGTGCCGGCAATTACAAAACGGCCACCAGGGAAAACTACTGGGCGAGTAGTCATAAGTTCTTGCAACTTCATGAAGGTAATGATTGAACCACTGAACGAAACGCAACCAACAACTACGGTAAAGACAGTTGCAATCACTTCAGCAGTTGTCGCGCCTGCACCTAGATTTAGGTACTCAACGATTGCAACGAGTGCTGCTGCTCCGCCACCCACACCATTAAATAAAGCAACAAGTTGTGGCATCTGAGTCATTTGAACTTTTTTCGCTGCAGGTACGCCGATCAACGTACCAACTGCCATTGCGCCAAGAATCCAACCCAGGTTTTTAATAGGAAGTGAAGTTGGTGTGCCATTTTTCTCTGGCATCGCATAAAAGAAAATTACAACGGTTGCAATTGTTGCGCCTAGAGCACCGATTAAGTTACCGCGACGAGCACTCTTCGGTGAAGATAAACCCTTAAGTGCCAAAATGAAACAGACACCTGCGCTAAGTCCAATCAAGTCATATACGAAGGTGCTCATTATTTGGCCTCCTTCTTCTTACCCTTAAACATTTCGAGCATTCGGTCAGTTACGACAAAACCACCGATCATGTTTATTGTTGCCAAAATAATTGCAGCAACTGAGAGTCCAAGTTCGAGATTAGTTTTGCTATGTGAAGCCACGATTATTGCACCCACGAGAATTACACCGTGAATCGCATTAGCTCCTGACATCAGCGGAGTATGAAGTGTCGATGAAACTTTAGATACGACTTCAAAACCAACGAATACCGCTAGGACAAAAATCGAGATGATTGCAATCGGTTCCATTTACTTAGCCCCTCCACCACGTCGAGATCCAGCATGAGTGACGGCTGACCCATCGATGATTTCATCTTCAAAGTTAAGGTTTAACGCTGCTTGCGTGCCTTCAACCGGTGGCACTGTTAACAGCGTTAATAAATTAACCACGTTGCGCGAATAGAGGCTAGATGCGTGGAAAGGCAGCTGGCTAGGCACATCTTTGCCGCCCCAGATATGAACACCATTTGCGGTGATCACGATTTCACCCGGCTTAGAACCTTCAACGTTGCCACCTGTTTCAGCAGCTAAGTCAACGATTACGGTGCCAGGTGCCATTGAGCTAACCATTTCGGCAGTTACTAATCTTGGTGCAGTGCGACCAGGAACAGCGGCAGTTGTAATTAGTACATGTGATTTTGCAATGTAAGGCGTCAACAATTCGCGCTGCTTAGCTGCGCGCTCTTCAGTCATCTCGCGGGCATAACCACCAGCACCTGCGAGTGATTCCAATTCAAGTTCAATGAAAGTTGCACCCATTGATTTAACTTCATCAGCTGAAGATGGACGAACGTCATATGCCGAAACAACTGCGCCGAGTCGACGAGTTGTTGCGATTGCTTGCAGACCAGCAACGCCGGCGCCAAGTACAAGTACTTGAGCAGGTGTAACTGTGCCGGCAGCTGTCATTAATAGTGGGAAGAATCGTGGTGAAAGTTCGGCGCCAACAATCGCTGCGCGATAACCGGCACAAAGTGCTTGCGAAGTTAGCGCATCCATAGATTGTGCGCGCGAAATACGTGGCACTAGTTCGAGTGAGAACGCAGTTACACCAGCGTTTGCTGCAGCATCAATTGAATCTGCGGCAGTCACAACTGAGAGAAATGAAATGGTTACTGCGCCTTTTTTCAGAGTTGCCATCTGTGCGGGAGTAAGTGGTTGAACCGAAAGAACTACATCGGCACTCTTTAATACATCACCGCTTTCAACCTTGGCACCGGCTGCCATGAATTCAGCATCACTAGCTTGCGAATGTATTCCGGCACCAGACTCGATAACAACATCGAGACCTAGGCGAGTCAATTTATTGATGACATCGGGCACGAGCGCTACGCGCTTTTCACCCTCACGAATTTCCTTAGGAACGGCGATTAACATGGGTGAAAACTACCGCTTACCTAGGAGTATGTCGCGAGAAAGCTGAGATCTGACCCTCTGGATCTCATGAGTTTGCCCTCAGTATGTCCTGAGTTAAGCCTCAAATATGGCCTTCTAGGTAAGTTTGAGAACTGCGGTAATTGCCTAACGACCAGTTGGAACAACTTAGGACTAACTATCGCCCTTGTAGCTCGCCACGAGTTAAGTGATACAGCAGCGCTTGAATTGTGGTGCGGCGATGGTAAGCCTCACGCCAAATCACAGATTTAGGTCCATCAATAACTGATGTTGCAACTTCCTCTTCGCGATGCGCCGGTAAACAATGCATGAAGATGGAATCTTTTGAAGATAAATCCATAAGTTGTTGTGAAACAGCAAACGGTGAAAGCGCTTTAGTTTTTTCAATTCGCTCTGCCTCTGGGTCGCCCATCGACATCCAGACGTCGGTATATAAAACACTGGCATCTTTTGCAGCAGCTTCAGGGTCATTAGTAACTTCGATAGTTGCACCCGTTGTGGCAGCGATTGCTTTTGCTTGTGCAACAACATTTGCATCAGGAGCCCAAGCGCCCGCTGGAGTTGCAGCAACTACATGTGCGCCCATGATCGCACCCATAGTCAACCAAGCATGAGCCATATTGTTTCCATCACCAAGATAAACAAATTTGCGACCGGCAATATCACTTCCAAAGTTTTCGCGAATCGTTACCCAGTCCGCAAGTAATTGGGTCGGGTGATCATCATCAGTTAATCCATTGATTACTGGAACTGAAGCATGTGCACCAAGTTCATTAACATCAGATTGGGCAAAGGTACGAATAATCAATGCATCGCAATAACCACTGATAATGCGTGCGGTGTCAGCAATTGTTTCACCGCGACCTAATTGCAGTTCATCACCGCGAATAAAGATTGGAGTTCCGCCTAGATGTGCAACCGCAGTTTCTGATGCCAGCCGAGTTCGAGTTGAAGGCTTAGTCATGTAGATTGCCACGCTCTTATTTGCCAGAGCGGTATTTGAGCGCAGTGGGTTTGCCGCAAAATCCGCAGCAGTATTAAGCAGAAGCTCAACATCAGCTCGGCTTAAATCAGCAGTGCGCAGTAGGTCTTTCATTAGGAGATTCTACCCCGCGCATATCTATTCGCGGATTGCCTTCAAAGCCCTCAGTTAGCCGAATAGATGGCAGCTAATCGCAGCTCTAATTATCGGCCAAGGTAAGATTTGACCATGAAGCAGCGAATGGGATTCTTCTCGCGCCCCGGTAAAGATACGCAAACCGATGGTGACCTACTTACTCGCCCAGAGTTGCAAGAAGATGATGGTGGTCACGATCGCTTCTCACATTATGTGAAGAAAGAAAAGATCGTTGAATCTGCAGTCACTGGTAAATCAGTTAAAGCGCTTTGCGGAAAGAAGTGGATACCTTCACGCGATCCGGAAAAATATCCGATCTGCCCAACTTGTAAAGAAATTCACGCCGGACTTCGACCAGCGCCGGAAGATAAGTAATTAAAACCTATTTAAGGTTGGCTTTGTAAAAAAAAGTAATTGCTAGCCTACTTATGAACGGCTAGCGCGCGAAAACCATAGGCACCTAATGCGCCACCAAGTAGTGGGGCGATTGTGTAAATAGTCCAGTTATTCCAATAACCACCTGCAAGTGCTGGGCCAAACCAACGGGCTGGATTAATTCCAGTTCCTTCGATTGGTCCGGTAATCAAAATAAGCACAAATATTGTGAGTGCAATTGCAACCGGCGCTGACGCTGAATTCTTATTTGCCTTATCTTGAGTAGTTAGAAGTATTACCAATACTAAAATAGCTGTCATCGCTAACTCCAGAAAAAAGCCAGTTAAGTAAGTCGCTTGTGGCGACATCGCTGGAACACCGTTTTGAACTTGAGCGGCTACTTTCTGGGTGTAGATTGCTTTCAAAGTTAAGGCACCAAATGCGGCGCCAACTAATTGCCAACCAACATAGGCTACAAATGTTTTAACGGAAATTTTCTTAAGCACTAAAAATGCCAATGAAACTGCCGGATTTAGATGCACATCTGAGAAATGCCCGAGTGCCAAAATCATGATCATTACCGCAATAGCTGGTGATGCTGCTATTCCAATGAAAGTCACATCTTGCGAAATAATTACGCCAGTTGCTGCGATAACTAAAAGATAAGTTCCGAAGAATTCGACCGCTAATTTCTTCAGCATCAGGGTTTCTCGCTCTCATTACAGGGGTATTAGCGTTATTTCGTTAAGATCTGAACTCTATCGAAAAACTCGCGCATCAAACCCTAACTGAAAACAAGACTTATGATGAATTACCAGCGCAATCTGATGGCATTCACTCGCCGTTCATTTAGCGCTGCCGTAATTTCCCGAGCCCTGCCTAAAGCAATTACCCGAGCGATAGCCATAACGATCACGATTTCATTGGCCACCCAACTCTTGCCGAGTGCAAATGCTGATCCTGCTCCACGCAAAATATTATCCGGTTGGATCCCATATTACGGAATGAGTACCTCACTGCCGACTGCGGTAGCTAATGCCGATTTAATCAATGAAGTTATGCCGTTTTGGTACACCTTGAAGTTAAACACCAAAACCAAAGCCCCATATATTTTGGATCTCTACTCGCCAGGAAATCCCAGTGTTGCGATAGATGTTCCACTTACAACAATGCGTAACGCTGGTTTCAAGATCATTCCAACCATCACTGATGGCACCGACAAGTTAGTGCTTTCCAAATTGCTAGCCAAAGCTAGTGATCGAGCTAATGTAATAAAACCAATTATGGATTTAGTTTTAAGTAAGAACTTCGACGGGATTGATTTAGATTTCGAAGGTTTCGCATTTGTCGATGGCACAGCATCTTGGCCAACAACGAAACCAAATTGGGTCTTATTTGTGAAAGAGTTGAGCGCAGCGCTGCATGCCAAAGGAAAGACTCTTTCAATAACTGCTCCAGTTCATTTTGCACTCACCGAGAAACAAAAGGGTTACACCGTTTATGCATGGGCAGAAATGGCTCAATATATAGATCGCTTACGCATCATGACCTATGACTATTCAACTGGGAAGCCAGGACCAATTGGACCAATTGCTTGGGTCGAACGCACTATCAACTATGCAATCTCGGTTATGCCCGCAGCCAAGGTATATATCGGTTTAGCTGGGTATGGTCGAGATTGGGTTACAAACGTTGATGGCATATGCCCTGCTAACGTTTCAAAAGTAGTATCAACAACTGCTAAAGCGGCAACTTTTATTATGCGTAATGCAACCATGTTGGCATCAACCTACGGTGTTACTCCGATTTACAACGAGCAATATCAAGAAGCTACATTTACTTACCAGAAAACTTATAACGGAAATAATGCAAGCGGCCAAGCGACTTCTTGTACTGCAACCCGCACTGCTTGGTATCAAAATCCAGCTAGTTACTTAGCTCGCGCACAATTGGTAGCAAAATATCGGCTTGGTGGACTGGCTGAATGGACTATGGGCATGGAAGAACAAAGTGCCACTGATGGAATACGCAGCACAGCGCTAACAATTGCACCCGATGAAGTTCTTCTATCACTAGCTACAGATCAGATTGCAGTTAAGTATGGTTCTATTATCAATTTAACCGGTCAAGCATCGCTAAAAGATAAATCAACTCTTGCAGGGTTACCAGTCTCTTTAGAATTCAAAGGGTTTGATGAAAGTGCTTGGCGCCAAATAGGAAAACCAGTTACATCCGAAACTGGCTCGTTCTCAACATCGCTTTACTTAGCCAAGTCTGGAATTTTACGAATCACAAGTGAGGGAAGTTGGGAACGTAGAGCTGGCTTAAGTCCTGAAATATCAATTACGGTCAACCCTCGATTAAGCCTCACGGCTCCCACTTCGGCAAAAGTTGGTACCGTCTTTAAGGTTTTAGTATCTGCAGTTCCTGTAACAGCTGGAGCACAAGTAACGCTGCAACGATTTGATGGCAAAGCATGGGCGAACTTAACTACTGCGCCATTGTTGGCTGGCAGTACTGAATTCAGCCCTACCGAGTTGATTCGAGGCGTTTTCAGCTATCGAGTATTGGTATTGAGTAGCGCTGATTCGGCGCAATCTACTTCAGCACCTTTTATTGTGCTCGTCAGATAACCCAATGCAAAGGAATGCGTTATTAGATGAAATGATTGGGCTATGGGTAAGTTAAAACCGCAGCCAACAGTTTCTGAGGAAACAGCTGCTGAGATTAGTGCCATCTTTAGCTCTGATCGCCCATGGGTGGTTGTAGTTTGGGATGATCCAATTAATTTAATGACCTATGTGACTTATGTATTCATGACAGTTTTTGGTTTCTCAAAAGAGAAAGCTACTGAATTAATGTTACAAGTTCACAACGAAGGTAAATCAATAGTTGCCAAAGGTGCACGTGAAGAAATGGAACGTTATGTTCAACGGCTTCACGAGTACGGGTTATGGGCAACGCTTGCTCGCGAGGATCAAATTTAATGACTCCTACCGAAGGTTTTCTAAGGCACGGTAGTGATACCTACATTGCTAATTTCGCTGAGACCGAGCGTGAGGTTCTCGTTAATTTAGTTCAACAAATTATCGAAATATTAGCCGAACGACATGACCATGCAAATGAAGATCCGCTTGCGGCGATGGTTGGTATTACAACGCATGACTCACCACCTGATGACGAAGTTCTACTGCGCTTATTGCCAAACGCTTATCAAGACGGAGTAGACGCTGCCGAATTTCGACGCTACACCGAAAGCACGTTGCGAGATAAAAAACGTGCCCATGCGATGTCTATGCGCATGCTTTTGTTAAGTGCAACCGATGGCGATGTGGCGCTTGATTTTGAAAATGCCCAAGCCTGGTTAGGTGGCCTAAATGACGTTCGTTTAGCGCTGGGTGTGCGACTTAAAGTTGATCAAAATTCACACGAAGATCTTGAGTTGCTCGCACCAGATGACCCAATGCGAGCTGTTTATGCGGTTTATACCTGGTTAGGTTGGCTACAAGAGACCTTAGTTGAAGCACTTATGGACGAAGCGAGTTCTTAAAAGCATTAACGTCAAATTTTGCTGTGGTTGCCATATGCGGAACTGTCAGTGCCCAAATAATTACCAAAATTACCCAAAGGAAATCACTAGAGAAATCTGTAGTGCCTCTAGCAACAAAGAAAATACCGATCAGGAAAATTCCTAGGATTGCATAAAGACCAGGTATTACTGCAGCAAGAAAACTCGAGAACGGATTACCGCTTGATACTTTTAGCATCGCACTTGGCAATTTAGGAACTAGACGAGCGGTATGGCGAATCGCATGCCAGAATCCGAAATAAACCGCAAAAGCAACCAATGGTGGCACAAAAAATGACAGTGCTAGTAATAAAACTAAATCTATAGTCAGCGAATAATTATTAGTAACAACCAAAAGCAAAATTGAACAAACTGCAATGGTGAGAGTTGTATTTCTAAGCAACTCGGTAAATGTTCCAGCCCAATTAATTAAAGTTGGGTTAAGTTCCTGCAGCACATCGAGGGTTCGCTTATCAGTCAGCGGCAGGACTACCGGTAAAAAACCAGCCGGAATTGCATAGCTAGCCAGCACAAGTTTCGAGTAACCTTTTTTATCAGCTGCTGCTTGGCCTTCATTGGCAAATGCTGAATCACCGAAACCAAAATGCAACGCACTCATAAGCACTACAAGTTGAAAGCCAACCAGGTTCCATTTTGCGATCGCGAGTGCGGCAATGATGGCAATTAGTGTGTAGATAGCAATAAAAGCTATGAATCTTGGCTGTGAATTCCGGGGGATAGTAATTAAATGATCAATTGCCCCATGCGGAATACCTATTGCTAGGGCGATAACAGCAAGTGCAACTTGGGCCTTTATTGTGATCTCAATATTGGTGAACTGGAAGCCAGCAAATAGCAAAATAGCCACGGCTGCCGTAACTCTGGAAAAGCGCGCTGACCCTTGATAAATCTGAGAAAGGGTCTGATTCATGGCTATAGATTAGGCTCAAATTGATTGGATTGCGAGAGGATTAGGCGTGGAAAATCTGCACTACTCGTACGTTTTACTTTTCGTGGCAATTTGCGCCGTTGGCGTTAACTTCGGATTTAAATTGCAGTTCGCCAAGAAAATAAAGTTGTTTCTTTTTACCGATTTAATGATTCTGGCGATCTATTTAATCTGGGATTTCTGGGCAGTGAGCAAAGGTAGTTGGTTCTTTGATTCCGATCAGATTTTAGGAATTATGCTGTTCGGAAAGTTGCCGATCGAAGAAGTTTTGTTCTTCATTATTGTTCCGCTTATGACGGTGCTTACTTACTTGGCGCTCGTTAAATTAACTGGCTGGGGTAAAACGAAAGAGCGCTCAAGTGATCTACTCTGACATCGCACTTAACGCCGTATTCCTGGCAGTAGTTCTCGATCTATTCATCTTGAAATCCCAAATGATGACCCGAGGAATTTTTTGGCTTACTTACTTGTTAATTTTGCCATTTCAATTACTGACCAATTGGTGGCTTACTTCAAATGACATAGTCATGTATTCAGATACCGAAATTATTGGTCAACGGCTAGCCGGAGCCCCAATCGAGGATTTACTATTTGGGTTTTCGATGATCTTACTTACGCTCTCAGCGTGGGATTTCTTTAAAAAGCGTAGCTCTAGTAATGAAAACTAGTTTATAAAAGCGTAAATTAGCGCTGCTATTCCAACGGCGCCCCATAAATACTTAGCAGCTTTCGAATCTAATTTAGCAGCCATAGTTTTATTGAATGTAATTGCGATTAGTACTAGACCTGGGATAACGACAATCGCACTTCGACCAACAACTCCAGCTTGTTCGCGCTGGTAGCTCCAGTTGATGCAGCCAGTTGCTATCAAGGCATAAGCCCACATGCGGTAATTATTTATAATTTTTAGGTTCTCCCTCTAGCTAGTTATAAATCTGATTCTAGTTGCTTTATGTAAATATTGATCTAAATAGAAAAAAAGAGAGGGAAGGCGGTTTCCCGCCTTCCCTCTCGCAAGGTTTAACTTGCTTTTATAACTTAGTGATCTTCCTTCATGCCTTCTGCAGCTGACTTCATACGTGCGATCTTTAGAATTGTTAGACCGAATACGCACTTAGCCAAGATGTCAGCGATTGTGTAACCAACCTGAACGCCAACGAACTGATTTTCTGTAGCCACGTCATTACCCATACCCAGGATGTATGAAACTGGGTAAACGCCCCATGTCGCAATTAGAAGTAGGCGCAAGCGACCAATGGTTGCTGCAACACCCTCTGGTTGACGATCTAGTGATTTACCAAGCTCTACGAATAGTACGTAAAGGATGTATAGGAATGGAAGTGTTGAAAGAACACCGAAAAGGATCTGTGTATTTTGTGCATCTGGTCCTGTTGCGATTTCACCTGGGTAACCAAGTGCGATCATTGCAGCTGATGCTGGAACCAAACGAGTGATGAGTGATCTGGAAACTTCCTTTGCAAGTGCAAGCACTGCAACAACTTCAACTAGAAGTAGAGGAACAGTTAGTAGCCAGTCAACATAACGGTATGCCTCATTGAATGCATCTTGATTGCCTGAAACGTCAACCTTCATTCCGGTTGATGCATGGTCGAATGAGTTGAAGATACGCCAGTAGTGGTAGCCAGCAATGAATGTAACCATTGATGACATTACAAGGGCGGTGCGGTACTTAGGTAGTACTCGGCTCTGTGACACCAATGTATAAACGGTGCATGCGAGCATTGAGATTAAACCGAATGAAAAAATGTTATAAACAAGATTCCATTGGTTTGGGTTTAGAGTAATCATCTAAATAAGCCTCCGTGGGGCTTTGTAAAACCAGGCCTCGGGCGAGGCTGGCGTTCGCATACGAACCGCCTCAGCCAGACGAGAGATCATATGAAGGTCTCGTATAACTGCCGCAGTTCTATCCGAACCAAGGTAAATGGTGCGCTTGATTTAGGGTTTTCGCAACATGAAATGCGAATGATTCGCAACTTTTTTAAATATTTCTTGCCAAGTAGACTAATTCTCGTTGGGTTTGGGGCTAGACCAGCGGGTTATCACTATTTTTTACTTACCTGAGTTACTATCAAAAAAGGACAAAAACGGCACATGACAACTGCGACCGGATTACGAGTGCCGCA
This sequence comes from Actinomycetota bacterium, assembly GCA_947463725.1. Classification (GTDB taxonomy): domain Bacteria; phylum Actinomycetota; class Actinomycetes; order Nanopelagicales; family Nanopelagicaceae; genus Planktophila. Next base: position 16,186 of record CANHRM010000005.1, on the reverse strand, counting down.
AGCCATGGCCGATGCAATTTTGACCCAAGCCCGAGCTGAATATCCAAATGAGGCATGTGGCGTAATCATTGGTCGTAACGGAATTGCTGAACGCCTTAAGCCCATGTTCAATGCAGCGGCATCACCAACATTTTACGAATTTGATCCGAAAGATTTATTAGCGCTCTACCGAGAAGTCGATGATAACGATGAAGAAATTGTTGTCATTTATCATTCACATACGGAAACTGAAGCTTATCCATCACGTACTGATATCTCTTATGCCGGCGAACCTGGTGCGCATTACGTATTGGTCTCTACCCGCGAAGAGATTGCACCTGCAACTGAATTTCGTTCATATCGAATAATTGATGGCGTAGTTACCGAAGAACCAGTCGAATTCATTCTTTAAAGATCCAGTTAACCTGCACTGAATAGTTTTACCCAGATTCAATTTGTATCAACAACGATAACCAGAGAGAATTAATACATGAGCGCAACTGTTGAAGTCCGTATCCCAACCATTCTTCGTCCTTTCACTAAAGAGCAGAAGTTGGTATCAGCGACCGGCGTTGACCTCGCCGCGGTTATCGCAGACTTAGACGCTCAATTTCCTGGGTTAGCTGATCGCTTACTTGAAAATGGTGCACTACGTCGCTTCATTAATATTTATGTAAACGATGAAGATGTTCGATTCATCGGTTCGTTAACTGCGCAATTAAAGAGCGGTGACTCGATCACCATCTTGCCTGCTGTCGCTGGTGGCTAATAATGGCTCGCTTTGATTCACTCGAAGATTCAGTTGGTCACACTCCGCTAATTGGTTTGCCGCGTCTTTCACCTGCACCCAATGTTCGGCTATGGGCGAAGATGGAAGATCGCAATCCAACTGGTTCAATTAAAGATCGCACAGCAATTTCGATGATCGATGCTGCCGAACGAGATGGTTCGTTAAAACCAGGTGCCACAATTTTAGAACCGACAAGTGGCAACACTGGAATTTCATTAGCGATGGCAGCAAAAGTCCGTGGTTATAAATTAATTTGCGTAATGCCCGAAAACACCAGCCCTGAACGTCGGCAACTACTTGAAATGTGGGGCGCGAAAATTATTTCTTCCCCTGCGGCAGGTGGCTCCAATGAAGCAGTACGTGTGGCAAAAGAACTTGCTGCACAAAATCCAGAATGGGTTTTTCTTTATCAATATGGCAACCCAGCAAATAGCGAAGCGCACTACCGCGGCACTGGCCCAGAAATTTGGAAAGATTTGCCAACAATTACACATTTTATTGCCGGGCTAGGTACCACCGGAACGCTGATGGGTGCCGGAAGATATTTACGCGAACAGAATCCCGACATTGCAATTGTTGCAGCCGAGCCACGTTACGGCGAAGTTGTTTATGGATTACGAAATATTGACGAAGGTTTTGTGCCCGAACTCTATGACGCAACTGTTTTGACTAGACGTTTTTCAGTTGGTGCTGAAGATTCAGTACGTAGAGTGCGTGATCTGTTAGAAGTAGAAGGAATATTTGCTGGAATCTCAACGGGTGCAATTCTGCATGCAGCCCTTGCGATGGGCAATGAAGCCATAGCAGCTGGAAAATCGGCAGATATCGCCTTTATTGTCTGCGATGCAGGTTGGAAATACTTATCTACTGGGATTTATGGGACCGCAAGTGAGCAAGCGGCTGAAGGCTTAGATACGCAGCTCTGGGCGTAAACCCGCTTAATCATTTCTTCTTGCCTCGCCCGTTAGACTTCAACACATGAGTAACGCGCCTATCGGAATCTTCGATTCTGGCGTCGGCGGATTAACCGTAGCGAGAGCAATTCTTGATCAATTACCAAATGAGTCCACTCTTTATATTGGCGATACAGCGCGTGGCCCTTATGGCCCACGTCCATTGGCCGAGGTACGCGAGTTTTCACTTGAGCTAATGGATTTTCTAGTTGATCAAGGCGTGAAAGCAATTGTGATTGCATGCAATACAGCAAGTGCTGCCATGTTACGCGATGCACGTGAACGTTATTCGATTCCGGTAATTGAAGTAATCCAACCGGCAGTGCGTCGCGCAGTCGCAGCAAGTCGCACAGGTCGCATTGGCGTAATCGGAACTCGAGCCACTATTGATTCCGCTGCTTATTTAGATGCATTTGCTGCTGCGCCACATTTAGAGATCACTTCAATTGCCTGCCCTCGCTTTGTTGAATTTGTTGAACGTGGCGAAACATCTGGCGCTGAGATTACAAAGATTGCGAAAGAATATTTAGCCGAAGTTATGCAAGCCGATGTAGATACTTTGGTTCTGGGCTGTACTCACTACCCACTTTTAACTGGTGTTATTTCATATGTAATGGGCAATAACGTTTCGCTAGTTTCTAGTGCCGAAGAAACCGCCAAAGATCTTTATAGAATCTTGGTTGAAAGTGATTCCTTGCGCACCGATAACACGACACCAGCAACACATCGTTTTCTAGCTACGGGGGATGCAGCTGCTTTCGAAACATTGGCGCGACGATTCTTGGGCCCAGAAGTTGGTCAAGTAGAACATCAATCGTTAACTTAAGTTATAAATAAATTTAATGAAACTAAATATTCACCAACTAAAACGGAGACGACTGAGGAAATGATGACAACCACACGTAATGATGGTCGCGCTGTAACTGATCTACGCGAAATTAAGATCACTCGCAACTGGCTTGACCATGCCGAAGGTTCGGTATTAGTTGAGTTTGGCAAAACTCGAGTTCTCTGCGTAGCTTCATTTTCACCAGGCGTGCCTCGCTGGCTAAAAGACAGCGGAACTGGCTGGGTTACTTCCGAATATGCGATGTTGCCTCGCGCAACGCATACTCGCTCAGATCGCGAAAGTGTTAAAGGAAAATTGGGCGGTCGCACTCAAGAGATTTCTCGTTTAGTTGGCCGCTCTTTGCGCGCTGTCATTAACACTAAAGAACTTGGCGAAAATACTATTGTCATTGACTGCGATGTATTGCAAGCCGATGGCGGAACACGTACTGCTGCAATTACTGGTGCTTACGTTGCACTAGCTGATGCAATTACATGGGCAAAGAGTCAAGGTCACATTAAAGCAACTGCTAATCCATTATCTGATTCGGTAGCAGCGGTAAGCGTTGGAATAGTTGGTGGAGTTCCAATGCTTGATCTTTGTTATGAAGAAGATGTGCGCGCAGATACCGATATGAATGTTGTTTGTAGTGGCGATGGCAGATTTATTGAGGTGCAAGGCACTGCCGAAGGTGTGCCATTCGATCGTGACCTACTAAATCAATTATTGGATTTAGCTGTTGCTGGTTGCAAAGAACTAGGAAAACTTCAAACTGCCGCGTTAGCTAAATAATCTATTTAGATACGAACTAAATCTAAAATATTTTGACGTATTGTGCCTAGGGGAGAACAGTGAAAGATTTAGTTTTAGCTTCTCGCAATAAAGGAAAGATTGAAGAGTTCCGGCGCATCCTCGATGAGTTAGCACCTGGAAGTATTCGGTTACTAGGGTTGGAGAAATTTCCCGAAACTAGTGATGTCGATGAGACTGGCGAAACTTTTGAAGAAAACGCATTACTTAAAGCACGTTCAATTTGTGCTGAAACCGGATTGCCAGCTATAGCTGATGACAGTGGCCTCTGCGTCGAAGCACTTTACGGTGCACCTGGAATCTATTCGGCAAGATATGCGGGAACTCATGGTGATGACGATGCAAACAATTCCAAACTCTTGCAGGAGTTGATACATGTGCCCGATGGAAAAAGAACGGCTTACTTCATTTGCGTAACTGCGCTGGTAATGCCAGATGGCCGCGAAGTCACCCGTGAAGGGCGTTTTTATGGCTCTATCAGCCACGAACCAATCGGCAAGAATGGCTTTGGATATGACCCGCTATTTCAGCCGGATGGATTAACAATTTCCAGCGCGCAAATGAGCGCTTCCGAGAAAGATGCCATAAGCCACCGGGGAAAATCGCTGCGCGCAATAGCCCCCTTTGTCTTAGAAATGCTGTAATCGCTACGGTAACCTTGGTTTATCCGAGTGCGTTACTTGCGCGCGTACCGCTACCCAAGGAGTTAACGTGGCTGTAAAGAAGAAAGTTGCCAAGAAGGCAGCAAAGAAAGCACCTGTTAAAAAAGCCGTAGCCAAAAAGAAAACCGCGGCTAAGAAGCCAGCAGCGAAAAAAGCTGTAGCCAAAAAGAAAGCCGCGGCTAAGAAGCCAGCTGCTAAAAAAACTATTAAGAAAGCTGCTGCTAAAAAGCCAGCAAAGAAAGTTGCTAAGAAAGCAGTTGCAAAGAAGAAAGTTGCTAAGAAAGCTGTAGCTAAGAAAGCTGCGCCAAAGAAGCGGGTAGCTAAGAAAGCTGCTGTTAAGAGAACTTCTGCTTCAACAGTAAGAGTTCCAGCAGTCCCAGTAACTTCATCTGCACCTCGCGCTGCAGCACCTGTTGCTCCAGTACGTCCAGCCACACCAACACCTGCTGCTAAACCACAACAAGGCGCATCAAGTCGCGTTGTAATGGCAGTAATTATTGGTATCGCATTATTGGCTTTCGTGGTTTGGTCTCAATCATCTTCAAAAGACAAAGACGCAGCACCAATGCCAACTGCAAGCACATCAACTGAAGCGAGTGCAACACCAACTGAATCAGCAACAAGTGGTGCAGCAGTTACAACAATTGAAGCACCTGCAAAGTTTGTAGCACTTGGTGCAACCGGTGGAATCAAGTTGCGTTGGGTTGCCCCAACAGCAACTGAAGGTTTAACTGGTTACTTAGTTGAGATCGCACCAGATGGAAAAGCTTGGCAGAGCGTTGCCACAGTTCCAGCTGATCAAACAACATTAGAAATGGCTAAGAGTGACGGTGGCTGGACTCAGTTCCGAGTCTCTAGCGTTTACTCAGATGGTCAAGTTGCACCAGCAAAGATTTTCGGATTACCTGGTCAATACAAGTAGCCAGCTTGAAGAAATAAGGAATTAATAAGAAAGACCTCGAGCAATTCGCTCGGGGTCTTTTTTATTTCTTGTAATTACTTAAAAAGCTCTCTTATTTATTTAGAGCTTCCATAATTGCTGCCACGTAAACCTTGATTCCAGCCAGTTTAAGATGCACGCCATCAGGGGCGAAATACTCTGGATGATTTTGCGAGATCGTGGCCCAATCGACTATTTGGATCCGTGAATTTAAGGCTGCAAATTCAGCAATTAGCGCATTGTTCGCGTCACGCCATGGACGCGGCACAGCGGTGTTTACGACAATTATCTGACTTTGATTGGCCACCTCTGCAAAAACATCTGCAACTTGCGTTCTAGTTAGTGCATTGTTATTTCCTAAATTGAAAATTATTGGGGCATCACCAATAGTTAACTTGTCATGTCTTATAACTTCTATTAGCTCGGGTGCTTGTCGACCAACTCGAGCATTTATCAAACCAATTGTGCGCAGATCACCAAGCTCATAACGGATTCCTAAAATGACCGAATCACCCGTAACCCATAGATCAGGTAGTCCAACATTAGAAATTACTGGGGGATTTGGCGCAGAAGGTTTAAGTTCTTGAGTCAATTCTTTTTCTAGCGCAGCGGTCTCTTGGTCGGCAACTGAAATCGCGTTTGCACTAATTGCGGTGGTTGCTGCAAGAAGTACTATCGTGCCAACTGCCACAGAAATTTTTTGTCGAATGCGAACTTTCTTAGTCCGATACTTCATTCCGCGGAACCAAGACTCAACAGCGCCACTTCGAACTGGTAGTTCAACTAGGCGTAATGAAATGTCAGCAAGTGCTAAAACTATTAAGAAACGCACGGTGTAGAGCGCCCAATCTTGTCCAGCAATATCAACGCTAGGGCGAGTTAGTTGGAAGACAATCCAATGCCAGAGATAAATTGCATATGAACGTTCGCCAATCCAGATAAGAGTGCGAGTGCGCAATAACGGCGCGAAGCGAGATGCCGGATGTACGATAGAAGTTAGAATCGCGCAACCAAATATTCCGGCAAGCGGGAAAGCTAAGCGATAAAGCGTGGTGTCGCTTTCATTAATCAATAAGAATGCACCAATAATTCCAATGAACCCAATTACACCGATTCCATCGACGAAGTCTTGAGCTCTTTGAGTGACTTCACTCTTTAAATTTTGCGGAATCCAGCTCACGGCAAGTGCAGCTCCAAGGAACAAGCCAATGCTGTGGGTGTCGGTTCCGAAATAAACATGGCTAACTTGGGAGCTACTTGAAGCATCGAGCGAGAGAGAGACAACAAAGAGGGTGATTCCAGAAATAGCAGCGATGAATAGTGCAGCTCCAGGAATTCGCTTCTTGCCGAACCACTTAAGAATGAGTAAAAGTACTAACGGCCAGATCAAATAGAACTGAGCTTCAACAGCCAGCGACCAAGTGTGTTGCAGTAATGGTGGTCGACCAATAGCCTCGAAATAATCAGTATGGCGAAAAACTAGCCACCAATTCATGCCACCAAAGATTGAAAAAGGCGCATCGCTGACTAAACGTCGTGAGGTTTCTGGCACCCAGATGCCAACAAAAATTGCAGTTCCAAAAATCATGAAAAGTAACGGTGGCAGCAATCGTCGTACACGAGCTAAATAGAAAGCACGTAGATCTAGCCCGCCACTTCGCTGAATTGAATCAAGCAGAAGACGAGTGATGACGTAACCTGAAATTACGAAGAAGAGATCAACACCTAGGAATCCACCTGGTATCCAGGAAAAACCTAAGTGATAGAGCATTACTGCGATTACTGCGACAGCGCGCAAACCATCGATCGCAGGGATATGGGTAATCCCACGTTTTTTTGATGACATAACTTTTGGTAATCGGTAAGAAACTACTTACGTTTTGCAGCAGCTTTCTTTACTGGTTTCTTGGTCGCCGATTTCTTGGCGACAGCCTTTTTTACAGGCTTGCGGGCAACCGACTTTGCTTTCTTAGGTGCCTCAATCGCCACCTTGGTACGTTCACTGGCAACGCGAATTGGGCCACGATTAATAATTGTGTCATCTGCATTTAAATTTTGAAGCACTTGCTCTTGCAATTGTTCCAATCGCTCAAATGAACTTTGTAGACGGGAACGTGATTGCTGAATCGCACTTTCGGCTTGATCTAAAGATTGAGTCTGAATCTTGTATAGACGTTCAGCTTCAGAAATCACACTAGCTAGCCACTGACGATAATTGCCAACTTCACCCGTTGCCTCAGTAATTATGCGTTCACCTTCGCGACGAGCAGCAGTAGCCATCGCGCTAATTTCGCGTTTCTTATTTTCGAAGATAGTTTCGGCTTCAATTTCAGCCTTTGAAACTAATTCTTCGGCTTCGCTCTCGGCTGCTTGTAAATACTTGCGACCACGAGATTCGGCACCTGAAAGAACTGAGCGAGCTTTCTGTTCTGCGTTTTCTAAAGCATCTTTCGAAGCACGATTTGTCTCGGTAACTAAGCGATCAGCCGCAGCTTGCGCTTTTGCTTCGCGAAGTTGCGCCGACTTGATCATGGTCATGGCAGTTTCAGTTGCCAGAATTTCAAATTCTTCTTTTGATAGCGTGGTGATATCACGGCGTGAGCGCAGATCGTTTAACTGTGCTTCAAGCTCGCGAATACGATCAACCGAATTTGGTTGACTGCCTTCTTCGCCTTTAAATCCGACCCAATTAAGGAAGGGGTTCTTCTCGGCCATCGCTACCTCTTTATGCTCTTTAAACACTTACGGAAGGCTTAGATTAGAGCAAAAGAGCCATACCTAAAAGTGGGGTTAGCGAAGCGCCAATGCGGGGTGAAAATAAGCCTAATTAGCGGGATCTATAAACGGCAATGCAGATTGCGACATATTGCGAGATCCATGCGGCTAGTACAAAGATATGGAAGAGCTCGTGAAAACCAAAGTATTTTGCCGCTCGCCCTGGTCGCTTGAGTGCGTAAAAAATCGCACCAATTGAATAGAGCAGGCCGCCGAGGATGATTGGCAAAATTACCCACCAGCCACCGCTTCGATAAAGATGCGGCGTATAAATAATTGCAACCCAGCCGAGTACTAAATAGTTAGCCACATATAACCAACGTGGCGCACCTACCCAGAAGACTCGAACAGCAACGCCTATCAACGCGCCAGTCCAGATTACTGAAAGCAAAATTGTGCGATCGCGACCGTCCAGCAAAGTAACAGCGAATGGGGTGTATGAACCAGCAATTAGTAAATTTATATTTGCGTGATCCCAACGACGCCAAATTTTCTTTTTAGCTGGCGACCAAGGAACTCGATGATAAATTGCGGAAACACTGAATAACAAAATTGCGGTTAACGAATATAGAGCAATCGCAAATTTTACTGAGTTGCGACTAAGAATAAATAGAACGAGCGAAGCAATGATCACTGCAGGTGTTGCCCCTAAGTGAAACCAGCCACGCAACTTTGGTGGTGCTACCGGTTGGGTCATCGCATCGCTCGCTCTCAGTTAATTACCATGCTGAGCCTAACTTGTTATTAACTTTTCGCTGCCGCAAAACCAACTTCTAAGTCAGCTTTTAGATCAGCGATATTTTCTAAACCAAGGCTTAAGCGCACCAACCCTGGCGTGACGCCTGCAGTTAATTGCTCGTCTGGCGAGAGTTGGGAATGAGTGGTGGCAGCAGGCTGAATTACTAATGAACGGACATCACCGATGTTGGCAACGTGACTAAATAGTTTTAGTGATTCAACAAATTTGCGACCTGCTTCAACTCCACCTTTAATCTCGAATGAAAGAACTGCACCAGGGCCCTTAGGGGCATATTTCTGCGCATTCTGATACCAAGGAGATGAAGGTAGGGCAGCGTAATTAACACTCTCTACGCTCGGATGAGATTCCAACCAAGTCGCGATTGCTTTGGCATTTTCGACATGGCGTTCAATTCGCAAACTAAGTGTTTCTAAACCTTGCGCTAATAACCAGGCGTTAAATGGCGCAACAGCCGCTCCAATATCGCGCAATAGTTGTAGACGAATCTTGAAAATGTACGAAAGGTTTGCACCAAAAGCACTACCCACGCCAAGGGCTTGCGAATAAACCAAGCCATGATAGCTAGGGTCTGGTTCATTAAAACCCTTGAACTTATCTGGGTACTGCGCATAATCAAATTTTCCAGAATCAACAATTGCACCAACCACGGCATTACCGTGACCAGATAAGAACTTAGTGGCTGAGTGAACAACTACGTCAGCACCATATTCAATTGGCTTAATTAAATATGGTGTAGCTACAGTGTTGTCGACGATTAGTGGGACACCAACTTCGTGAGCAACTTTTGCAACACCCTCGATATCTAGAATTTCATTCTTTGGATTAGCAATTGTCTCGCCAAAGAATGCCTTTGTATTTGGGCGCGCAGCTTTGCGCCAACTCTCTAAATCGGTTGGGTCTTCAACGAAAGTTACTTCGATACCAAACTTAGGCAATGTGTAGTGGAATAAGTTGTAAGTTCCACCATAAAGGCTTGGGCTAGAAACAATATGATCGCCAGCCTCAGCAACGTTCATAATCGCAAATGAAGTTGCAGCGGATCCGGATGACAGCAAAAGTGCCGCTACGCCACCTTCAAGAGCGGCAATACGTTTTTCAACTGCATCCTGAGTTGGATTCATGATTCGGGTATAAATGTTTCCGAGCTCTGCTAATGAAAACAGATCGGCAGCGTGCTTTGAGTCACGGAACTGATAAGCAGTTGTTTGATAGAGCGGGAGAGCGCGTGCTCCGGTAGTTGGGTCGGCAGTTTGGCCAGCGTGAATTTGTAAAGTTTCAAATGAATAGCTGTCTGACATGGTCTGTGTTCCAATCAATTACTAGTGGGAGATGGCTATCTCACTTCAGCGTTGAAGAATCATCATCGAAGATGAAGAGCGATGAGGGAATTTAACAAAGATTGAAAAATACTTCTCACGAGTTATTCGTTGCTGCAAGTAAATTGCAATAAGCCTATTAGCGCAGATTGCGCACAGATTTAACGAAGAGCGAAAGGATCGCAGCCACACATGTGATGCCACCAGTCCACCAAAGTGCGTTTGAAACTCCGATTGCAGCTGCAATCGGGCCAGCAATTACTATGCCCAAAGGCGCGATGCCGTAAGAGCCGAATGCGTCATAAGACGTTACTCGTGAGAATGATTCCTCTGGAATATGTTTTTGCATTGAGGTGTTCCAGTTAACAATAAATATTTCAAGGGCAAAACCAGAAAATAGAGCAGCCACGATAGGGAAAAGTATTGGCAGCTCTAGGGCTATGGCGAAATCCCAAATTGCAGAGGCAGAGATCAGAATCATCGAAATCCCGAGAGGGCGCGAAAATTTAACTTTAAGTGCGACTATGCCACCGATCATCATTCCAACAGTTAGTGCAGCTAAGTTGTAGGACCAATGCCTAGGCCCGGCATCACCCTTATTAAATGCGAGTGGCCCCAATACTTGCAACATAGATTCGAAGCAAGCATTAATTGCGGCAAAGGTAATCACCATTGCCACAACCCAAGATCTAGATGAAAATTCAATCCAACCGAGCTTTAAGTCATGCCACATTGAATTCTTTTCGCGCGTAGGCATCGCTGGTAAATCAATTTTTAAGACCAAAACACCTGCGATCAAGAAGGTAATGGCATCGGTTAGTAGCGCCCAACCAGATCCGTAAAGTGAAACAACTATTCCACCTAGCAAAGTTCCGGCAATGAATCCGATATTAGTCATTAAGCCAATCACGGCATTGCCATGTTGCAACTTTTCTTTAGGCAAAATTTCCGGCAATACGCCAGACATCGCCGGCCACCAAAGTGCATTTAATACTCCAAAGAGCGCGCCCATTAATGCAAGTAACCAGATAGATGGAAAACCAGCTATGAATGAAATTGCACTTACTGCAGCAAAGAATGAACCCACTATGTCGGTAATTCCTACAATTCGATTTCGTTTAAAACGATCGCCAATTACGCCACCAAATAACATGAAAGCAATCAGTGGCACAAATCGTGCTGCCATTACCAAACTTAAATCACTTCCGTCGGCTCCCGGAATACTTAACACTCCGTAAGCAAGTGCAATGGGGGATAAACCATTTCCAAAGTTTGAGATGAAACGTGAAATTGCTAAAGAAGTGAAACCATCGTGCGCCCGAATATCTTTCAGTTGTTTGAGCATCGATTAAAACTTAACCTATGCGGTTTAGTTCTCTCCTCGTAGCGCTTTTTCGATTTGGCCAATGTGATCAAGTGGATGTGCTGTGTAGGTGCGGCACCATTTCTCTATTGTGTAGATACCACTTTCAGAGTGAACTCCAGATTTTGCTAGATCTGCTTCAGTTAGTCGCTCAATCATCACTAGAGATGAGGCACGTACTGAGCTAAATACTTTTACCGAGAAATCAATAGGCAAAGTTGCATAACCAAGAACGGCTGAATCTCCCCAAGCATTTTCGTCATAACCTTGAATTGATGTTCCTTCTGGCTCAGCAATCAAGCGTCGAATACGCGCATATGACTGCGCTTCCGAATCTGCCATGTGGTGAATTACTTGGCGCGCAGACCATCCTTCAGGGTGCTTGGTATCTAATTGATCTGGCGCAATCGAGGCAACTAATTTCTCGAAATCCTCAGTGCTCTTGCGAAAAGCGGCAGCAATATCTTTAATGCTCATATCAACTCTCCTGAATAAAGGTTTAGAGTTGAACTATAGATTGATTTAGATAATCTCCGCTAGCAATTCAGTAACGCGACGCTTGATTTCATCACGGATAATTCGAACCGGCTCAATACCTTGACCAGCGGGATCTTCGAGAACCCAATCCTCGTAACGCTTACCTGGGAAGAATGGACAAGTATCTCCGCATCCCATGGTGATAACCACATCAGATTCTTGAACAGATTCGGTAGTAAGAATTTTCGGAACTTCATGAGCAATATCGATTCCAAGTTCAGCCATTGCTTCAATCGCAACTGGATTAATTGTTTCTTTCGGAGCAGAACCAGCTGAAAGAACTCGAACTTTTCCACCAGATAGCGAAGTCATGAAACCTGCCGCCATTTGTGATCGACCAGCATTGTGAACACAAACAAAGAGAACTGTTGGCTGCTTTTTTTCATCGCTCATGGTTTGAATGCTAAACCAAACTTGATTCGATACTTCTTATGTTTAAGTGAACATCTGGCTAATTAGACAATGGGAATACCAAATTAAAAATGCTGTGTGCGGGAGGCGGGACTTGAACCCGCACGTCCGAAGACACAGGTTCCTAAGACCTGCGTGTCTGCCATTTCACCACTCCCGCTTAAGAGTGCTTACCTAGCCGTGCTGGTCAGATTCATGTCCTGAAATACTGTCCGCTAGATACTGGGCAAGATTAGAGGTAAGTTCGGCTTAGTTACAAACGAGCGCGTACGAAAGGGTCAAACCATGGCTTTAACACCAACCCCCTCAGATAAATTCACTTTCGGTCTCTGGACCGTGGGCTGGCAAGCACGAGATCCCTTTGGAGATGCGACGCGCGATGCCCTTGACCCGGTTCGCACAGTCAATGAGCTCGCTGCGCGTGGTGCTTACGGTGTGACTTTCCATGATGACGATTTAATTCCATTTGGCAGCGATGATTCTGAACGTCAAACACACATTGATCGCTTTAAAGTGGCACTTGCTTCATCTGGAATGAAAGTTCCAATGGCAACTACCAATCTATTTACGCACCCAGTATTTAAAGATGGTGCATTTACTTCTAATGATCGCGATATTCGCCGCTATTCAATTAAGAAGACAATGCGCAATATTGATCTAGCTGCTGAATTGGGTGCAGAAATTTACGTTGCCTGGGGTGGCCGCGAAGGCGCCGAATCCGATGGTGCTAAAGATGCCTACGTTGCACTAGATCGTTTCCGCGAAGCATTTAACACCCTTGGTCAATATGTTTTAGATAATGGTTACAACATCAAGTTTGCAATCGAACCAAAGCCAAATGAACCTCGTGGTGATATTTTCTTGCCAACAATTGGTCACGCATTAGCATTTATTAATTCACTTGATCACCCAGAACTTGTTGGCTTAAATCCAGAAGTCGGCCACGAGCAAATGGCTGGTTTGAACTTTGTCCATGGAATTGCGCAAGCACTTTGGCACAAGAAGTTATTCCATATTGATCTAAATGGTCAGCATGGTCCAAAGTACGATCAAGATTTAGTTTTTGGTCATGGTGATTTAAAATCAGCCTTCTTCTTAGTTGATCTCTTGGAACGCTATGAATACAGCGGCCCTAAGCACTTTGATTACAAGCCAGCTCGTACTGAAAGCGATAAGGGTGTTTGGGAATCAGCCAGCGCAAACATGCGCACTTATTTGATGCTTAAAGAACGCGCACTTGCGTTCCGCAATGATCCACGGGTGATTAATGCGATGGCCGAATCAAATATTCCAGGCTTAGCAGAACCTACTTTTGCACCTGGTGAGACTTGGCGCGATCTGGCCAATGAGTTCCTAGATATAGAGACAGCCGGCAAGCGTGGCTATCACTACGAAGCACTGGATCAACTTGCACTTGAGCACTTAATGGGTGCTAAGTAAAAACTAGTCCAGATTTACTTCGCAGTAATTAGCTAGCGCTAAACGGCACTGCCTCGGCGAGAAATCGCATCAACGCCAGCTGAAACCAATAGCACCGCACCGGTAACAATGAACTTGATGCCGGCTGCGTAGCCAAGCAAACCCATACCGTTATCAATAACAGCAACTACTAGGCCACCCAGAATCGCATCACGCATCTTTCCTTTGCCACCGAACAAGCTGGTGCCGCCAATAACTGCGGCGCCGACTGCATAGAGCAGAGTTGAAGAGCCACCAGTTGTTGGTGAGATGGAGTTTTGTCGCGAAGCAAATAGCAAACCGGCGATTGCAGATAAGGCTGAACAAATAACGAAGGCGGCAATGCGAATATTCTTTACATTAATACCGGCACGACGGGCAGCTTCGGCATTTCCACCAACTGCATAAATGTGGCGACCAAATGCTGTACGACCAAGTACAAAAGTTCCGATTACTAGTAATACCAAAATTACTGGAACCACATATGGAATACCTTTGAGGCTAACTAGTTCACGGTTATTGCTGCGTTCTAAATTAAGCGCAAACACCGCTAATCCTGAAACTCCAACCAAACTAATTGTTTTGATTAACCACAACTTGAATAGCTCTGCTTTCAAGCCAGCTTTACGACGAGCATTAATACGGCTTAAACCAAGCAATACATAGCCAACTGAGGCAACAATATAGAAAGCCCAACTAAGCGTTGGTGAGAGATTGCTATTTTGAATTGCTAAAACAGTTTCATCATCAACGCGAATAGTTCCACCTTCGCCAGCCAGAATCAGCAAGATTCCCTGGAAACCCAAGAATGCAGCCAAAGTTACGACGAAGGATGGAATTCCGAGTCGGGCCACCAAGGTGCCTAAACCAAATCCCATCGCCATGCCGACTGCAATACTGGCTGCGAGTGCGATGTACCAAGGTTGACCGTGATCGGTAATCAGAATTACCAGTACTGCTCCGCATACACCAGATGCGTAACCGGCAGATAAATCAATCTCGCCTAGTAGGAGTACGAAAATTAGCCCCATGGCAATCACAATTACTGAAGCTGCCTGCGTTAGTAAATTAGCGAAGTTGCCTGGAGTTAAGAAAACACTCGACATCGAACCAAAAACAATACAAAGAACCAGCAGGCCTAATACCGCGGGCAGTGCACCAATATCGCCAGCTTTTACCTTTGACCAGTAGTCATGTGCGGCGCTCTTTAGTGATGTATCTGGAACTTCAACGGCTGCGGTAGAAGTGCTCATTACTTAACTCCTGCCTTATCGACACCAGCAGAAGCGCCAGTTGTTATTAATTCAATTACCTGTCTTGGAATTACCTCATTCTTAGCGACTTGCGCCGCCATGGATCCGAGATAAAGCGCTGCGATGTTGTCGGCCACTTCAAATACGTCATTGATGTTGTGGCTAATTAAAATCACACCAAGTCCGTTATCGGCTAAGCGGCGTACCAAATTCAAAACTTGTTCAGTTTGGGCAACACCAAGAGCAGCAGTTGGTTCGTCAAGGATTACTACCTTGCTATTCCAAAGAACAGCTTTAGCAATAGCCACAGTTTGACGCTGACCGCCGGAAAGCGATGCCACAGTTTGGCGAATAGATTTAACAGTTCGCACGCTCAAGCTATCAAGAGTTTTGCGAGCAAGTGATTCCATTGCTGATTCATCGAGCACTGGACCTTTTTTAACTTCGCGGCCTAAGAACATGTTGTGAACAATGTCTAAGTTATCGCAGAGTGCTAAATCTTGATAAACAATTTCAATGCCTAAAGCAGTTGCATCGCGAGGGCCAGTAATGTTTACAACTTTGCCATCAAATTTAAATTCACCATGATCCGGTGTGTAGATACCGGCGATGCACTTAATTAACGTGCTCTTGCCGGCTCCGTTGTCTCCAACTAATGCGGTTACTTGTCCGGGATGAACATCTAGGTTCACATCCTTTAGAACATGTACTGGACCAAAAGATTTGTTAACTCCGCGAAGCGAGAGAATCGGTTCGGTCACTTTAAGCTCCTGTTCAAGTTATAAACCTAATTGCTGAAGTGTCACTAGTTTGGTGTTGCTTTACCTAAATTACAAGGAACCTGATCTGCGCATTTACTAACAATTAAGAAAGTTCGGCTCGAGACCATTTGGCCCCGAGCCGAACTCTTTACTTAATTTAACTCGTTACAGATCGGAAATTAGATTCCGTTTGCTGTGCAGAGGTCTTCGATATCAGCACAAACTGCCTCACGTGTCTGGAAGCCGTCTGTGATGACGTCCTTAACGTTTGCCTTTGTGATACCGACTGGAACTAGTAGAACTGAAGGAACATCAATTGTTCCGTTGTTTACTGAACCAGTTGCTGTTGTTGCATCTTCACCGTTTAGAAGTGCAATAGCTAGAGCTGCTGCGCCTTCTGCTTCAGCCTTGATGGCCTTGTAAACAGTATTTGATAGGTCACCAGTTAGGATCGCGCGAAGTCCGTCTGCTGTTGCATCCTGACCTGATACGCAAACCTTGCCGTTTAGCTTGTTCTTCTTAAGAACAGCAACTGCAGCTAAGCCAAGACCTTCGTTAGCTGATACAACTGCATCAAGCTTTCCGCCAG
>CANHRM010000004.1 GCA_947463725.1 Actinomycetota bacterium | reverse complement strand
CGTTAGGGTCAAATACTGCAGTTCCGGCTAATCGGGCGAGGAAGATTCGATTTAATGTGTTCCCGCTCATGGGCTAAGGGTAACTGCTTTATAGCGGGCCATGCGCGCTACCTTTAGCCAATGAGCCGAGATAGCGTCACAACAATGCCTGCCCGTGGCGATCAGATTCGCATGGGCATAGGCATATTTGGCATCGGTACATCAGGGCCATTAATCGCTATGAGTGCGATGCCGATCTGGGTACTGATTTTCTGGCGAAATCTGGGTGGCTCAATTTTTACTGCTCCATTTGCGATTAGACATCATCGTGATCGCAACGGCATCAAGTGGTCAGCCTTTGCTGGCTTCATTCTCGCCTTGCACTTTGGCGGCTTCTTTCTTGCAATGCGCTACACCAGCGTTGCATCAGGAACTGCAATTGTTGCGCTGCAGCCAATATTTGCCGCTATTTTCGTAAAAATATCTGGCCAACACGTTCCTTCGAAAGCTTGGCTAGGCATGGGTGTTGCTTTTCTAGGAGTGCTCCTAATTTCTGGTGTGGATCTACAAATATCTTTTCGTTCTTTTATGGGAGATCTTGCGGCGCTTATTTCAGCAGCACTTGCTGCGGCTTACATGATGGCTGGTTCACGCGCGCAACGAACTCTTGAGACCACGACATATACAACGGTTTGCTATTTTGTTTGTGCAATAACTGCATTGCCAATTGCGTTACTTAGCGGAAATCAAATCTTCAATTACTCGGCGCGCGAATGGTGGATATTAATTGGGTTAATCGCGGGTGCTCAGATTTTAGGGCATACGATGTTTAACTCAGCTTTGAAGCGAGTTTCACCAGCGATAGTTTCACTTATCGTTTTCTTTGAAGTTCCAGTTAGTTCGTTGCTAGCAGTTTGGTGGATGGGTCAGAAACCACCAGTTGGAATCATTCCTGGCATTCTTTTAATTTTAGTTGGATGCGCCTTGGTAGTTATAAGAGGTCGCGAATCAAATGATTGATTTACATACTCACACCACTGTCAGCGATGGCACGGATACGCCAACCCAACTGGTAAATAAGGCACTAGCTCAAGGGCTAGAAACATTGGCAATTACCGATCATGATGCAATCGCAGGTTGGTCGAGTGCGATTCAAACTCTTCGAGGTGATCTTAAATTAGTTCTAGGTGCTGAGATTTCTTGTTTAACAGCTGAGGGAATTAGTGTTCATATGCTTGGCTTACTTTTTGATGGCGCTAATTCAGCTTTGCTAGAAGCTCTAGAAAATACTCGCGACGAACGTTTGCCTCGTATGCGCAAAATGATTGAATTAATGCAAGCCGATGGCATAGATATCTCAATAAGTGATGTTGAAGCTGCAATGCCAGTGGGCGCAACCATGGGACGACCACATTTAGCAGATGCGCTAGTTACCAAAAAAGTAATTAAGACTCGTGACGAGGGTTTCCTGGAGTTACTCAATAATGATTCTAAATATTATGTTGCTCACTTAGCGCCAACCCCAGTAGATGCAATTAAATTGATTCGAGCCGCAGGGGGAGTAGCAGTAATTGCCCATCCGTTTGCTTCAATGCGTGGGCAAATATTACAAAGTTCAGATTTTGTTGATCTTAAAGCAGCAGGGTTAAATGGCATTGAGGTTAATCATCGTGATCAGAACAATGAAGAACGCTTAAGTTTATTGAGTATTGCAAGTGATTTAGATCTAGTTATGACTGGTTCGAGCGATTACCACGGTACTGGCAAGTTAAATTCGTTAGGCGAAAACGTGACTGATCCAGCAGAATGGGAACGCTTAGAAGCTATGGCTGATGCCCGAAGGGTGGTAACCGCATGAATGTTGTACAAGTTAGTGCAGTTACATTTGCAATCCAAAGTTTTGTAACTCTATTTGTAATTTTTGATCCACCAGGTGCGGCACCGATCTTTCTTGGTCTAGTTGCCGATCGAACACCTAAGGAACGACGCAAATTAGCTGTGCAAGCAGCTGGTGTTTCACTCCTGGTAATTTCAATCTTTGCCATCTTTGGTCAGTTAATTCTGGATTACTTACATATCTCAATTGCCTCCCTCCAGGCTGCTGGCGGTCTTCTGCTATTGCTAGTTTCACTTGAGTTATTAACCGGTAAAGATTCAGGTTCTAACGAAGCGCGCGATAAGAATGTTGCTTTGGTACCTCTAGGTACTCCGCTCTTAGCTGGGCCAGGTGCAATTGTGGCCACCATGATTTTCGTGCAACAAGTTCAAAATACTGGTCAGGCAATTGGCTTAATTGCAGCGGTACTCGCGGTTCACGTAGTTATTGCTTTAGTGCTTATTTCTTCAACTACGATTTTGAAAGTTATTAAAGAATCAGGTGTAAATCTAGTAGCCCGCATCGCCGGTCTCTTGCTAGCTGCAATTTCAGTTCAAATGTTGGTCGATGCGATTAGAGCTTTCATAGCGCAATGAGTACCGTCGAGTTAGGTTTATTCGCACCGTCTTCAATTACCTGGAAGATTCATTCTGATCCGGCGATGCTAATTGGTGGTATCCGCGCTCTATTTCAACAAGCTCTTCATCCGCAAGCGATGGCTGGTGTTGCGGAGCATTCAAACTTTCGCGAAGATGCTTGGGGCAGATTGCAGCGCACCGGTGATTATGTAACTGTTGTAACTTTTGGAACTCCAGCAGAGGCAAACGAATTGACTGCTCGAGTGCGCAAAATTCATGCACATCTTGGCCTTGATGATCCAAAACTTTTACTTTGGGTTCATATGGCCATGGTCGATTCATTTCTAGATGTAGCAATTAGATCTGGGCTCACGCTATCTGAAGCAGAGCGTGATCAGTACGTTGCCGAAATGGTTCTGTTCGCGCAAGCAGTGGGCATCGATGAAGCCATAGTTCCTAAAACTGTTTCCGAGATGAAGAAATATTTTGTTGATATCGCACCGGAGTTAAGCGCAAGTGATGATGCAAAGCGTGCGGCTTTATTCTTAACGATCCCACCGTTACCAACTGCGGTGCGCTTTGCAACACCGGCAGCACCTGCCTGGGCTTCAGTTGCTGCGTTAGCTGGCGCTGCTTTACCGAATTGGGCTCGCTCGCTTTACGGTTGGCCAACGCTGCCAGGCCAAGGTTTAGCAACTGATATTGCAATGATTGCGCTTCGCAAGAGTTTGCTCGTATTACCTTTTGATGGCTTGCTACCGCCTGTTTTAATTGAAGCCAAAATACGTTGGGGAGTAGATGCTGCATGAGTACTCCAATAGTTGCATTTGCCAGTTTTGCAGGTGGCGTAGGCAAAACTACTTTGGCACACGCTGTGGCTGTAGCTTGCGCTGAATTTGGTAAGAAAACTTTATTAATTGATTTAGATTCTTCCGGCGCACTAACTTTCAAACTTGGCCACGAACGCACTCGCGAGAATGTCATTAACTGCAGCGAACGGTTCGATTTACGACCTCATACTGCAACTGATTCGCTAGCTGCTTTGATCACAGAAATTCCCGAGAAATACGATTTAGTCTTGATCGATTCAGCGCCATTATTTACATCTGAGTTAGAACAAGTTTTGAAAGCTGCACAATTAGTTATCTCGCCAGTTCGAGAGAGTATTCACTCATTACGAGGCGCCTTAGCGGTAATGAAAATTACTTCAGCGCCATGCAAAGCTCTGCCATTCTTCGCTGCAGATAGCTCTGAATTAGCTACATTGATTTCAGCTGAGTTGAATTTAATTGATGGAGAAATTTCAATAGCAGCCGAAGTGTTAACTGCCGAAGCTAAAACAATTAGCGTGTTAACCGATGATAAAAATTGTAATGTGGCTCAGCAATACCGTGACGCTACTTATTCGATCCTAGAAGAAATAAAGATTTTTTAGTCAGAAATTCGCTTTGTTCGAACGCGATCTCGCTTTACTCGTTCAGTCTTTGGCTTCTCAGCGATTGGTGTGCTCTTAGTTTTTGGCCGATCAGTAGCCGGCACACTCTTAGCTGGGGTTATTTTCTTAGTCACATTCATTCGTCCAGTAGAGCCCGCTGGAATCTTAAATTTAGAAAATAGTGAGTCAGAAGAAGAGTAAGTCTCTTCAGGCTCACCTAGATTTAGATTTAATGCGGTATCAATCATTTTCCAACGAGCTAATTCATCCCAATCAACAAAGGTGACTGAAATACCGTGGGCGCCAGCGCGAGCGGTACGCCCAATACGGTGCACATAAGTTTTCTCATCTTCGGGGCATTGGTAATTAACTACGTGCGTAATGCCATCAATATCGATACCGCGCGCAGCAACATCGGTTGCAACTAGTACATCAGATTTGCCGGCTTTGAAGTCATTAAGTGCTTTTTCACGAGCACCTTGACCAAGATCGCCGTGAATAGTGTCTGATCTAAATCCGCGTTCTAGTAAATCATCGGCAGTTTTCTGGCAAGTGCGCTTGGTACGGCAAAAGACAATTGTTGGCCCGCGACCTTCAGACTGCAAAATACGAGCTAACATTTCAATTTTATCCAAAGCGTGCGCGCGCACCACATGTTGTTCAATCTTAGAAACTACTGCGCCTTCATCTTCATTATCTTGGGTACGGATATGTACTGGCTGATTCATGAAGCGGCGAGCAAGAGCGATGATGTCACCAGGCATAGTTGCTGAGAACAACATAGTTTGTTGACGATTAGGAGTACTAGTGAAAATCTTTTCGACATCTGGCAAGAAGCCCAGGTCTAACATTTCATCGGCTTCATCTAGAACTAAACGAGAGACGTTTTTAAGTTTTAGTTGACCTTGGCGGTAAAGATCTAAGAGTCGACCAGGAGTTCCAACCACAATTTCAACACCTTGTTCAAGTGCTTCTATCTGAGGCTCAAAAGCGCGGCCGCCATAAACAGCAAGCACACGGATTCCACGGTTACCAACTAATTCAGCAATATCTTTAGTTACCTGAACACAAAGTTCGCGCGTAGGTACAACAACTAGCGCTTGCGGCTGACCTTTAAATTCAAGGGCGTCCCACTCGGAATCAAGGGGGGCAATGATGCGCTCAATTATTGGAATACCGAAACCTAAGGTCTTGCCGGTACCAGTTTTAGCTTGACCGATGACATCGCCATCAGAGAGTGCGATTGGTAGAACTGCTTCTTGAATTGGAAACGGCGAAGTAAATCCATGCGCATAAAGAGCATCAATTGTGGACTTACGTAAAGGTAGATCAGCGAAAGTTATAGACACGTTAAAGGGAGCCAAAACCGACGCGTCGCTCGGTTTGTTCGCCAATTTCTACAAAACCAATTCGATCGGCCGGCACCATGATGGTACGGCCGCGGACATCTTTTAACACAAGAGGAGTTCCGCCGCTGATAGCTGTGCTAACTGCAGCTGAGATCTCGGCTGGGGTAGCAGGGCTTTCGAAAGCGAGGTCGCTGCTTACATTTGCAACAGCGATGCGGACTTCTGATTTTTGGACAGATTCAGTTTTCTTTGTAGCCATGGGGCAATCCTATGGGATTACTTCAGTTGTTGCCTAACGGGAAACCGGAAACTCCGCGCCACATCAAGCTTTCGATTAATCGAGCCGCTTGCTCACGCGATAATTTGCTATCTCGATCAAGCCAATGTCGTGCACCCACTTGAATTGATCCAATAAGTGAAACTCCGAGCAGCATCGATGCCTCTTGTGGCAGACCTGTCTCGATTGAGATTACGGCGCTAATTGCAGCTGCGCAGTCATATGTCATTCGATTCAAACGCTCGTGAACGGCAGGTTCGACATTCATATCACTTTCGAAAAGTAAACGGAATGCTTCGCCTTCACTCTCAATAAAATCAAAGTAGGCATCAACTGTCGCACGAACGCGACCAGCATTTTCGGTGTTAGATGCGATTGCTCGTTGGATCTGAAAAACAAGTGAATCAATATGTAGATCGAGTACTGCTAAATAAAGTTCAAGCTTTGAAGGAAAATGCTGGTAGAGAACTGGCTTGCTTACGCCAGCTCGATCAGCAATTTCATCCATTGCTGCACTGTGGTAACCCGCAGCAGTAAAGACTTCAAGGGCTGCCGATAGCAAAAGCGCCCGTCGCTCGTCGCGAGGTAAGCGCGACTTATTATCACGTGCATCTGTTGTGCTCATTTAGCCAATGCTAGAGGCAAATCTAGGAAATTACACCTATATGTTTTTCGCGAATCTATTGCAATTAGCAACCAAGTGTCGTTCTACGGCAGAATGACCCCGTAACCGAGTTACCAATTGAGCATTAAAAAGGCGATAGAGATGAAGATTCCACCATTAGTTGAACCTGGCCGTGCGCTAACTGTTGATGAAGTTCGTCGCTATAGCCGTCACTTAATCATTCCAGACCTTGCGATGGCAGGCCAAGCGCGATTAATGAATGCCAAAGTTCTCTGTGTTGGAGCTGGCGGTTTAGGTTCACCGGCACTTATGTATTTAGCTGCGGCCGGCGTCGGCACAATTGGAATCGCTGAGTTCGATACAGTTGATGAATCAAATTTACAGCGCCAAATAATTCATGGCCAATCAGATATTGGTAAGAGCAAAGCAAAGAGTGCGCAAGAAAAAATTGCTGAGATCAACCCATATGTAAATGTAATTTTGCATGAGACTCGACTCGATAACTCAAATGTGATGGAGATTTTTGCACAGTACGACATCATCGTTGATGGAACCGATAATTTCGCAACTCGTTACTTAGTAAATGATGCTTGTGTACTTTTGAAAAAACCTTACGTGTGGGGTTCGATCTATCGTTTTGATGGACAAGCAAGTGTGTTCTGGGCCGAGTATGGTCCTTGCTATCGCTGCCTTTATCCAGAGCCACCACCACCCGGAATGGTTCCAAGCTGCGCTGAAGGCGGCGTACTTGGTGTGCTCTGTGCATCAATTGGTTCAATTCAAACAACTGAGGCAATCAAAGTTATTACTGGAATCGGCGAACCACTTATTGGTTCACTGATGATTTATGACGGACTCGAAATGAGTTATCGCAAAATCAAAGTTCGTAAAGATCCAAACTGCCCAATTTGTTCAGACCAACCAACCCAAACAGCGCTCTTGCCAGATTATGAAGCGTTCTGTGGAGTCTTATCCGATGCCGCTGAAGTTGCTGTTAAAGACTCAACCATCTCGGTTTCTGAGCTAAAGAGCAAGATAGATAAGAGTGAGAACTTCTTCTTAATCGATGTGCGCGAACCGAGCGAATTCGAGATTGTGCGAATTCCAGGATCCACTTTAATTCCAAAGCAAGGTTTCCTAGATGGCACAGCACTAACCAATTTGCCGCAAGATAAGCCAATCATTTTGCACTGCAAGTCTGGCGTGCGATCAGCTGAATGCTTAGCAATCTTAAAAGGCGCCGGCTTTGCTGATGCCACTCATGTGAGTGGTGGCGTAATCGCTTGGGCCAAACAGATCGACACTTCGCTTCCGGTGTATTAATGAGTCAGCCATATCAGGGATATCGCGCACTTTTAGTTCACGCCCATCCAGATGATGAAACTATTAACAATGGCGCAACGATGGCAATGTATGCAGCACTCGGTGCAAAAGTAACTTTAGTTACCTGCACTCGCGGTGAAGAAGGTGAAGTTTTAGTTCCAGCTTTATCCCATTACGCAGCGCACGAGACCGACCAATTAGGCGATCATCGAGTTACTGAATTAGCTGATGCCATGAAAGCACTAGGAATTACCGATCACCGTTTTCTTGGTGATGGAATAACTAAGTTCCGTGATAGCGGCATGATGGGTACCGAGCCAAATAATCGCTCCGATTGTTTTTGGCAAGCTGATCTTGATACCGCTGCTAATTTGTTGGTCAAAATAATTCATGAGCTAAAGCCTCATATTTTGATTACCTATGATGAAATTGGTGGATATGGCCACCCTGATCACATCCAAGCTCACAGAGTGGCAATGCGAGCAGCTGAGCTAGCAACCGATTGGCAAATTTCTAAAATCTATTGGAATGCCATGCCTAAGTCGGTATTAGCTGGCGGAATCGAAGCTATGAAAGAAGTAGGTTCATCTTTCTTCGGTGCCGAAAGTGTTGATGACTTACCATTTGCCAAAGCAGATGAATTAGTAACTGCCGTTGTCGATGGCAATGAGTATGTAGATGCAAAAATGGCTGCAATGGCAGCGCATGCGACTCAAATTGAATTAGATGGTCCATTCTTTGCGCTCTCAAACCATTTAGGACTGCAGGTTTGGGGTCATGAGTACTACTCACTTGTTAAAGGTGATGCTCACGAACCATTTAATAGCGATGGTCGAGAAACAGATTTGTTTGCAGGAATAGTTTTATAACTGATGAAATTAATTTATGCCGTTGTAGTAGGTGCTCTTCTTGGAGCAAGCGCTACTTTGCTGCATCTATTGTTATTTCCATTAGGACTAATACTTGGATTAGTTGCGACCGTAGTTGGAATTTGGGCAACTGGGCGTGCTTGGCGATTAAGAAAATTCAAAGTAATCGCAGCGACCACTTGGTTAGTTGTGGTTGTCCAAGGAGCAACCCTCGGTGTTGGTGGTGAGTTATTGATTCAAGGTGATTTGGCTGGCTCATTACTTTTATTACTGGGAACTTTTTCCTTGGTACTAGCAATCTTCTTACCGATTTAACGTAAATCCCATTCTTGCCCAGCGGCAGTGTCATTAATAATCAATCCGGCACTTTCTAGCGCAATTCGTAAGCGATCACTTTCACTCCAATTTTTTGCACTTCGCGCCACTTCGCGGTCGGCGAGCAAACGAGCTAACTCAGCAGGTAGTTCGGGCACTGTTAGATCTCGCCCTAAATCAAGAGCTAAAACTTGGTCTGCAAAGGAAAAAATCTCAGCTTTCTCAGCATCCGATAAGTTGGGATCTTTCTCAACACTGCGCAAACGCCGCATGACTCTCGGAGTATCAAGATCATTGTTTAAAGCTTCAATAATCACTTGATCTTCTTTGTAATTAGTAGCTTTCCCGAATCCATTTCGACGCCAACGTTTCAAAGTGGTATTTGCAGCCGCTATCGAGTCCCATGTTAAATCCATCTGAGATCGGTATCGATTCTCAAGCAAACAAAATCTTAAGGAAAGAGGGTCGTAGCCTCTTTCGGATAGGTCTTTTAGTAACACCACATTGCCACTGCTCTTTGCCATCTTGCGACCTTCAAAAAGCAAATGTTCACCGTGCACCCAAAGTTTTACCGACTCAAGTCCAGTAACTGAATTAGTTTGTGCCCGTTCGTTTTCATGATGTGGAAAACGTAGGTCAATTCCGCCTACGTGAATATCAATTTCATTACCTAAAAAATCTAGGGACATCGCCGAACATTCGATGTGCCAGCCTGGGAAACCAAGGCCCCAAGGGGATTCCCAAACCATCTCAGTACGATCACCGGCTGCTTTCCAAAGTGCCCAGTCAGCATGGAAACGTTTTCCGCCCTCATCTGTGTATTCGTAACGATGACCCGGTTTTAAATCTTTTAATCGATTACCGCTGATCGCGCCGTAACTGGGAAAACTCTCGGCGGCGAAGTAAACCGAACCATCAGATCCAACATAAGCGTGATTTAGTTCAATCAACTTAGAAATTAACTTATGCATTAATTCAATTGACTCGCTAGCCCGCGGATAACGTCGAGCCGGTTTGATATTTAGCAAGGCTAGATCAAAATGAAAATTTGCCTCATATTTGCGGGCGATTTCAAATGGATCAATGGCCTCTAGTTTTGCTTGAGCGAGCATTTTGTCCTGTGGGTTTACATCTTCAGCCATGTGCCCAACATCAGTAATGTTCTGTACTAAATTAACGGTTTTCCCTTGTATTTCGAGAGTTCTACGAATCAAGTCAGATAATAGAAATGTTCGTAGATTGCCAACATGCGCATCGCGGTAAACAGTAGGGCCACAGCAATAAATTGTGACTTCATCACCACTGCTAACTACTTCTTTGGTAGAACGACTTTGGGTGTCATAAATTTTGAGCATGGCTACTTCAATTCCAAATAGGAGTACTCATGGTGAAAATTAAATCCTAAAGATTCATAAACTCCTATAGCGATCGCATTATTAGCTTCCACTTGCAGTACTGCTTTGGTGGCGCCTTGTTCGAAGCTAGCCTGGAGGGCAGCTGACACAATAGCTTTTCCTAAACCTTGCCCACGAAAATCTTTATGAACGTAAACTCGAGTAATTGAAGACCAGCCCTTGGCTATTGCAATGCGACAAGTTCCAATCGTCTGGCCATTTTTAAGTATCGTTAAATATGTTGCATCACATCCCGATAGTATTTTTTCGATTCCGGGTATTGGGGGCAATTCCAACCACTCATTACTTAATTCACTTGATTGTGCAATTTCAAAACCAGCCGGAATCCATTGCTCAGCAGAAGCAAGGTCAGTCACCATAGTATTGGATCGATTTTTTTCAACTGCGCCAATTGAAGATAATCTGTCATAAAGCACTTGCCAAGTAGGTAGTGCCAGTTGAAAAATTGTGGGCAAATTTCGCTTTTGATAAAAGTCTTGGGTTGCTGCAAGTTTTTCGGTGAAATCTGTTAAAGTTCCAGCTTCGAGATTAGCGGCAAGTGGTAAAACGGAATTAGCTCGATTAGTCACGCCACCAGATGCGCGCATTAGCCAACCCGAATTTTCAACACTTTCAGTCGCTGGCCAAGTTAAATTGCAGATCTGATCTAACTCAAGCACCCGAAGAGTAAGCGGAGCACCTTTGCCTGCAAGGCTTGGAAGTTCGACAATCTCGCGCCAGACGAATATCTGTGCCGGATCAAAGGAAATTTCCTGACCCTTGCGATTAATTAAACTAGTAGCGGTTTTTAAGTGACCCACAACATCTCGGTAGCCGCCTTCAGGGTCATGCAATCTAATCGAAAACCGTTGGCCAATGCGCTCAAGTGGGAGCGGATGAGTGTCCATGGCTTAACGATAATCGTCTAAGCAAAAAATGCCTCTCCAAAAGGAGTTAGCGGAGCCGCGGTTGTTAAAAGGCGACTCAAACCTCTGTAGGTATTACAATTCACCGCAGTAGCTACCCAGATGGAGGATTCTTCGTGACGTACATAATTGCCGAACCTTGTGTTGATGTTAAAGATAAGTCTTGCATCGAAGAATGCCCGGTTGATTGCATTTATGAAGGCTCTCGAATGCTTTATATCCAACCAGATGAGTGCGTTGATTGTGGCGCTTGCGAACCAGTTTGCCCAGTTGAAGCCATCTATTATGAAGATGATGTTCCTGCGAAGTGGCAAGAGTTCGGCAAGATCAACACTGAGTTCTTCATTGAGATTGGTTCCCCTGGCGGTGCTAGCAAAGTTGGCCAGACCAATACCGATCATGCATCAGTAGTAGCCCTGCCAGCAAAGCCCGAATAGAAAAGTTCTCAACTGAAGCTGCCAGATTTCCCTTGGGATGCACTTGCTCCTTATGGCGAAATCGCACGTAAACACCCTGGCGGCGCCATTGATTTATCACAAGGAACCCCGGTTGATTCGACACCAGAATTCATTCAAGCCGTTCTTAGAGAGAGCTCCAACTCGCCAAGTTATCCAGTAACTGCTGGCACGCCAGAACTTCGTGCTGCGATTACTAACTGGGCGAAAAGTAAATTAAAGGCAACTGGCGAATTTGATGTCTTGCCGTTAATTGGCTCGAAAGAATTAGTGGCTTGGCTTCCAACACTCTTGCAATCTAAGTCAGTTAACTTTCCAGAGATTGCTTACCCAACATATCGAGTAGGTGCGATTTTAGCGGGTGCAAGCGAGGCTGCTGTCGCAATCAGCCCAGAACTATGGCCGCAAGCGGATTTAACCTGGGTTAATTCACCTGCTAATCCAACTGGTCGAGTTCATAGCGATGAAGAATATTTAAGTGCTATCAATTGGGCGCGAGCCAACGATTCAATCTTGGTTTCCGATGAGTGTTATCTGGAATTTGGTGATAGCGCAGTTCCTACTTCGATTTTGCAATACACCAACGGCAACAACCGCAATATTCTGGCGGCTCACTCGCTATCTAAGAGATCTTCGATGGCTGGCTATCGCGGAGCTTTCTTAATTGGTGATAAAGAATTGATTGCTCGTATCCGCGAAGTCCGTAAGCATGCAGGCATGATGGTGCCGTTACCAATTCAAAAGGCGATGACAATTGCCTTGAGCGATGAAACCCATGTTGCCGAACAGCGCGCTCGATACAACGCTCGCCGAGCAAAATTAGTACCAGCCCTTAAAGCAGCTGGGTTTGAAATCGAATATTCAAATGCTGGTCTTTACATATGGTGTACTCGAAATGAAAGTGACTGGGATTCAGTTTCTTGGTTGGCCAAGCTGGGCATTCTGGCTACGCCCGGAAATTTCTATGGCGAGCTAGGAAAGTCACATATCCGTATTGCCATGACGGCAACAGATCTACAGATAGCTCAAGCGGCAGAGCGTATTACTGCAGCCGTTCAGGATTAGTCATGGCAGTCGGAATTCTTCTAGTTGGTGGCTTGGGCACTCGGTTATCGCCACTCACAAATAAAACCCCAAAGCCGATGTTACCAATCGCAAATTTGCCAGTGACCGAACATCAATTACTTGTTGCAAAAGCTGCCGGCATTACGAAAGTAGTACTGGCCACTGCTTATTTAGCTGAAACGTTCGTACCCTATTTTGGCGATGGATCTAAATGGGGGATAGAACTTAAATACGCTTTAGAAACTGAACCGCTTGGAACTGGTGGTGCTATTAGAAATGCCGCCGAATTAATCTTGGCTGAAATATCTGACCATGAACCTATTGTGGTTTTTAATGGAGATGTTCTAAGCCGACATAATTTGACCGCACAAATTGAGTTGCATCAATCTGCAGCAGCTTCAGTTACTTTGCATTTGGTTACCGTCGAAGATGCTCGTCCATATGGTTGTGTGCCATTTGACGAAAACGGTCAAGTTACGGACTTCCTAGAAAAAATGGATAACCCAATCACGAATACTATTAATGCTGGTTGCTATGTTTTTAACCCACAAGTCATAAAGGACATAGAACTAGGCAAAGTTGTTAGCGTAGAACGCGAAATATTTCCTGAGCTACTCAAAGCCGGAAATGTTATTCAATCATTTGTAGATAATTCGTATTGGTTAGATATGGGAACTCCAAAATCCTTACTAAAAGGTTCACAAGATTATGTAGGTAATCATGAATATATTGTTGGTGAGAACTCAAAAATATCTGAAAGCGCGAAAATCAGTGGCGCGAGTGCTATTGGAAATAATGTAACTATTGGCGCTAACGTCGAAGTTATCTCCTCGATTATTAGAGATGGCGTAACAATTTCTGACGGATCAAAATTAGAAAATGTTTTTGTCGAATCAAATACAACAGTGTCCAAAGCGACCAGTGCCAAAGGTGCCTAT
The DNA here is from genome assembly GCA_947463725.1 of Actinomycetota bacterium. GTDB lineage: Bacteria > Actinomycetota > Actinomycetes > Nanopelagicales > Nanopelagicaceae > Planktophila. The sequence goes on along the minus strand of CANHRM010000004.1, from coordinate 62,165 downwards.
CTTGCCGACGGCGAAATAATTGATTTAAAGCTTTAAAACTCTCAACTACTACTTGAGTTTTTACGCTTAATTATCGTCCTATTTGCCCTTTTTTACCCTTGATGGGCTTGACTTAACTGACTTACACGCGTGTAATTCACCTAAGAGAAGGCCACACGCCGTCAGGGCGGGGCCACTATTTATGTGGAGAGTTATTAATGCCGATTCGTCCCGCACAAAACCCTTCCTCCTCAGGTCCCGTAATTCAACTAGCCAGTGGCGAGAGCGTTGAGCTTTCCTGGCAAGAACGTGCACTTTGTGCACAAACAGATCCCGAAGCATTTTTTCCAGAAAAGGGCGGCTCTACTCGCGAAGCAAAGCGAGTTTGTCTTTCCTGTGATGTTCGCTCTGAATGTCTCGAATACGCTCTTGCACACGATGAGCGATTTGGAATTTGGGGCGGACTCTCCGAGCGAGAGCGACGTCGACTTAAGCGTCGACCTGCTTAATCGATTCATTTCGATTAATTAGGAAACCAATTAGAAACGCCACCACACATTATGGCGACGACGAAAATTACTGATCCGTTTCATGTCACAGCTGTAATTGTTTCTCATGATGGTGCAATTTGGTTACCTGAAGTAGTAGCTGCGCTATCTTCACAAACGCGTAGATTAAATCAAATTGTTGCAGTTGATACCGGTTCAAAAGATAAGTCAGCAGCGCTTTTAAAGGCTGCAAAAATTCCAGTTCTCGCAATGCCTCGTGATGCTGGATTTGGTGATGCGGTTTATCGTGCTGTTGAGAAATTTCCTAAATCAAATGATGAACGTAATGAATGGATTTGGGTTATCCACGATGATTGTGCGCCTAAATCTGATGCGCTAGAGAAATTATTAGCAGAACTTGTTGATCGTCCTAATGTTGCTATGGCTGGACCAAAACTATTGGGCTGGCATGATCGCTCGCACTTACTTGAAGTTGGCGTTAGCATCACCAATAACGGAGCTCGCTGGACTGGCATGGAAACACAAGAGTATGACCAGGGTCAGCATGATGGAGTTCGTGATGTTCTATCAGTTAGCACTGCCGGCGCTCTAATTCGAAGAGATGTTTTTGAAGAACTAGGTGGCTACGATCCGCAGCTAGCTCTTTTCCGTGATGATGTTGATTTCGGTTGGCGAATTCGCATGGCCGGCTATTCAATTATTGTGGTTACAGATTCTGTGGCATTTCACGCCCAAGCTGCTGCATCAGAACGTAGATCAGTAGATGTAGAAGGCGCATTTCTGCATCGTCCGTTGCTCTTAGATCGCCGCAACTCAGCCTATGTTTTACTAGCAAATTCATCAGTTTGGCTCTTACCCTGGTTAATACTGCAGTTAATTGCTGGCGCAGCCATTAGATCTATTGGTTATCTAATTGCAAAATTACCTGGCTATGCCAGCGATGAAATCCTGGCCATCGCATCATTAGTTTTTCGTCCCGCGATTCTACGAGCCGCGCGCAAAGAGCGCCGAATTCATCGCTTATTACCACCTCGGGTAATTGCTGATTACATTCCGCCTCGATTAACTCAATATCGAAACGGGATGAATAATTTTTTAGAGTCAGTGCGAGATCGAATTTTTGCAAAGCTACCAACTGATAACGATATTGATGAAGAGTTTAATGAAGATGCCGATTTACTAACCCCAACAAAAGTAGTTAATTGGGCAAGTGTGTTTAAGCGCCCACAGGTTGTTTTAGGCATCTCGCTATTTATCTTTATCTTGCTATCCTCAAGATCGCGCTTTGGTTCCTTAATTGGCGGCGCATTAGCAACCACTCCACATGGCACTAGCTCACTTTGGCGCAGCTATATTGAATCTTGGCATCAAATCGGAATGGGAAGTTCAACGCCAACACCTCCTTGGGTTGCCCTTCTCTCAATCTTGTCGATTTTCTTTTTTGGCAAGCCGGCTGTGCTAATCGCAACCCTAATTTTTCTGGCACCAGCGCTTATGGCAATCTCGGCATATAAGTTCTTAAGAATAGTTACTTCGAATGCCTGGTTACGAGTAACGGCCAGCATGCTCTATGCGATCAGCCCAGTAGCAATCGCAAGCGTAAATACTGGACGATTAGGGACTTTAATTCTGCTGATTCTCTTGCCCTGGATCGTTGTAAATATTCCGTCACTTGATAATTTTGAAAGAATTTCTTGGCGTCGAATATTTGGAGTTGCCCTAATAATTTCAATTGCGACCTCATTTACCTTGATGGTATGGCTTGCTCTATTAGTTATTACTGCTTACGGAGTAGGGCTTGATATCCGAATCTTTAACGTAGATCTAAATAAAGAGCGCTTTGATCAGAAGCTAAAGCGACGGATAGCCCTGTTAATTACGCCTTTGATCGTGACTGCTCCTTGGTCTTTGGTTGCGATAATTGATCCAAATCGCTTCCTTTACGAGCCAGGTATTTTGTTAAGTGGCGGTGGGCCGAATCTTGCATTCCTTGGAAATCCAGGCGGACCAGGCGCGCTACCTTGGTGGGCCATCAGCCCACTTACTTTAGTTTTGTTTGTTGCCTATTTTGCGAGCACTCAAATGCGCCAAGTCGCAAAAATGGGACTTACATTCTTGCTGCTCTCAGTTGTTTTAAGCGCTCTTTCAATTACTGGTAACGGAACAATTGCTCCCACCCAACTTTGGGTCGGTGTTTTCTTAGCAATTGCAACTTTAGCAGCCGTAACAGTTGGCACTATTATTCTCAATGACTTACGAGATTACTTGATCGCGACAAATATTAATTATCGCCATATTTTATCTGCCTGTTTATTACTTATCACTGTGGGGTATTCGGCAACTGCGCTTTCCTGGAATATTTCTCAAGCTTCGTCTTCGCCAGTTCACACTAAAAGCGTCAATATTCTGCCGGAGTACTTAGGTGTTGAGTCGGATGCAAAGACTCTTGTTCTTCGTGAAATCACTAATCGAAATCTGACTTCACTTGCTTTCTATATCTCACGCGGATCAGACATTGCTATTGGCGAACCCGATGTCGCCCCGATTCAAGATCCTGCGATCGCAAAAGCTGTGATCGAACTCGCTGATGGAAGTGGTTTGACAACCAGTAAAACTTTTGCAGATTTCGGAATCAAATATCTTTTTGCAAAGAATCCGATTGATAAAGATATAGTGCGAACAATTGATGCCCTTGGTGGGTTTGCACGCACTTCAGCCACCTCAGATGGCATAGTTTGGAAAGTTAGTGATCCAACTGGTCGCTTAGTCTTTACAAATATTAAGGGTGAAGTCACGTTGCTTGCTAGCGGCGGTATTGGAGTTACGACAAATGTTCCCGGACCAGGAATTATTACGTTGACTGAAAATTACGATCTGGGCTGGCAAATTCTGCAGAATGGCTTGAAACTAGAGCGCACCGAGAATGAATCAGGACTGCCGCAATTTAAAGTGCTTGAAGCAGGTGAATTCACCTTGATTCATGATGGAACTTTGCGCCGTGGCGCTCTTAGTCTGCAGTTTATTAGCTGGGTAATTCTAATTATTTTGGCGCTACCTGCTGGACGACGTAAGCGCGAGATCTCAGAGATGGAGCTCTCATGAAGTTTAAGAAAGGCGCGATCTTAGTTGGGTTAATTACTGCGGTCTTGTTAGCTACCAATTTGTTTGATGCCAACACTGGCGCTCGTCAATATTCCAAGTCTTACCCTGCTGTCGTTTGCCCGCCTAATCCAGCTGGCGTAACAACTGTCACCTCAGTACTTTCAAAGAAGACACCGTTTTATCGAATTGGAAACAAAAGCACAAAGTTAATAAATATCAAAGCACTTCGTTATTCAAGTATTAGTGATCCAATCTTGTTGCAATCTGAAGGTCTTACTCCAGTTAGCTTTCAGAGTCGTTCCGGCGTTTGGGCTGGCTCTGTTATATGTACAGCCCCAGCTACTTCACAATGGTTTGTCGGTGGAACTTCAGATGTGAGTAGTAAGGGCGCTATTTATTTGGTTAATAGTGGGCTTAGCGTTTCGATTGCAGATATATACACATGGAGTGAAAATGGCGAACAAGCAATGAAAACTATTTCCTTAAAAGCGAACTCAAGTGCAACTGTAAAACTAGATTCACTGGCACCGGGGGACTCCAGTATCGTAGTTAAAGTAGTTGCTAGATCTGGCCGCGTTAATAGCTTCTTAGTTGATGAGCGGGTTAAAGGTTTGAAAAAGTTGGGCGGAGATTCAGTAAATGCAATTTTGGCACCAGCCAAGAAATTCGTGATAACTGGCATCCCGCAACAATTAGTTAAAAAGAAATCGCCAACGCATTACCTACGATTATTTGTGCCAGGAGTGGCAGATGCAAATTTCACACTTGAACTACTCTCGAGCAACGGGCGATTTATTCCAATCGGCTTTAACGAACGTAAATTGGCCAGTGGAAAAGTTGTGGAATTAAAGCTAACGCCAGAGGTGTCCAAAGGGTCATTCGCGATTAAGTTGACCTCAGATCAGCCTTTGGTAGCAGCAATTCGATCTCGTGCCACCTCGAACGGGAAAAGCGACTTCGTCTGGAGCACGCCTTCGCCCGCACTGACTCCGTTACAGATTGCCCTAGGTGGAATTTCGCCAAAAATTATCTTTGCCGGCGATGTGATCGCAGTTGATCTCAAAGTCGAGTACTCATCTGGCAAAGTTAAGGAACAAAGCATTACTGGCTCTGATTTAGTAAGTTGGCAAGTGCCCAATAATGCAATCGCGGTCACAGTGCTTCGTGCCGGTGTCGATAACTACGCAGGTGCGTTGATAGCGGCTAAGAGTGGGTATGCCTTCTTCCCAATTACTTCGGGTGCTGAACTAACAAAAGTGGCAATTCCATCCTCAAACATTCGGGTTTTAAATCCATAAAAATCCCAAGTTTTACTGAGCTGCCCACTAATCTGAGTCATATGAGTTCGCTAAAAGTAGGTCGTGCGTGTTCTCGCGCCAGTTGCCGTCGCATGGCAACCATGACCCTGACCTACATTTATGCCGAATCAACTGCAGTAGTTGGTCCACTGGCAACTTATTCCGAACCACACGCTTATGATCTCTGTGAAATTCATGCTGAACGTTTAACGGTTCCAAATGGCTGGGAAGTAATTCGCGCACAAATTACAGATAACCAGAGCGGTCCGTCTAACGATGATTTGATGGCAATTGCGGATGCAGTTCGCGAAGTAGCCTCAACCCCGATTACTGAAAATACTTCAACTGCTGCAAGTTTGGCAGCGAGTACCGAACATATCGGTAGACGAGGTCATCTTCGAGCCGTACCAAATAAGTAATTGATCGAGTTTGTCATGAGCGAAAAAATCCCTGATATTTTTAAAGCGTATGACATTCGCGGTTTAGTCGATGGTGAGCTTTCAACAGATTTTGCTTTTGCAGTCGGATTAGCATTTGCTAGATTTCTTGAGATTGAACGCGAACCTAGCACCGTAATAATCGGTGAAGACATGCGTCCTTCTTCACCTGAACTCGCAGATGCTTTCTCAGCTGGCGTTACTAGCAATGGTACAAATGTAATTCGCATAGGTTTAGCATCGACAGACATGCTTTATTTCGCGGCCGGTTCAAAGAATTTGCCAGGCGCCATGTTTACTGCCAGCCATAATCCGGCTGCTTACAACGGCATAAAGTTATGTTTTAGCGGTGCCCGTCCAATTGGTAAAGAGACTGGTCTGCAAACAATCGAGAATTATGTTCGCGAAGGCACGCCACTTGCAATGCGCCCAGTTGGCGTTGAAACTACCGAAGACTTACTTGAAGCATATGCCGATCATCTTCATAAGCTAGTTTCGTTTAAAGGTAATCGTCCGCTAAAGATAGTTATTGATGCAGGTAATGGCATGGCTGGGTTTACCGCTCCAGCGATTTTTGAACGGTTAGGCGCTGAGATTATTCCGCTTTACTTTGAGCTCGATGGAAACTTTCCTAACCATGAAGCTAATCCAATTGATCCAGCAAATTTACAAGATCTTCAGAAAGCAGTTCTAAAACATAAAGCTGATATTGGACTTGCTTTTGATGGCGATGCTGATCGCTGTTTCTTAGTAGATGAAAATGGCGAAACGGTTGATCCTTCTTTGGTCACTTCATTAATTGCTAGTCGCGAACTAGCTAAACATCCAGGAGCTACCATAATTCATAGTCTGATTTCTTCGCGAACAGTCGTTGAAGTAATTAATGAACTAGGTGGAGTACCAGTTAGATCACGAGTAGGGCACTCATACATAAAAGCTTTAATGGCAGAGACTGGTGCAATTTTTGGAGGCGAGCACTCTGGTCACTTTTACTTTAAAGATTTCTGGCGAGCTGATTCTGGTGCATTGGCTGCGCTGCATGCATTGGCTGCTCTTGGTGAGTCAGACCAAACTATTTCGCAACTACTCGCGCCATTTAAAAGATATGTTGCAAGCGGTGAAGTTAATTCTAAAGTGGCAGATTCTGCCGGGGTTATTAAAGCAATCCGAGAAAAATATCAAGCACTACCTGAATTTAGTATCGATGAACTAGATGGTTTAACTGTTTCTACATCGACTTGGTGGTTTAACGTGCGTGCCTCGAATACCGAACCATTGCTGCGGTTAAATGTAGAAGCTGATACGGCTGCAAATATGGCGGCCCATCGTGACGAGCTATTGGCGCTAATTAACGCTTAATCGCTGCGGCTAAGTAGAACTCAACTGGGCATTGCCGATACTCTTGCCCTCTGGCGGGGTCCTGCCTAATTGACCATTTTCTCTCTTAATTTAGGAGTTTCACCGTGAACGCACCTGTAACAAAAACCGTACCTCGCAATGACATTGCCGATGCTTCGCTAGCCGAGCAAGGCCGTAAGCGAATCGAATGGGCCGAACGCAATATGCCTGTTCTAGCTCAAATCCGTGAACGATTTGAAAAGTCACAACCATTTGCTGGCATTCGTATTGCTGCCTGCATGCATGTGACTACTGAAACTGCCAACTTGATGCGAGTCCTCAAGGCAGGTGGCGCAGATATTGCACTTTGCGCATCTAATCCACTTTCAACTCAAGACGACACTGCAGCAGCCCTTGTGCATGAATACGGCATTAGTGTTTTCGCAAAGAATGCTGTTGATCGCGATGGTTATTACTCACATCTAAACGCAGCACTTGATATCGAACCACACCAAGTTTTCGATGATGGTTGTGATCTAGTAAATGTTTTGCATACAACTCGCCAAGAATTAATTCCAAATGTTGCCGGTGGTTGCGAAGAAACCACAACTGGCGTAATTCGCTTAACTCAGATGGCTAAAGATGGTGCCTTGAAGTTCCCAATGATCGCTGTTAATGACACCGACACAAAGCATATGTTTGATAACCGCTACGGAACCGGACAATCGACACTCGATGCAGTTTTCCGTGCAACAAACTACCTACTTGCCGGTCGCGTCGTAGTTGTAGCTGGATTCGGTTATTGCGGAAAAGGTGTTGCAGAACGTGCCAAAGGTATGGGCGCAGATGTAATTGTTACCGAAATCGACCCAACTAAAGCACTTGATGCCATGATGCAAGGATTCCGCGTAATGCCGATGCCTGATGCAGCAAAGGTTGGCGATGTTTTCATCACCGTAACCGGTAACCGCGATGTTCTACGCGATGAGCACTTTGCAGTCATGAAAGATGGCGCAATTATGGCTAACTCAGGTCACTTCGATATTGAAATCGATGTAGCTTGGCTAGAGAAGAACGCTAAGAGCAAGAATGCCAAGATGCGTCATCAAACCGATGAGTATGTAATGGCTGACGGACGTCGCTTGCTTTTGATTGCTGAAGGTCGTTTGGTAAACCTAGGGGCTGCCGAAGGCCACCCTGCTTCAGTAATGGATATGTCATTCTCAGATCAAGCGTTAACTGCTGAATATCTCGTAAAAGAGGCTAAGAACCTTGCAGCTGGAATTCATAACGTTCCTACCTATATAGACAAAGAAGTTGCCAGCCTTAAACTAAGCAGCATGGGTGGCAAGATCGACGTTCTTACTCCAGCACAAGACTTGTACTTAAACTCTTGGGAACACGGAAGCTAAATGACTTTAGTAATGGTCGTCGATGACGACCAGGATCTTGCGGAGATGCTCGGCATTGTATTAACCGGTGCCGGCATCGACGTGGATCTAGTAAGTCGCGGTGATGAAGTGCTCGATGTCTTCCGTAATAATCCACCAGATTTAGTTTTGCTAGATGTGATGTTGCCAGGTTTAGATGGCATCGAAGTATGTAAATTGATTCGCGCAGAATCTATGGTGCCAATCGTGATGCTTTCTGCCAAAGGCGACACCCATGATGTGGTTCGCGGGCTCGAGGCAGGCGCCGATGATTACATGGTCAAACCATTTAAACATCCATCTGAATTAATTGCTCGAATCCGCACCCGTTTGCGTCGCACAAACACTGATATTTCTGGACTGTTAACTATTGCTGATTTAGTTATAGATGTAGTTGCACATCAGGTATCTCGTGCCGGAAAACAAATTGCGTTGACTCGCCTCGAATTCGATCTGCTAGTTGCTTTAGCACGCGAACCTGGTCGAGTCTTTTCACGTGATGCGCTTCTTAGTGAAGTTTGGGGATATCGCCATTCAACAGATACCCGTCTAGTAAACGTTCACGTACAACGTCTTCGCGCAAAAGTTGAACATGATCCAGAACATCCTGAAATTGTCGTAACCGTGCGAGGTGTTGGTTACAAAGCCGGCGGCCAGTAAATGCGATCTGGTGGTGCTCATAAAGCACATTCTTTAGCTCTGCGGGTAGTTGTTTCTACGATCTTTCTGTCGATGGTTGTTATATCCATTACTGCTTCGACACTTTATTCCAGGCTTTCAGCTGGTATCAAGCAAGTAAATATAGATACGGCGATCATCGAAGCTCGCTCTACCATTTTTAGCGCTCAATATCGCTTAGCTATCGCATCTGGAAATCCGACCGACTCAGTTCGAGACATTTTCAGTGCCGTCATTACATCTGCTACCACTGTGGGTTCTAATGAGAGTGGTCGTGAAGTGGTAATTCTGCAAGTACCTGGATCTGCCTTTGGTAAAACAAACTACGAGATTAGCTCTAACTTAGTTGCAAATAGTTCGATCCCAGAATCTCTACGAAAAAAAGTACGTAACTCAGACAACTTAGAGTCTTCATATGTGCAAATTGATTATGCCGGAGCAATTTCAGTCAATGGATTTGCGGTAGGACAACGAATTAGCATTCCCAACGATGGTGATTATGAGATGTATGTTCTATATAGTCTGGCAGATCAAGCGGCAACTCTTTCTTTAATTAGCAATTCCCTTTATTTAACTGGCTTAGCTCTAATTCTTTTAATTGCGCTGATTATTTGGATTGTGGTTCGACAAGTCGTAAAGCCAGTTCGCGATGCAGTGCGAATTTCTCAACAATTCACTGAAGGCGATTTTAGCCAACGCATGCAGGTCAAGAGCAATGATGAATTTGCCAGCCTCGGAAATGCCTTCAATGAGATGGCTGAATCATTACAGAAACAGATTGCCCGACTTGAGAATTTGTCACGCGTGCAACAGCGCTTTGTGTCTGATGTCTCGCATGAATTACGCACTCCATTAACAACGCTACGTATGGCATCTGAAGTAATTCACAATGCACGCGAGAGTTTTGACCCCTTGATTGCTCGCAGCTCTGAGTTATTGATCGGACAGATTGATCGTTTTGAACGGTTGCTCGAAGACTTACTTGAAATTAGCCGATTTGATGCCGAAGTAGCTGTGTTGGAGGCTGTCGAATTCGATATCTGTGGCTCCCTAGAGCGCTGCATTGCAGACCTGTTGCTAGTTGCTAAAGAAAATGGAATTGAAATAAATCTAAATCGCCCTCGTGATTCGGTTTTAATAACTGGTGATATTCGCCGCGTTGAACGTGTGATTCGAAATCTATTGAGTAACGCCATAGATCACGCTGAAAGCAAGCCTGTCGAAGTGCGCATAATGGCTTCACCTGAAGATATTGCTATTGGAGTTCGTGATTACGGGGTTGGAATTGAGCCAAGGTTGCTCAATCGCGTTTTCGATCGATTCTGGAGAGCTGATCCATCTCGTGCCCGTACTCGTGGCGGAACTGGTTTAGGTTTATCAATTGCCCTTGAAGATGCTCGTCTGCATAACGGTGAACTCGAAGCATGGGGTGAACTTGGTAAAGGTACGCATTTTGTTCTATATCTGCCACGTCGAGCAGGCGATCAATTGAATTCTCGCTTAATTTCACTTAAAGGTTAACCACATCTAATTATTTTTGGCCAGTTCTATTAGACAGTCAAGTTTAACCTTCGACCATGGAATTGATCTCGGATTTGAAGTATCTACTATTTCCAATCAGATGTTTTGGTTGTCGTGAACTAGGTTATTCAATCTGTTCAAAATGTCGCAGACTCTGGAACCCACATCGCTATCAAAGTAGAATTTTTAACTTATCCGTTTATTCTGCAATTGCTTATTCACCGGTTGCAAAAAATATATTGTTAGCGGCTAAAGAACAAAGCATAAAATCAGCAGACCAATTAGTACGTCAAGCCATGAGGTCATCTCTCTTGGAACTATTTCAGAAATATTCCAGTTGTGCCTTAGTCCCTATTCCATCTCGGCTAGCTTCTAATCGACGTCGTGGGCGAGATTTCATTAACGAATTGGCAATCTCGGTCGCCAAGGACATGGGGGTAGGAGTTTTGCCTTTGCTTGAACATCAAAGAGTGATTCGTGATCAAAGTAAATTGAATATTGCAGGCCGACGTGAAAATCTGGCAATGGCGCTGTCGATAAAACCTGAATTCCTTGGGAATTATTCAGGTGAGAAAGTGGTTATTTTGGATGATCTGGTAACCACCGGAGCCACTATCAATGAGGCAAACCGAGCCTTAACTAGGGGCGGCTTTAAGGTGCAGGCGGCAGCGACCGCTTGTATGGCGCTGCGCAGGCGTGAATAACCCCTAAGATTGGGGAGTTATCTCGCAAGTTGGCACCAGCTTGATAGATGGTTTGAATATTGCCAGCAAAAGTAACTTTGAAAGGTCAGGGTGGCTAAATGCCTGCAATTCTCGATCGGATTATGCGCGCCGGCGAAGGCCGCATCCTAAAAGAGTTGAGCAAGACCGTTGTCAAAGTTAACTCATTCGAGGCGGCCACGGTTGCCCTTTCTGATGAAGAACTTCGTGCCAAGACCGATGAATTTAAAGCTCGTTATGCCAAAGGTGAATCACTTGATGATTTATTGCCAGAGGCATTTGCCACAGTCCGTGAAGCCGCAAAGCGCACTTTAGGACAACGTCATTACGACGTGCAGTTGATGGGTGGAGCAGCGCTTCACCTTGGAAATATTGCTGAAATGCGCACAGGTGAAGGAAAGACTCTCGTTGCAACTCTTCCTTCATATTTAAATGCGATTGCCGGCAAAGGTGTTCACGTTGTAACTGTTAACGACTATCTCGCCGAGCGCGATAGCGAATGGATGGGACGTATCCACCGGTTTCTAGGATTAACAGTCGGTGTAATTCTAAATAACATGACTCCGACAGAACGTCGCGATGCTTATGGCTGCGATATTACTTACGGCACAAATAATGAATTTGGTTTTGATTACTTACGCGACAATATGGCTTGGTCACTTGATGATTGCGTACAACGTGAACATTTCTTTGCCGTAGTTGACGAGGTTGACTCAATTTTAATTGATGAAGCCCGTACTCCGCTTATTATTTCTGGACCAGCCGATAAAGCGACCAAATGGTATGTCGAGTTCGCAAATATTGTTTTGAAACTAGAGCGCGATGTTCACTACGAGATCGATGAGAAGAAGAAAACCGTGGGCATCCTTGAAGAGGGTGTTACACGCGTAGAACAGATTCTTGAGATTGAAAATCTTTACGAAGCAGTTAATACCCCCATGATTGGCTACTTAAATAATGCAGTGCGCGCTAAAGAGCTTTTCAAGCGTGATAAAGATTATGTAGTTATGAATGGCGAGTTATTAATTGTTGATGAGCACACAGGCCGCATGTTAGCCGGTCGTCGCTATAGCGAAGGTCTGCACCAGGCCCTTGAAGCTAAGGAACGCATCGAGATCAAGGATGAAAACCAGACCTTGGCAACAATTACGCTTCAGAACTATTTCCGCCTTTATAAAACGATTTCCGGCATGACTGGTACCGCAATGACCGAAGCTTCTGAATTTCATCAGATTTACAAGCTTGGCGTTGTACCTATTCCTACAAACCGTGGAATGGTCCGTATCGATCAAGCAGATCTGGTTTACAAGTCTGAACTAGGCAAATTCAGCGCAGTTGCAAAAGACATTGTTGAGCGCCATCGCAAAGGTCAGCCTGTTTTGGTTGGTACCGTCAGTGTTGAAAAATCAGAGGAATTATCGGCGATCCTGCGCAAGTCAGGTGTTCCACACGAAGTATTAAATGCAAAGCATCACGAACGTGAAGCAACAATTATTGCTCGTGCCGGTATTAAAGGCGCAGTCACAGTTGCAACCAACATGGCCGGTCGTGGTACTGACATCATGCTTGGTGGTAATCCAGAATTCATGGCAGATTTCGAGTTACAACGTCGCGGAATTTCGCCAGTTGATAATGCAACTGAATACGAAGCGGCTTGGCCAACTGAGATTGCTCGCCAGAAAGCAGCTGTGGCAAAAGAACACGAAGAAGTTATCGCATTGGGTGGTCTTTATGTTCTTGGTACCGAACGCCATGAATCTCGACGTATTGATAATCAGCTGCGCGGTCGTTCTGGTCGTCAAGGCGATCCTGGAGAATCACGTTTCTACCTTTCACTTCAAGATGACTTAATGCGCCGGTTTAATTCTGGCATCGTTGAGCGCGTTCTATCTGCCGCAGGAATTCCTGAAGATGAACCAATTGAATCAAAGATGGTCAGCAATGCAATTCGTTCGGCTCAGACCCAAGTAGAAGCGCAAAACTTTGAAATCCGTAAGAATGTTTTGAAGTATGACGATGTAATGAATCGCCAACGTGAAGTAATTTATGGCGAGCGTCGTTTAGTTCTCGAAGGTAAAGATTTAAAGGAACAAGTCATCGAATTCATGCAAGATACTTTGGCAGCTTACGTCGATGCTGCAACCGCTTCGGGCTACGCTGAAGATTGGGATCTTGAGACTCTCTGGAACTACCTAAAGGTTATTTATCCGATCTCATTTAACCCAGCCGATCTTGATGCCGAACTTGGTGGTCGTGCGGGGCTCGATGCTGATTTACTAAAGCATCGTGTTCTAGAAGATTTAGTTAAGGCTTATACAGATCGCGAAAGCAATTTGAGCTCTGAAGTTACTCGCGAACTAGAGCGAAAGGTTTTACTTTCCGTACTTGATCGCAAATGGCGCGAACATCTTTACGAAATGGACTACTTGCAAGAAGGAATCGGTCTTCGTGCCATGGCACAGCGTGACCCACTCGTTGAATACCAACGCGAAGGTTACGAGTTATTTGCAGCCATGATGGATGCCATCAAAGAAGAAATCGCAGGCTTCCTATTCAATGTCGAAGTAACAGTTGAATCATCAGAGGTTCAAGCAAAAGGCATCGAAGCTAAGCCAGTTTCACCAATTGGATTGCAATACAGCGCAGCTGATGAAAATGGAAACGTCACCAAAAATGATGTTTCACGAAATGCACCTTGCCCTTGTGGTTCGGGCAAGAAGTACAAGCGTTGCCACGGCGGCGCTCAGTAACTTTAAATCAAGTTAGCGGGCACTAAATCAGAAATAGTTCAGTGCATAACCATTTCTGATCAATACCTTCAAACCGCATAACTAGCGAACGTAAACGGTCGCCGTATCTAACCGTTAATACTGATTCTGCAATCCCATCCAGCGGCTGATTGACATGTAGTTTTCTAATTCGCCCAATATCTTTAACCGAGCCGGTATCTGCAACTAACTTGCTGTAAATGTTTCTATGTGTCCATCTAGCCAATTGCGCAGCCGGACGTTTGCCGGCCCAAATCTCAAGTGCGCTAACACCATATTTCAATGCCCATCCACTTATCTCGGGTAGTTCACTGGCAGAAGTTGGCATTGGTGCGAAGTCTGGGTCGTATTCATCTCCATATGTGGTCGGAACTAGATACAACTTTGCTTTCTGTGGTGCTTGGGCAGGCACGGGGGAGCGAAATATGTCTAGCACTGGGTGGCCTGGAATCTCATCTTGGTTACTCGAGATTGGCGAAATAGTGATGGTCTGAAAAATGGGCTCAACGGAAAGATCGATAATTGTCATGACGAAAGAATTTCTTCTGCCTAGCCATGGCAGATCATTCGAAAGGATTACTAGGTCTCATCCAAAAGGATGAGTGTGGATAGCCAATCTGACTATGTCGCTCGGCAACGTTAGATGCCTTTCATGTCCACTAAGAAATCAAAAATTCAAACCCGAGTACTCATTGCAGCATCACTATTAGTTGCATCAATCCTTTCTAGCGTTCTGATCTCAGTGATATCAAATCAGAAGCAAAGTTTCTGGATTGCAAATCGCGAACTCACACCCGGTCAACAGATTGCTGCTACCGATATCTCAAAAGTTCAAGTCAATATTTCGGCAATTTCCAATAACTATGTCTCATCAGATGTAAATCCAATTGGCAGCATTGTCATTAATCGAATACAGCGCACTTCGTTAATCGCTACCCAATCAATTAGTTCGCAGAACGAGACCATCAATAGCGCTGAAGTTTCCCTGACTATTCGTGCAATTGATCTGCCAGCTACGGTGCTGGCGGGAGATCGGATAAGTATTTATCTGCTTGAAGATGCCGACAAAGGAGCTTTCCCATCGGAACCCGAAATAGTGCTGAGCGACATCTATCTAGGTTCTATCGAGCGAAAAAATTCTAACTTTGGATCAGAAGCCGCAATAACTATTGCAATTGGGCGAGAAGAGATCTCAGGCGTTCTAAGAGCTACCACTTATGGTCGCCTAGTAGTGGTGAAATTAAATGGTTAAAAGCAATACCCACACGATCATTACGGCTATCTCCGATAGCAATTTTGAAAGTTTTGTATCTAGTAATTTGCATTCCCAAGGTTGGGACATTATCGCTAGATCAGTAGACCTTTCTGCCTTGCAAGTTTTCCTTAACCAGAATCCCGAATTAGCAAAGAATTCGATCCTAATTTATGCACCAGACTTGCCGGGTTTTAGCGACGAATCACTATTGGAACTGCGAACTTTGGTGCGTCAGTTAATCGGATTTGGCACCGAAGTCGAAATGAAATCTTTTGAATCTCTCTCGCCTAGACCCACAGACCCAGCCGAGCTGGTTTCTCAGATTCGCTCGGTTTTGCGCCGGGAAGTTCGCGAGCCGCTAATTTCTAGTCATAAAGTCACTAATTTAGTTGGCGCAAAAGTTATTGCCATCGCCTCTGCAGGGTCAGCCACTGGAGCAACAACTTTGGCGCTGAATCTGGCGATGGAATCTAGTTTGTTAGAAAAGCGAACCTTGCTAATTGATGGCAACTCGATCGAACCTACAGTTTCAATCGCATTGGAATTACGTAATTTACGAAGCGACCAAGGCCCAAGGTTGATTTCGCAACTTCTTTGGGCTTATGAGTTAACTGAAACCAAGTGCGCTACTTTCGATAAATTCATGAGCTCTGCTTATGAAAATTTTGATCTGATTGTTATTGATCTTGGCTCGATTTCTAACATAGCTTTAAAGTTGACTGATCGACGATGGAGCTCGCAAGGTTTAATTTGGTGCACCGATAACTGCGACGAAATCTGGATTAATTCAAGACCCGATGAGGTTGGCCGCTATAGATTGACCCGACTAATTCAAGAGCTAACTAAGAATAAAATCAAAGCAAAGTTACAATTCGTAGCTAACCTAGAAGCGCCACGTCGTCGCAACGATCAAGGAGCTCATGAGTTAGCAGCGCAAATAGATCAACTAAATCCACTCAATCGATTAACGCTACCTAGAGATAATCGGGCAGTGGCTGCTGCGGCAACTAGTCGTTCCTCACTTAGTGAAGCGAGCCCAAAATCAATGTTACGTAAGGCGATCCAGAAGTTAGCTAGCGAGGTCTAGTTTAGTCAGAGGCAAATCTTCCAATAGAGTTAGCCCATGCGCGGATACTTGGCTTTAACTCCAGATGAGTTAGCTCAATTATTGAGCGAGGGTGAAATTTCAATCGATACCGCCTTTGTACCAACTGGCCAATTTAAAAGTATTAATCCCGAACTCGGCGAAGAAGAGTCAGAATATATTCTTTCGTTACTGGCAGCTGAGGATTCAATTTCATATCAAGGCGATTCTGCGAAATTCTCTTTTACCCTAGCCGTAGATCTCGAAGGGTCGCAGATCGGGCAAGAGTCAGAGGTCGAAGTGAATCTAACTTCGAACATTAAATTTAGCCAGGCCGACTGCTTATTTGTTGGTGATGCAAATGCCGACGATGGCGAGCTAACTTGGTATGCCGCACAAGAGATCGCGATTCACTTACCTAATTGGCTGGCCAAGTAAATGAGCCGCATCGAGAGTCTGCTTAATGGTCGCAGCACGTTAACAGCCTCGCAAACTTATCGACTACAGGAATTAATCGCTGACTGGCAACTACTTACAGACCTATCGTTTGCAGACCTTGTTCTCTGGGTACCACTGCGCTTTGATGCAACAGCTTGGCCAACTGGATATGTCGCGATTGCACATATCCGCCCAACAACTTCAGCAACTGTATTTGCCAATGACTTGATAGGTTCCGAAGTAATGTGGGGAGAGCGACCACGGTTAGATGAAGCGCTTTCTAGTGCCGATATTGTGCGCGACTCAGAACCCGAATTAGTTGGTGATTTGCTCATTAAGGAAGAGACCATCCCGGTTTTACATGAGGGTCAAGTGATTGCTGTTATTTCACGTCACCGTAATGCCGAGTTAATGCGCTCACCCAGCCGGTTAGAACTTAACTATCGCGAGATCGCTAACAATCTCTATCGCATGGTTGTCCAAGGCACATATCCATATAAAGATGCATCCTCAATATTTGATCCGTCGGCTCGCGTTGGCGATGGCCTGATTCGGCTTGATTTAAATGGGGTAATCACTTACGCCAGTCCAAATGCTAGATCTGCTTTTAATCGCATGGGCTGGGGTAATGACTTAGAGAGCTTCAATTTAGGCGAAGTTGCATCGCAAGTTTCTATGCAACGAAATGAATCACATCACGAAGGAATCCGAAGTTCGCTAAGTGGCAAATCCTTGCGCAGAGCTGAAATTGAAAATGAAGGCGCAACTATTGATTTAATGGTCATGCCTTTATTGCAAGGCGAAGATCGCATTGGCGCTATTGTTTTATTGCACAATGTGACTGAATTGCGACGTCGTGAACGTGAACTTATAACTAAAGACGCCACAATTCGCGAAGTTCACCATCGAGTGAAGAATAATTTACAGACTGTTTCAGCACTTTTGCGGTTACAGGCACGTCGCATTGCAGAACCACAAGCAAGCGCCGCTCTTGAAGAAGCAGTTCGCCGAATCGCATCAATTGCATTAGTTCACGAGACTCTTTCAAATAGCGCCGATGCCAAAGTAGCTTTTGATCAGGTGTTAGATAACTTGGTTATTCACGCAGCAGATTTGAGCCCTCGAATGAGTGAGATCAATATCAGGCGGAGTGGGTCTCTGGCTGAAATTGATCCGCGTATTGCCACGCCACTTGCTCTAATTGTTACTGAACTAATTCACAACGCCCTTGAACACGGATTAGCTGAACAAGGAAGCAATCTAGTTATTCATTGCGAACGTTTTGAAAGCAGAGCCAAGGTCACCGTAAGCGATGATGGTGCTGGACTTCCGAGTGATTTTGATTTAGTTAATTCATCTAATTTAGGTTTACAAATCGTTAGAACTTTGACCGAGAACGAATTACGTGGTCAGATTAAATTAACTTCGGGGGAGTCCGGAACCCAAGCGACCTTGGAGTTCCCGATTTAGAACTGGTTTTGCTGTTCTTGCAGACGGGCACGATTACGTGCCGCACGACGCTTAAGTGCACGACGTTCATCTTCGGAAAGACCGCCCCATACTCCGGCATCTTGTCCGCTCTCAAGGGCCCAAGCTAGGCAGGCATCTTTAACAATGCAGCGGTTACAAACTTTTTTTGCTTCTTCAATTTGGGTAATTGCAGGGCCAGTGTTTCCGACTGGGAAGAAAAGCTCTGGATCTTCATCGCGGCAAGCAGATTGATGACGCCAATCCATGAGAACACCACCTATCCCTGAAATCTCGCGTACAGAAGCTCGTTCCGTACCAATTAAGCAATTTGATCTTGCTACGAACTTGATGTCGTAAGGTGCTTATTCTCCCGTGCCCACACCGTTAATACAAGGACATAATGCATGGGATTTCCCGATTACAGGTGATTTATCTCGCTTACATTTAATTTTTATTGAGTAAAGAGTGCCCCCGACAGGATTCGAACCTGTGCACCCGCCTCCGGAGGGCGGTGCTCTATCCCCTGAGCTACGGGGGCGCAATGGCAAGGTTATCAGTAGCGCTGGTGTTAATTATTACCTGGAATATTCATCGCACTAGATCTGGCATGACAATTTCTAGAGCTTACTGCCAGAATATTGCTATGAATCAGAGCGCATACTTTGCAACAGGCTGTTTTTGGGGCGCAGAGCGTCGTTTCTGGCAGTTAGCTGGAGTCATTGAAACAAGTGTTGGATACATGGGCGGCACTCGCCCAAATCCTAGTTACGAACAAGTTTGCACTGGAGTAACTGGTCATGCCGAAATGGTGCATGTTCTTTTTGATGACGAGCAAATTTCATATCAACGCTTACTTGAAGAGTTCTGGACTATGCATGATCCGACTTCGCTTAATCAACAAGGTGGCGACATCGGAACTCAATATCGCAGTTCTATTTATGCATCAACTCCAGAACAATTAACTCAGGCAGTTAAGTCGCGCGATCTTTACCAAGAAGTTTTAACCAAGTCTGGGCTAGGTCCAATTGTCACTGAAATTCTCATCGCCGATGGTGTTGAATATTTTATCGCCGAGGAATATCACCAGAAGTATTTGCAGAAGAATCCAAATGGTTATGACTGTCATTCCAGCACTGGCGTTGCATTTCCGGTCGGAGTTGTTCTCTAATGAGTGAAAATAATTATCCAGTAAAAGTAAATGAAGCAGAGCTGAAAGCAAAGCTCGACCCTCTGTCTTATGAGGTTTTACGCAATGCAGCAACTGAACGACCATTTACTGGTGAATACACAGACACCGACAAAGTCGGCGTCTATAAATGCAAAGCTTGCGCCGCTGAACTTTTCCGCAGCGAAACCAAGTTTCATTCTGGCTGTGGTTGGCCATCTTTTTACGCGCCATCTGCCGATGATGCAGTTGAGCTTATTGAAGATCGTTCGCTAGCACCAAGAGTCCGCACCGAAGTGCGCTGTGCTGCTTGCGGCTCACATTTAGGCCATGTTTTCGAAGGTGAAGGCTACGACGTGCCAACTGATCAACGCTGGTGTATCAATTCGGTCTCGCTGATTCTGGAAGATATTTAGTAGTCCAACCCGCGGCTTTCATGAACTGCTTGATAGCAATACCAAGCAACAACACTTCGATATGGATGTAATTTTTCACCCTTTAAATCTAAAGCTTTAGCCAGTGTCTCCTCTTTATTTCTATGGACTATGTCCCAACCCCGGCGCACCGCTAAATCTCCGGTGGGCCAAACATTCAAGCGCCCCAGCTGAAACATCATAAACATCTCAACTGTCCAGCGCCCAATGCCCCAAAGCGAAGTTAATTTGTCATAAATTTCTTGATCATCATGGATTTCATCAATGGCATCTATGGGGATTGATTTATCAGCAACTGCCCCCGCTAGGCCCTTGATAGTGCGAGCTTTTGCGCCAGAAACGCCTATTTCTCGAAGTTCAATGTCATCGAGTTTAAGTATTTTTTTAGCGCTAATCGTCCCATTACATAGATCAATCAAGCGCGCATGAATTGTCTCCGCAGCCTTTACCGCTAGTTGTTGGGAGATAACTGAACTAACCAAGGATTCGAAGTGAGTCTCGGTTGGTGCACTACGACCAATCGTGCAAAGCGGGCGACGAGCTATTAATGGTGCAAATTTGCGATCCATTTCTGCAACTTCAGCAACGATACGTCGCATCTTTTGCGTAGAGTGGACTGCCATAGATTAAAGGGAGAAACTTGGATATTCGTCGGTCACTAAAATAAATGCGTAACCGTAAACGCGATTGTAGAAAGCTAAAATTCCTACCATTGCATCAGCGCACCAAACTGGATACTTACCGCTGAACAAGATTGAGAACCAAGCAAAAGCAGTCAAGAACAATCCGTATATTAAGTAGATTATTCCCATTACATAAAGTGGAATGGCGAGGAACCACTTGAATAGTGGCATTACTCGGCTCAGCTGCGAACCATTACCAACCTCAGGCAAAGTAATTTTTACAATGTCATTTTCTTCAATCGATGGATAGTCATCGGTTAACAGAAGTGCATATGCGTTAATGCGAGTCTCGAGTGAAATTAAGGCATGGTTAAAGGCCAACACGTAACTTGGGTAAATGCCGCGAAATACCAAGGCTAAGAAAGTAGGCAGAACTATCAGGCCGCCTAAGCTATAACCCCAGGTATCAGTGGACATTGAGTCGATCGCAAATGCACTCAAATAGATTGCAACGGGCAGCACGATGATTAATCGGAAGAAAGCCGTTAAGCGGCTGCGGTCTTCGAGTTCTACCTGGATTAAAGTCTGAATTTGATTGCTCATAACTCTAAGGTAACCCTTATTCTGAGAAATCTATTGCTTTTTTGGCACTTAAGGCCTACTTTTTACAGTTGTTGCAGGAATTTACAGTCTTTTGCAGAAAGATCGAGGAGAAGATGGCTGGAATCAAGGAAGTTGCCGCTGAAGCAGGAGTTTCAACTGCAACAGTTTCGCGTGCGCTTCGTGGCCTCGAACACGTAAATCCGCAAACTCGAGCGAAAATTGAGGCGGCAGCTGCAAAATTAAATTATTCATTATCTGGCGACGGTGATCGAATTCGACCTGGTCGCACCAACAGTGTCGGCGTAGTTGCCCCATATATTTCGCGTTGGTATTTCGCCCAAGTAATCAATGGTGCCGAACAAGCGCTTCGCGAAGCAGGCCTTGATCTATTGCTCTATAACTTCAGCCAGATGAAAGGTCGCGAGCGTTTATTCCAGCATCAATTGTTGAAAGGTCGCGTTGATGCCTTAATCGTAATCAGCTTGCCGCCAACTGAAGAAGAGTTTGCCTCGATGTTGAGTTTAGGAATTCCAATCGCTCTTGTTGGAATGGCTCATAAAGATTGTGCAAGTATTAAAATTGACGATGTTGCCGGAGCCCGAACCGCAACCCAGCACTTAGTTAATCAAGGCCATAAACAAATAGGTTTAATGTCTGGTCGTCCTGATGATCCATTTAATTTTTCGGTGCCACAAGATCGTCGTCGAGGTTTCTTGCAAGTTTTAGCAGAGAACGGTTTGGAATGGTTGCCTTCACGCGAAGTGCATGGTGACTTCACGATGAATACTGCTTCGCGCGCAATGGATGATTTATTGGCTAGACCAAACCGACCAACTGCTATTTTCTGCGAATCCGATGAAATGGCATTTGGTGCGATGCAAGCAGCCAGACGTCACGGGTTAAGTGTTCCTGATGATATTTCGATAATTGGTTTTGATGGCCATGAGATGTCGGAATATTCTGATCTGACTACAATCGAACAACCAGTGCAGTTAATGGGCGAAATGGCCGCGTGGTCGATCATGGAACGCCTGCGTAAACCAAATGCTGAAGTGCCGTCTCTCGTTTTGCCAACTACCCTTGTAGTGCGTAACTCCACTAAACGTATTGAGGCATAGTCATGGCAACGGTAAGTAAAGAGGTAGTGATTATTGGTGGCGGACACAACGGCTTATTGGCAGCAACTTACTTAGCTAAAGCTGGTAAATCAGTCGTAATTCTCGAAGCAAATGCAGAAATTGGTGGCGCCACAGCCAGCGTTAGAGCTTTTCCAGAATTTGATGCGCGCTTGTCACGTTATTCATATTTAGTTGCGCTTTTACCTGATCAAATAGTTAGCGATTTAGGACTTAATTTCGTAACCGTCCCACGCACAGTTTCGTCATATACCCCTGATTTAAATGGAGCTGGGCTTTATATCTCTCGCCAGTGGGATCAAGCCACTGCCGATTCATTCGCCTCCATTCCAGATGGTGTTGCAGATGCGCAAGCTTGGCAACAGTTCTATGGTGAAGTTGCACAGTTCGCTGAACGAATTGCGCCCTACATGTTGCAACCCTTAAAAAGTCGCAGTGAACTGAAGGCGGCAATTGATTTGCCAGAAATTTGGAATTATCTAATTGAACAGCCCATCGGTCAGATTATAAATTCTCGATTCAAAAGTGATTTAGTTAAAGGTGTTGTACTCACCGATGCCTTAATCGGCACCCATGTATCTGCTGATGACATATTGGCAAATATTTGCTTTTTATATCATTTGATTGGAAACGGCACTGGAGAATGGAAAGTTCCTAAAGGTGGCATGGGCGCACTAGTTATCGAATTAGAACGTGTTGCACGTGCAGCCGGAGTTGAGATTCTTACTAACTGCAAAGTCACCGCCATTGCCAGCGACTCAAATTCAGTTACTGCGACAATAGAAAATGGCGATCAATTTGTGGCAGAGCATTTGCTATCTAATGCAGCACCACAAGTACTGGCCAAACTGCGAAAGAAACCAAAACCAGTGAGTTTGTCTGGTGCACAGTTTAAAATCAACATGTTGTTAAAGAAGATGCCAAGATTGAAAAGTGGAATTGCACCTGAGTTGGCATTTGCCGGAACCTTCCATATCAGTGAGAAATTTTCCCAACTAGAAACGTCATATCAAGAGAGCAAGGCGGGCAAGCTACCTGCTTGCTTCCCTTCAGAAATGTATTGCCACACTCTGTCTGACCAATCGATTCTGAGCCCAGAGCTGCAAGCGGCTGGTTATCAAACTTTGACTCTCTTTGGATTACATACGCCAGCTGAGCTTTTCGATGCTGATAACGAAGCCACTAAGGCCACAGCTCTGGCTGGGTTCATCGCTGAGTTGGATAAGTATTTAGTTGACCCAGTATCTGAAATTATCGCGCGCAATAGTGATGGTTCGCCCTGCATAGAAGCAAAGAGCCCACTGGATTTAGAAGAGGCAATTTCGCTACCCCGTGGAAATATCTTTCATAGCGATCTAACTTTCCCATTCCGAGAAGATGGTGATACCAGGCGCTGGGGCGTAGAAACTGATGATCCGCGAATCTTTATTTGTGGCGCCGGTGCGCAACGTGGCGGGGGAGTCAGCGGAATCCCGGGTCATAATGCGGCAATGGCCGTTCTTGGTAAGTAAAAACGTAATAGGCTTTCAGCTATGAGTTCTGATAAAAAGTTAAAGCCAGAAACACTTGCGATTAGCGCTGGTCGGCCAGTACCCGAACCAGATGGTGAACTAAATACCCCCATCGCACTGAACTCAACTTTTCACGCCGGTGGGCCAATTGGTTATGGCCGTTACGGAAATGAAACTTGGACTTCTCTTGAAACTGCGATCAGCGCGCTTGAAGGCGGAGAAACTTTAGTTTTCGCTTCTGGCCAAGCTGCCGCAAGTGCAATTTTTAATTTGCTTCCAATCGGAGCGCCCGTTGTTGTCTCCGATGAGGGCTATCAAGGTATAGCTGTGCTCTTAAAGGGTTACCACGAAAGTGGTCGACTTGAAGTTCGATTTGTTGAAGCAACAAATACTGCCGCAGTATTAGAAGCGGCAAAAGGAGCAGCGCTACTCTGGTTAGAAACGCCAACGAATCCAGCGCTAGAAAATGTTGATATTAAAACAATTATTGCTGGTGCTAAGAAATTAGGAGTTGGCGTTGCCGTTGATAACACTTTGGCCACACCTTTAACGCAGAAGCCTTTGGAATTTGGCGCAGATTTTGTGATGCATTCGGTAACTAAATACTTTGCTGGTCATAGCGACATAATTTTAGGTTCAGTTTCGACAAACGATTCTGCCCTTTACAAGCGATTGGCAGATGTCCGTAAATTAAGTGGCGCGATTGCAGGGCCATTTGAAGTTTGGTTAGCACTTCGCGGTATCCGCACATTCCCACTGCGTTTCCGGGCCGCCGAGGCTAATGCCAAGGAACTTTCCAAGCGCTTGGCCGGTCATGCCAAGGTGAGCAAAGTGCGCTATCCCGGGTTCGGAGGCATGATTTCATTCGAGTTAACTTGCGATGCTGCTGGCACTGATCTAGTTACCCAGAGCTCAAAGATCATTACAAACACAACTAGCCTCGGTGGCATTGAATCAATGTGGGAACGGCGACGTCGTTGGGCTACCGAGAGCCATAAGATCTCCGAATCTTTGATCCGATTCTCGGTTGGCTGTGAAGATGTTGATGATTTATGGGATGACATCACGGCTTCATTAGACAAAATTTAACTTTTTGGAGTATTTTTAACTTATGTTTAAAGCAATCAAGCGGTTCGTCGCAGTTGTCGGCGTAGCTCTGTTGGCTTTTCGTGCCGTTGGGTCATTCCTTGCTTGGGTAGATAAGCAAGATGAGACCCAAGTCGATGCTTGGATTGACGAAGAAGAATTAGAAGAAGCTTAATTGAGCCAGGAATATATTCCCGGTAGTTGCAACATTGGTAAAGGTGAAATTCGCCGCCGTCAGGTTGTGGCCTTCGCAGGAGCAGCAATCTCTGCTGCATCTCTAATCGGACTATTAAGTTCCGATGCCACGCGCAGTGCGCGATTTTCACTTTTCATTCCACTGTTTGTATTTTCAATTGGATTTATCCAATCGCGTAAGAAATTTTGCTTAGCTTATGGATTCCTAGGGACTTTTAATTTCGGGGGACTAGGACAGATTTCTAGAGTTTCAGATCCGGTTGCTAAGAAAGCAGATCGCAAAACAGCGCTTACCATTTTGGCACAATCAACTTTGCTTGCTCTAGGGTTAACGCTCGCCACATTTGTATTGCCGCTTTAGTGCTTCCCATGAGCACCAACTAGTGCCACAGTAGATACATGGAAATTATCATTCAGTTGAGAAATGCCCAGGTAGCCGAAGATTTCAAAGGAATTGTGAACGAGAAACTGAAAGCGTTATCAAGATTTAATGTAAAAATTGATCGTGTTGAAGTTGAAGTAATCGAAGAAAAAAATCCGCGTCAAGGCAAACACGACCATAAAGTAGTCATAACTTCACGTGGCGCTGGCCCGTTATTGCGTGCCGAAGCTGCTGAATTCAATGGTGTTGCCGCATTTGATAAGGCAATCGAAAACTTTGAACTACAAATTCGTAAAGTTCACGAACGAGCCAAAGAGCATGGCCGTGACACCTTGCGAGATAGAGCAGTAGATTTAAAGAATCTCTGAGCCATCATTTCGGGTAGCGGTAAGGCTGGCTACCGTTGTAATTATCAAGATTCCAATAATCGTGCCCAAGCTAACTTCTAGTGAGATTTCTGGAATATGAACCCCTAATACCTGATCGATATCAATTCCATGAAGTGCTTCGAAGATCATCTTTATACCGATAAAACCCAAGATGATTGATAAACCTTTAGATAGGAATACCAATCTCGTAAGCAAGCCTTCAAGTAAGAAGTAAAGTTGGCGTAGACCCATCAATGCGAAAACATTTGCAGTTGTCACGATGTAGGGATCTTTAGTCAGACCGAAAATAGCAGGAATCGAATCTAGCGAGAAAACTAAATTAGTTAAGCCGAGAGAAACTAAGGCAATCGCAAAAGTGCCGACGCCTCGTTTTTTAAGAGCCTTGACAACTTTGCCCTCTTTCCATTCATCCTCTTCGGCATCGCTCTCTTTTGCTAGCTTGTAAGCGGTATAAATCAAGAAAGCTCCGAAGAGGAAGAAAATACTCGAGAATTTTGAAATCAGGGCCGCGCCCAGCGGAATTAATAAGCCGCGAATTGCGATTGTTAACAAAATACCAAGTAGGAGAACTAGTTGCTGCTTGTTTTTCTCAATGCGAAGAGCAGCCAAAATTATGATGAACACAAATATGTTATCTACTGATAGCGCGTATTCAGTTAGCCAACCAGCAAAGAATTCCTTTTGACCTTGTGATGAAGCCCAGTGAGGCAAAAGTGCACCAAATACCAGAGCCATGGAGAGATAAACACCGGTCCAGATTGATGCTTCCAGCATTGAAGTCTCTTTATGCCGGCGCCAAATTGCTACTCCTAGATCAAGTCCAACAATTAAGAGCAAGAAACCAATCGTTAAGACCCAATCAGCAGTTGATAGCAACTAATTACCTTTTTTCTTGCTGGAAGCAACCAAGCTCAGCACGGTAGTTAAAACGAGAGTTGTGACGATAACCGAAAGGCTAACGGCAATACTTATGTGAGGGATCTTAACACTCGCTATTTCGTGAACAGAGATGCCATGAAAAGCCTCAAATAACAATTTGACCCCAATAAAGGCCAAGATGATTGCCAAACCTTTTCCTAAGTAGATAAGGCGTGACATCAAGCCACCGATCAAGAAATAAAGCTGACGCAGACCCATTAAAGCAAAAATATTAGCTGTAATAACTACATACACATTCTGGGTTAAGCCAAATATGGCTGGAATGGAATCAAGGGCGAAGATCAAATCTGTGACACCGAGTGCAACAAGAGCGATAGTAAATGAACTAGCCCCGCGGTTCCGAAGCTTGGTGATTAACTTATTCTCTTTCCATTCTTTTTCTTCATTGTTCTCAGTAAATAGATGCCAAGCGGTATAGAGCAAGAAAGCACCAAAGATGAAGAAGACCCAAGCAAATTTAGCGATTACCGCTGCACCGATTGAAATCAGAATGACTCTCAAAACAATGGCAATCAAAATGCCATAAAGCAGCGCTAGTTGTTGTTTCTCTTTCTCGATTTTTAACTTCGCCAAGATAATCACAAAGATAAAGATGTTATCAACCGAGAGTGAATATTCAGTGAGCCAGCCAGCGAAGAATTCTTCACTTGCACTCTTTGATGCCCAGTTTGGTAGAAATAAACCGAAAAGAATTGCTAAGCCAACATAAATAAGAGTCCAAACTGTTGCCTCTTTGATGGAAGTCTCTTTATGTCGGCGAAGGACTGCCAGAGTTAAATCAAAGAGGATCACCGCACTAAGAGCTAGTACGGTAACAAGCCATTCCAGGTTACTAATCATGGCGGGAATCTTTCCACACCTTGGGATTACTTACTTCGTGAACCAGATGGCACGCCCAGGCATGAGTTCTACCTCACCATTTTCTAAGGTTTTAGAACCGCTTGAAACCAGAATCACTTGGTCGGCAGCTATTTTTATAGGCGAACGGCCAGAATTTAAATAAACCTGAGTTCCATTCCGAGCAAACCCCAGAATTCCCTCATCAATTTTGCTGGTATCCCATGAGAAATCATGTACGCCACTGAAAAGTTTGGCTCGTTGTGAAAGTGCGCTCTTATACAGTGACAGTGAACTATCAGAATTCACACTTTGAATTTCGACCGTTAGTTCATTCCAATTAGTTGGCAGCGGCAACCATGGTTTTCCAGATGTGAAACCAAATGGAGTTACTTGACCAGACCAAGGCATCGGCACACGTGCACCATCGCGTCCTTTTGTTTCACCATTAGTTCTAACGAAAGAAGGATCTTGACGATCGCTATCGGCCAACTCGGCATCAGGTAACCCGAGTTCTTGACCGTTGTATACATAACAAGAACCGGGCAAACCAAAGAGGAATAGTGCCAACGCGCGAGCTTCTTCAGCCCCAAGTCGGGAAGCGGCACGCGGTGAATCATGATTACTAATTGCCCATGTTGGGTAGGCACCAACATCCTTTAGCATTTCTTGGGTGTTATTGATAAGTTTAAATAAGGTCTTTGCGTCAAACGGTGCGATTAATAAATCAAAATTAAATATCTGATGTAACTCATCAGGGCGCACGTAAGCTACGCCATTTATTGGGGGATGAACCCACGCTTCGGCAACTGCCATTACTGGCTTATCGAAGGAATCAAAATGTTTACGCCAACTTCGATAGATCTCATGAACTCCGGCTCGATCAAAGAAGGGGACTGAAGCTAGCAAAGCCTCACGCTTACTAATTTCCATATCAACATCGATACGAAGTGCATCAGATAAGCCCTTAGGGTCATGATGATCGGTGAGGATATTTTCTTTAGCTAGCCCGTGTGCGACATCGATACGAAAACCATCGGCGCCCATCTTCACCCAGAAAGAAATGGTTTCTTTGAAGTCTGCGTCTACTTCGGGATTCTCCCAATTTAAATCAGGCTGTGATGAATCAAATAAATGTAAGTAATACTGCCCATCAGCTACTTGGGTCCAAGCTGGTCCACCAAAAAGTGAAATCCAGTTATTTGGGGGAGTTCCATCAGCTTTGGCATCATAGAAATGAAAACGTTTACGTTCCTTCGAACCCGGACCAGCAATTATCGCAGCCTTAAACCATTCATGTTCTGATGAAAAATGATTAGGCACGATATCGACCAAGACTTTTAAGCCGAGATCGTGAGCTTTATTTATCATTAATTTTGCATCAGCTAAATTTCCAAAGCGAGGATCAACATCGCGCGGATCAGCAACGTCATAGCCACCGTCTTTATTAGGTGAGGTATAGAACGGGCTCAACCAAATTGCATCAACGCCAAGGTTGGCTACATATTCAAGTTTTTGAGTGATGCCAGGCAAATCGCCATCGCCATCACCATTACTGTCAAAGAATGAGCGAGGGTAGATCTGATAAATAACAGCCTCTTGCCACCATTTGCTCTCGGTGGCACTGGGCGAAGTCATGGGCTAAACCTAACTTTTGGCCGGAGCGCCATCAAAGCAAGGAGTAAATGTAACGCGGGTGCTTAATCTCAGCTTTATAACGATTCTTGAAATTTAACTACTTGGCTATTTTGGCCTCAACATCTTGCAAAATTCGGTGAATCTCACTCGAGATAACTTTCAATTCAGCCAACTCTTCGGCTGCGGTTGCTCGTGCTTCTTTGGCTAATTCAAATTCGCCTAGAGCAGCAACATGAGTCTCGGCTATTTGTAAGGCAACGCTTTCAGATTGAACACTTTGGCCGACCATAATTATCGAGAGCAGAACCAACTGCAGAAATGTTTGAGCAACCCAAGAAATAATAATTATTGTGTCATGCGATTTCAGTGCATTTGGCAATGAAATTAATGCAATGGCTGCGAAGATATAGGCACACCACATTGTGCTGACTCCACGGGTTATGCCCTCGGCGATCTTGCGATTTATTCTCGAGATTGCGCTCATTTTCATACTCATTTCTAACTGGTTAATTCAAGGATACTTCGCACCGGATCAAGGAAGTGGCTCTATCCGTTAAGATATCGCCATGTCTAAGGTCTTAGCCTCACTTCCAGTTGGCCAACGGGTCGGAATCGCCTTTTCTGGCGGCCTCGATACATCAGTGGCAGTTGCCTGGATGCGCGCAAAAGGTGCAGTCCCTTGCACTTACACCGCAGACCTTGGCCAATATGACGAGCCAGATATTGATTCAGTTCCAGATCGCGCTAAAGAATACGGCGCTGAAATTTCACGTCTGGTTGATTGCAAAACCGCGTTAGTTGAAGAAGGCCTTGCAGCGATAGCTTGTGGTGCTTTCCATATTCGCTCTGGCGGAAAACAATATTTCAACACCACGCCTCTTGGTCGCGCAGTTACTGGCACGCTTTTGGTGCGCGCAATGTTGCAAGATTCAGTTTCAATTTGGGGCGATGGTTCTACTTATAAAGGCAACGATATTGAACGTTTCTATCGCTACGGACTACTTGCTAATCCAAATCTAAAAATCTATAAGCCATGGCTTGATACTGATTTCGTTACTGAACTCGGTGGCCGTAAAGAGATGTCCGAATGGCTAGTTGCTAACAACTTGCCTTATCGCGATAGCACTGAAAAGGCTTATTCAACTGACGCCAATATTTTGGGCGCCACTCACGAAGCCAAGAGCCTAGAACTTCTAGATTCTTCAATCGAACTTGTGCAACCAATCATGGGCGTTAAGTTTTGGGATCCAGCAGTAAAAATCGATTCTGAAGATGTAACCATCGAATACGCGCAAGGTCGCCCAGTTGCAATTAACGGCAAACGCATTGATGATGTTGTTGCTCTAATGAATGAGGCCAATGCAATTGGTGGTCGCCATGGTCTAGGTATGGCTGATCAAATTGAAAACAGAATTATTGAAGCTAAGAGTCGTGGTATCTACGAAGCACCAGGTATGGCGCTGTTATTTATTGCTTACGAGCGCTTAATCAGCGCGATTCATAATGAAGACACAATTGCTAACTATCACGCCGAAGGCCGTCGCTTAGGCCGTTTGCTTTACGAAGGTCGCTGGTTTGACCCACAAGCTCTTATGTTGCGCGAATCTCTAACTCGCTGGGTGGCTTCGGCTGTAACTGGCACCGTGACTATTCGTTTGCGTCGTGGTGATGATTTCTCGATTATCAATACAACCGGCCCAGCTCTTAGTTATCACCCAGATAAGTTATCAATGGAGCGCACCGAAGATGCTGCCTTTGGGCCGACTGATCGCATTGGTCAATTAACAATGCGCAATTTAGATATTGCCGATACCCGCGCAAAGCTTGAGCTTTACCGTGCCCAAGGCCAACTTGGTGGCGGCGACTTCGACCTAATTAAAGAGATTGGAAACGAATAATGACTCGCACTAAGAAGGCCACATTGATTTCTCTTTCAATCTTGCTAACTATTTCAACACTTACCGGATGTGGAGCTAAATCAGTGTCAAATGAATCAGTAGAGACTAAATCGACCGAAACTAAATCGACTGCAACCAACCCAACAGTTTCCGGTGAAGCTGGCAGCAAGCCAGTAATCGGTGCCCCTCAAGGCACAGCACCATCAACGCTAGTAACTAACGACATTATTGTTGGTACTGGCAAAGAAGCAGTCGCAACATCAACTTTGACAGTTCATTACACACTAATGGCTTGGTCAACTGGTCAAGTTGTTGAATCATCATGGGATGGCGGAACTCCTGCAACGTTTCCATTGTCAGGCGTAATCGTTGGCTGGCAGCAAGGTATTCCAGGAATGAAAGAGGGCGGACGTCGTTTGCTAGTTATTCCAGCAGAGCTTGGTTATGGCGCAGCCGGTGGCGGGCCAATTGGTCCAAATGAAACTTTGATTTTCGTCGTAGACGTTATTTCAGTTTCTTAAAACTAAAAACTTAACCTCGATAGGTTCGGCCACGCTCTAGCTGAGCTGGCCAATCAATCATTTCCTTAAGCTCTTCGGCAGCAGCCATTGCCCAACGAGGATTTCTAATCATCGCTCGCGCTAGGAAAACGGCATCTGCTTTATTTGAGTTAATGAATTCCTGTGCTTGATGTGGGTCAGTAATAGCGCCAACAGCTGCAACTGCGATATCAGATTCAACTTTAATCGCTTGAGCAAATGGCACTTGATAGCCCGGAACTGGCTTAATTGGCGCGTTATGTAAGTTGCCACCCGATGAGACATCAATTAAGTCAACGCCTATTTCCTTTAACTGCTTACAAAGTTCAACCGAGTCAACGATCTGCCAACCCTCATCGGTCCAGTCGCTAGCTGATATGCGAATGAATAGGGGAGTTGATTCTGGAATCGCATGGCGGACTGCCGTTGCAACTTCGATTAAGAATCTAACTCGGTTCTCATATGAACCACCGTATTCATCAGTGCGCAGGTTAGATAAAGGTGAATAGAACTGATGCAATAAATATCCATGAGCGGCATGAATTTCAACTAAATCAAAACCTGCCGAAATCGCATTCTTAGCCGCTTGCGCAAAATCTTTAACTAGCTGATGAATCTGCGCAACGCTAAGTGCATGTGGCTCTGGCATACCGTGATAAGCCTGGGCAGATGCCGAAGAAGTTGTCCAACCACCTTCAGCAGGCGTTGCCATCAAATGATCATCACTTGGTCGCATAGTTGATCCCTTGCGCCCGGCGTGAGCTAGCTGAATACCAATTGCCGCTCCTTGCGAATGAGCAAATTTAATAATTTTCTTAAACGCATCAATCTGTTTCTCGTTATAGATTCCAGGACAAGCAATTGAAATGCGACCTTCAGGAACTACGCCAGTTGCTTCGACCATAATTAATCCGGCTTCACCAGTTGCGAGTGCACCTAAGTGCGCCATATGCCAATCACCAACGACGCCATCGATTGCTGAGTACTGACACATCGGACTTACCCAAACTCGGTTCTTAATTGTTAAGC
This sequence comes from Actinomycetota bacterium, assembly GCA_947463725.1. Lineage (GTDB taxonomy): Bacteria > Actinomycetota > Actinomycetes > Nanopelagicales > Nanopelagicaceae > Planktophila. The sequence continues at coordinate 29,732 of CANHRM010000004.1, read as the reverse complement.
CACGAAGGGTGATGGGATCAAATAAGTTGGTCATACTTAAATGTTAGACCTAAATCTCATTTTCCTAATAACCAAAAAGAAAAAGCCCGGCGGAACGCTTTTGCGTCCCACCGGGCCCAGTTCTTACTGAGTTATTTCAGTTATGGCTTAACGATATGGAATTCAATCAAGTCGATTGATTCCTTAGTCTGTGCCAATCCAGCGGTAAGTGTGATCTGTGAATGTAGATCAGTTCCACCTGCTGGCTGCATTGCATTCAGAGCAGCTGGCTTAGCCTCTGCCTGAGCTGCGGTGTTGGTATTTGTGATCACGAAGGTCACATAACCCTCATCATCAGTCATACCTGCAATCACTGTCTCGCCAGTGCCGTTATTGGCAGGCGAAGCAGCAGCAACCTTCTTTTCCCCACTTACAACATAACTAAATGTCGCATTTTGCATGCCACCGTAGTTTTTGTTGATGATCAGCGAAACCGGGAAGTTATCGAGTGCTGATCCTGAATCAGAATCGGTGACCTTCCACTTGAGCGTAGTGGTCGCGCCGACGTTAACGTACTTATAGATGAAGGCAAGATTCTTGCCGTAGTACTGAGCCCAGTTAGCTTCTACTGAGTTATAAGTCCAGTCGAAGTAGTTAACCGCTTTACCAGCAGCATCCTTGGTTAAAGCTGGATCTACCAAACGCATTGTTACTGCAGTTGGCTTCAACTTTGTAGGAGTGCTTGAACGAGGTACATATTTACCTAGACGTGGAATTGTGAAGCCAGCAGACAAGCTGCGAACTTCATCATTGCCAGCAAAGGCCTGAGTCTCACAATAAACACGAGCGATGTTGCTTGTGTTCCATGAAGCAGGAACGTTCCAAGTAGCAGAAGTTGCTGTAACGCCTTCAGAACTTAAGTTAACTCCACGATACATCCACTGTAGGCCAGTAGTTGTTCCGAACTTTTTGCCACCCTTTAATACACGATTTAGGTATAGGTAGTAAGCAGTATCAGTTGGAGTTTTTGTATAAGAAGCGTTATTACATGTGACCGTCTTTTTAACTGGATCATATGAGATTGATGCTGGGCTCTTCATTGAAAGAGTTGATGAGAACTTAGCACCAAAAGTCTTGGTTGCAGTTTCTACTCCATCAGTCATTGTTATTGTTACAGTAACGGCTTCGCCATCTTTTGCACCAGTAACAACAATCATCTTGCCAGCTAAGTAAGCCTCGCCCTTTGATGATTTAACAGTGTACTTAAATGAACTGTTGTAGTTAATAAATGGAATTTGTAGTACAGCACTTCCGTCAGCTGCTAGATATCCATTTGAGATGCCAGCGTTATAAGAGCTGTCATTTCCAATCTTGAAGCCCAAACCATAAGCATGGATTTCAATTATGTCGAGAGCCTCTGTTGTATCGCCACTATCTTGCAGAAGTGCGAATGTACCGAAAGAACTTGTGTCTGTATCTTCAATAGTTGGATCGGCAATAGGCTGTGGATTAGTGTCAGTATTTGTGACCGTGAAAGACACATAGCCGTTTGAATCAGTTGTCCCTGAAAATATGCCGCCATCATTAACACCTGCTGGCGAAACTGCTGTGCCATTTATAATCCAATGAGCAGTCGAGCCTGAGTAGCCTTTGTTTGCACGCAGCGCTACGGCAAGACCTGGGCGAATTTGTCCATTTTCATCTTTTACCAAGAATTTAAGCGTAAATGTTGATCCAGCTTTTGCGTATGCCTGATAAACACCTACACCCTTTGCGTAGTAGGAATTCGTAACGCTAATATCAGTTTCAGCTTTTACGTTGTGGAATCCCTGACTTACGCCAGTAGATCCTGCCCAATCAATTCGACTTGAGCATGGCTTAGCTGCGGTACATGTCGATGGTGATTGAGTTCCTGCATCAGGGAAACTAATGTTATCGAAATAATATGTAGACGTGTCTCCAATCCAAACCACACCTGCGTCACCAACTGTCCAGTTATATTCATCAAATACAAGGTAAGCAGCCCAGTATCTATGCGAAGCATTTACGTCCGGTGCCACAGTTAAACTGTAGGTATTCCAACCTGATAGTAATGTGGCTTTTGAAGATAGAACTTGATTCGGGTATTCATTATTTGCGAACCCAAGCCGCATCATTACTTTCTTTCCAACCTGTGCGCCCGTGGCGTATGCCTTAACGGAAATAGTTGTTCCGGTTGTACCGGCCCCTGTTGGCATTAATGAGAAATCAGGGTTCGTACTATTCTTCCAAATATATGCGCCGCCGTATCTTCCGTAATCCCAGCAATTCCAATCGCATTTAAAAACAGAACCAAAATTCCCGGTACCACCCGCAGGGGAACCATTTGCAACCAGTGCGGTTGCAGATCCGGCATCTGCCGCTCCATTTGATGCAGGATTTACATACCCCGTACCAGAAGAACCTCCAGCATCGTATGTAACGCTGATTGGCGTAGAAGTCGCACCTGCATTAGCTGGTGCACTCACCATCGTAAGTCCTGCTGTTGCCATTACGGTTGCGACGATTACAGCTCGCAACTTATTAAATATTGTTTTGCTCTCCGTTTTAATCATTGCATTCCTCTCAATTGGATTGCGAATATCTGCCAATTCGAGACAGAGATGTGAGGCATGGGTGCCCAACTATCAGGATTGGATGAGAGGAAAAGTAGTACTTTATGAAAGCGGTTACAAGGAATAATGAAAGCGGTTTCACATTGTTATTCAATTGTTATCGAGCATTTTGAGCGTAAGAATTGGGGTTTCCTTACTTCAAATTGCAATGCGTCTTACCATTTGTTAACTATGTCCGATTTGTCGGAACAGGCTTTGATGGCATTTTGGTGGTCTCTTCTCGTAACGCTTAGCTAATTCAGATTCTTGAGCTCGTTTATGGGCGAATCTGACGCTCACGCTCACCGTGCTACCGTTAAGCAATTGTTTCCGGGGTCGGTGTAATTCCGAACCGGCAGTGAAAGTCTGCGACCCGAACGCATCCAGCGCTCGGTGGACTTGGTGTAATTCCAAGACCGACGGTTAAAGTCCGGATGAGAGGAAACATAATTTAGGTGGGCTAACCATGCCTGCCTAGGTTTGGCGCTTAGAAATTAAAAATCTGAGCGCGAATTAAGCACCCCGGAAATCGCTACTAAAGATTTCTAAGGGAGGTGCACCATTAGCGAGTTAGATATTTCAATGCTCAAGCGAGCTAATGAATTAGCCTGCCTTGGCCTGGGTTTAACTGGATCAAATCCGATTGTTGGTGCTGTTGTTCTCAGCCCAGCCGGTGTAATTATTGGTGAAGGCTTTCATAAAAGCGGGCCTCATGCCGAAGTTGTCGCACTCGAACAAGCTGGCCAGTTGGCTCAAGGTGCCACGATGTTTGTAACTCTAGAACCGTGTAACCATCAAGGAAAAACTGGGCCATGTACCGAAGCGATCATTAAGGCTGGCATCTCTAGAGTTGTTTATGCAGTGCGTGACCCTAACCCGTTAGCAAGTGGCGGTGCCAAAGCACTTGAAGCTGCCGGAATCGAAGTTGTCTTCAACACTGAAGTTGCTGATATTGCTTATAGCAATCGGGCATGGATCCATAAAATTAAAACTAATCGCCCTTACTTCATTTGGAAAATTGCGACAACGCTAGATGGCAGAACTGCGGCGATCGATGGCAGTTCAAAGTGGATCACTGGGCCAGAATCACGTGCCCAAGTTAGCAAGCTACGTTCTGAAAGCAGCGCCATCTTGATTGGCACTTCAACTGCGCTAGTCGATAATCCAAACCTGATCCCAAGAGATTTAGAAGAGACGGGCCGAGTCAATCCGGTGCGAATTGTGATGGGTTTACGTGAGATTCCAAGTGATTTCAATCTGCATAACGATGATGCAGAAACCATATTCCTTCGTAGTCATGATCTTTCTAATTTGTTAAAACTTTGCCACGAACGTGACTTCAACCAAGTCTTTGTTGAATCAGGAAGTGAATTAGGGACCGCACTTCTTAAAGCTGGGTTAATAGATGAATTGATCATTTTCCAAGCGGCTAGCTTGCTTGGTTCTGGCCTCTCATTCATCGGTGACCTGGGAGCTACCAATATCAAGGAAAAAATGGACTTTAAGATCATCGAAGTTGAGCAATATGGAATCGATTTAAAAATCAAGCTGACCAAGGAAACGGAGATCTAAATGTTTACTGGTTTAGTTGAAGCGCTAGGCAAAGTTGCTAATGTCGAGATGGGTAATGAGTCTGCGGTATTCACTTTTGGTTCAGTTTCATTTGCCGATCAATTAAATGTGGGGGATTCAGTTTCGGTCAATGGAACCTGCCTTACCGTGATTTCTATAGGAAGCCAATCATTCGCAGTTGATGTAATGATCCAAACTCTTAAATTAACTTCATTGCAAAATCTAAAAAATGGTGATCCAGTAAATCTTGAACGAGCTGCTCTTGTTAGCTCTCGCCTGGGTGGACACATCGTGCAAGGTCATATTGATGGCACTGGCTCTATCGCTCAATTAGCACCGGGTGAAAAATGGCTTCAGATGGATATCCAATTTCCAGGTGAACTTATGAAATATGTAGTGCCACAAGGATCAATCTGCATCGATGGCGTTTCACTCACGGTTGGTTCAGTTTCAGATGAGCTAAACCAAATAACGGTCTGGCTAATTCCAGAAACTCTGGCCAAGACAAATTTGTCCGCCAAAAAACCTGGGGACTTAGTAAATATCGAGGTTGATGTTCTAGCTAAATATGTTGAACGACTAACCAAAAGAGATAACTAAAATGGATAGAACTTTAAAGAACATTGCCGAAGCGGTAGAAATATTTGCCCAAGGTAAATTTCTTATTGTGATCGATGATGAGAACCGCGAGAATGAAGGCGATTTGATTATCTCTGGTGAGAAAATTACAGATCAAGATATGGCATTTCTAATTCGTCATACTTCAGGCATTATCTGTTCAGCTATAAGTGCCAAACTTGCCAAGGATCTGAATTTGCCGATCATGGTTAGAGAAAATGAAGATTCACGTCGAACCGCGTTTACTATTTCGATCGATGCGCGCGAAGGCTTAACCACGGGCATTAGCGCCACAGAGCGAGCAAATACAGTGCGCAAGCTGGCCTCTAATCAGAGCAGGGTCGCAGATTTCATTCGTCCTGGCCATGTATTTCCTTTGATTGCCCATCCAGATGGTTTAGCGGGGCGAAGTGGTCACACTGAAGCTGGGCTAGCTCTTTGCCAACTAGCGAACCAAGGTGAATCGGGTGTGCTCTCGGAATTAGTAAATGATGATGGCACAGTAATGAAAGGTCAGCAGCTCTTTGATTTTGCTGAACAGTTCAATATTCCGGTAATAACAATCGAAGATCTCGCTAAGTACGCGATTGAGAATTTACCGAAGGATCCAATTACTACTGAAGAGATCAAGTGGGCGCAGTTGCCACACGAAAGCGGTAGCTGGCAGATCGCCACATTTAAGGGCGATGCTGGTGTTGATCACGCAGTGCTGAAATTTATCGGCGATGGAACAGATTCTGATGTGTCACCAACTCTAATTAGAGCTCACTCTGAATGTTTAACAGGTGATGCCTTTGGATCACTGCGATGTGATTGCGGTGAACAGTTAAAGAGTTCATTTAAGTTAATTGCTCAAAATGGTTCTGGCTACATCATCTATTTGCGTGACCAAGAAGGTCGAGGGATTGGACTAGGCGAGAAGATCAAGGCTTATCTATTACAAGATGCTGGCTTAGATACCATTGCAGCTAATCTTGAATTAGGTCACGAAAACGATACCCGCGATTGGCAAGACTTAATCTCAATTCTAGATCAGCTCGAAATTAGAGATGTTGAGTTAATAACCAATAATCAAGCAAAAGTCGATGCGATAGTTAAAAGCGGAAGAGCTGTCAAAGTTATTTCGGTAGCACCAGCTGTTAATCAATTCAATCGCTCGTATTTGCTTACCAAGAAGGATAAAATGAAACACATGTTAGGGGAGATCTAATGGCCGGAACATCACCAACTTTAGAATCACTTAATCTAAAGGCCTTTAAAGGTAAGAAAGTAGCCATTATTTCCGCACAATGGCATCCAGAGATCTGTGACAACTTAACCGCTGGTGCCGAGATGATTTTCAAAGCAGCACAAGTTGACTATGAAACTTATGCAGTCTCTGGATCCTTCGAACTACCACTTGCTGCTCAGTTAAAACTTGATCAAGGCTTTGATGGCGCTGTCGTACTTGGTTTAGTTATGCGCGGCGAAACTGCCCACTTTGATTACATCTGCCAAGGCGTTACATCAGGTGTCATGCAAGTGTCGCTAGCAAAATCTAAGCCCGTTGGTTTTGGCGTCTTAATGTGTGAAAACTTAGAGCAAGCAGTCGAACGCTCAAATGTTGGTCTCGGCATTGGAAATAAAGGCGAAGAAGCCGCACTTGCTGTCTTAGCTCTTTGGAATTTAGCTAAGTAATATTCTATTTCCACGGCGGTAAGTAGCTAAGACTTGTATATCTCGCACCTCGTGTGGCTTAGTTTCGATGGGGTTGCGATCTAGAATAATGAAATCAGCGACTTTGCCAACTTCTAGAGTTCCGTAGTCGGCTTCGCGAAACAGTTGGTGAGCAACGGCTGCCGTATAGAAATGCATTGACTCTTCGATCGTAATCGCTTGTTCAATACTCCAGCCTTGTGGCGGCTGTCGATCGGGGGATTGGCGATGTACTGGCACAGCAAGTGCCACAAGTGGTGTGAAATCTGTGATCGGCCAATCGCTACCAAAACTTAGTTGAGCGCCTGAATCAATCACTTTGCGAAGTTGGTATTGCTGATTATTTCGAGTCTCACCAATGCGCGGCAAGATTAATTCCTTATTCATGGGATCTAAATAAGTCCAGAGTGGTTGGAAATTAGCGATTACCCCGAGCGCCGCAAACCTAGGTAAATCAATTAGATCAATCAGTTGTGCATGAGTAATTACTGGGCGACGATCCCATGCAGGATTATTCGTAATAACAGCTTCGATTGCATCTAGTGCTTGGCGAACCGCGGCATCGCCAATGGCATGAATGTGTAGTTGTAAACCTTCCTTATCAAAGGTTGTTGCTGCCTCAATTATTTCGGCATCACTCCAGATCAAAAGACCTTTACTAGTTGGGTCATCTAGGTAGGGCTCAAGAATTGCGGCGGTGCCAGCAGATAACGCACCATCGCCGATGAACTTAACTGATTTAGCAGTTAAGCCAGCCTCAACTGGAAGTGCTGCAACAAGTGCGCGCATCTCGTTGTAGTAGCCAACTCGACTACGCCATTTTTCAGGCTGAGCTAAGAAAGTTAAATTCATATCTACTTTTAGGTGACCAGTTTTAGCTGCTTCAATGTAAATCTCAGTCATGCCATCTTCAACCCAAGCATCCATAGCGCTATTCACGCCAGCTGCTAAGTATTGATAGCTAGCCCATGCGATTGCGTCTAGTTCATCTTGCAAAGTTCGCTCTGGCGCTAATTTAGAAATTAAATCCATCGCCGCAGGTTCGCGCAAAGTTCCCTTAGGCGAACCATCTGCCCGTCTTGCAATCGTTCCGCCATCGGGGTCTTTAGTCGCCGAAGTTATGCCAGCAATTTCAAGTGCTTTGCTATTAACCCAAATCGTGTGATGATCAACCGCATGTAATAAGACAGGGCGATCAGTTACAGCCTCATCTAACCAATGCGAATCAAAATCACCACGTTCAACAATTGCGGCCTCATAAGCACCACCAATAATCCATTTTGAATCGGGGCTTGCTTCAGCAAATCGTTTTACTTCAGCCACTATTTCTGCCACCGATTGCAGACCGTTTACTTTTGGCCCTTGCGCTTCACGTCCGGCAAATAGTGGGTGCGCATGCCCATCAGCAAATGCGGGCATTACAAAAGCCCCCGCTAAATCAATTGTTCGATCCGCGCTACCTGAAAGTGCATCTGAGCCAAGAGCTAAAACTCGGCTATCTTCGATCAATAGCGCATTAGTTAGCTGGCCAAAGCTGATCCAAACAGAGCCATTAATTAATAGAGTTCTCACAGATCCAAGAATATGCGGGCTAAAGACTCCTGCGCTATTTTTAGCCCATGAAATTTAAGGCATATTCCAGCGTTCTTCTGACTGCAGTATTTCTATCTGCGGTCGCAATGCCTTCTCAAGCTGCAACAATTGCTGGTACCAAATGCACCAAAGTTGGAACTACTAAGACTGTTTCTAAAGTTAAGTATGTCTGCGTTAAGTCAGGCACAAAACTTATCTGGAAAAAGGGAACTGTTACTATGGCAACTCCAACGCCTAAACCATCAGTTAGCGCAACACCAAGTCCAACCCAGAGCGCAACTCGGACTCCATCTCAAAGTTCAACGCCTAAAGCATCAGCGAGTGCAACACCATCCCCATCTCAGAGCGCAACTCAGAGTTCATCACCATCGAAGTCTGCTACCTCAAGTGCAAGTGTGATCAGTGGTCTAACTAAGCTAACTCTGGAAGAAGTTAAGAAGCATGATTCAGGCACAAGTTGCTGGAGCATCGTTTATGGAAATGTTTTTGATTTAACCAAGTGGATCACTAAGCATCCAGGTGGAGCAGCAGTAATTCGAGCCATCTGTGGCAAAGATGGATCTGATGCATTCGAAGGTCAGCATGCCGGCCAAGGAAAGCCAGCAAATCAGTTGTCTAATTACTACCTTGGAAAACTAGGGGATTCGGTAAAGCTTTAATTATTCTTTTGGCTTGTAGTGCATAAATTGACCCAACTAATGCGGTTGAGTATTTATGAAGCTCACAGGATTGAGAAAGTTCTTACTTCTGGGTCTGCCTATTGCCTTAATCTCAATTCTGCTTCCGGTTTCGGCAATCTCGGCAACGAAAATCACCCCTGGAACTGTTTGTAAGGTCTATCTACAAAAGGTTACCTATAAAGACAAGGTCTATACCTGCACTAAGTCAGGTAAGAAGTTGCTCTGGAATAAAGGTGTTGCTGTAGCAAAACCAACTCCCGTACCGACGCCTAGCTCATCAATTAGCCCATCACCAACTCCTACTCCAACGACACAAACTGTTGTTTATCCTACGGACTTAACTCCGTTGACACTTGCCGCATATCAGGACTTTATTCAGACTTATAAATCCCGGCTGACAGATGAAATCCCAAATATCGAATTCATTATTGATCCCAAGATGGATAAAGTTCTAGAAAAGCAGATCATCGACAATATTAATGTCACCGCGAAATTCTTTGCCAAAGAGCGCCCAATTAGCGTTCCGCTGAGAATCTGGATTGCAATGACTACCGAGTTCCAATGGATTTACGACAACATTACGACCGTGCTTCCATCCGAACTTTTAGATGGTGGTTGGCTAGATATGAAATTAGCAAGATCTAAAGCTGAGATTGGTTTTCAAGGCGGCGGCGCACCAGGTAATGATAAAAATGGCGGTGCGACACTATTTTTCAATGCAGGTCCATATTCAAACTGGGGAGATGCATTCTGGTCTCAAGTACCTTCTCATGAATTTACTCACGTAGTGCAACGATACGAACTCGGCAACTCAATGGCCCCAATGTTGTGTTGGGTGCGAGAAGGAAATGCAAACTATTACGGATTCATGCTGGCAGGACGTAATAGCCAAGCTATGTATAGAAACTTCTGGCTTCAAGCACTTTCTAGAATTTCTACACTTGGCGAAGTGCCTGATTTTGAATCAAAATCTGCTTCTGATTGGGCTGATTTTTTTGTTCAAAATGAAACCAAAAAGGGTAGCCAATGTGACCCTTGGATAAATTACATTCTAGGTTCGATGGCATTTCAGTATCTCGGTGGCACATATGGAAATGATGCGATCCAAAGTTTTTATCTTGGGCTTAAAGACTCATGGATAGGCGTTTGTGATTATCCGATTAGCCAAGAAGGGATTACCTGCCCCGCGTGGAAAGGTGTATTTAAAAAAACATTTGGAATTACACCTGAAGCGGCCTATCCAAAATTTGGCCAATATATATACGACGAAATTAAGTGGGCAAAAGGCAAACAGGTGCTTTGGGATAAAGAGGCGTTAAAGATCGCACCTATTCCTACCAGTTAGTTGATTGTTCACTCAGGCAAGAAGATTTCCCTAGTGATTATTACAAGCCATTCGGTTAGCCTTTGCCCTCAACAAGGAGTGCAAAATTGGCTAAAGGGCAAGACCAAGAGTTTGCAGCCTGGGTGGGTGAGCACCAGGTAACTTTGCTGCGCGCTGCCCGAATTATTTGTTTTGATATTCAAAATGCTGAAGATGTATTGCAAGAAACTTTGATTGATATTTATCGCCGATGGGCCAAAGTAAGTGAGTTTGAAAATCTCGAGGCATATGCGGTCCGAATTATGGTTAGCAAGCATGCTGACTTAAGACGTAAGTGGGCTCGCAAGAAAGATGAGTTAGAAACAACTCTTGAAGCACTTGATGCTGCAATAGATGGCAGTGATTCAACTGATGAAATAACTGAGCGTCTTTTGGTCCACGCTGCGCTTAAATCACTGACTCCTGCGCAACGCGCTGTTTTAGTTCTAACTTATGACGAAGGTTATGCACTTAAAGATATTGCACGCTCGCTTCAGATACCGATGGGTACAGCAGCTTCACATCTAGCGCGAGGCAGATTAGCTGTTGCCAGTTTTATCCAAGGCACAAAAGAAATATCAGCCCCAGTGAATAAAAACCGACCTGAACTAACGGTAGAAGACATAGAGGATGCTGAATTAGTAGAAGAGAAAGGGGGCGACAAATGAATGAGATTGATGATGTAATCAAGCGCGAGTTTGAGCGACTAGGTATCAACTTAGTTTCAAATGAGAAATTAGCTGAGTTGGTAATTCTCAAAGCAAATAAACGTCGCCACCGAGATTGGCTATTTACCGCACTCGGTTTCTTAGCTGTTATCACTTTGGGATTTGGTATCTATACCGCTATTTCATCTGGTTCTAATTCTTCATCTAATTCACAAAGCGTGGTCGAAAGCGTTGGAACTAGCTCAAGTCAATCACGCGTGATAATTCTTGATCTAAAAGGCGATGGCAAGAATCCGATCACCTATTCAACTAACGCTGAGATTCAACCAGGGCAATTTCTTGAACTGGTCTCTGAAATTCCCGAATTTGCTAGAGGTATAGCTGGCACGCTTACCGTGACTCCAGCTGATGCGACAGAGGGAAATAGCCAAATTGGCCGCTTTGATCTTGGCTACGGAACCCATATAAATGAATTTGGCGCATTCAGTGGCAAATTAACTTTGAATTACCTTTTAACGGATCCTAATTTTCAAGGTCGCGTGAGACTAATAATTGCAATCAAATAATTTCTTAGCCTCAACTGCATAAATCTTGCCTGGCTAAGCGGTGATATCAATACCGGCTAGCAGGGGAGTCTCAAATGGGATCTATCAAAAAGAGTATTTGGATATCGGTTCTGGCGTTAATCACTTCGTTAACTTTCCAGCCCATAGCCGCCCATGCTGCTGATAATTGCCTGCCCGATAAAATTGATTACACCAAGTTTTCGATCCACCCTGGGCAAGCGATGGGCTTACTTTTTAACGGACAAGCTCTTTCGGCGCAGTGCACAACTGCAGATCCTGGTCTAGTTTCTCTTATCTATGGCGAGCGTGACGAAGTTAAAAGCGAATCTGGAACTTTAACCGATTACGCTTCTTGGAAGTGGAAAGATTTCACTTATGAGGATTTCATTTCGATGCTCAAGGTTGCTGGAATTAAACAACCAATTGATGCACAAAAAGTACTATCTTTATATTTTTACCGAATTGTTAATGGAACGGTAGATGCAACTAATCCAACGGCAACTCTTGCAATAGTGCTTGATCCCACTCCGGCTGGGCCTTGCCATCCAGATCTAGTTGAATATAAATCAGATCTCGTAACACCTCTACAAGGGACAGTTCAGATTCTAAATGGAATTAGCACACCGTTTCCTTGCACCATTTCTGACCCAGGTTGGATTGGTTTTGGATATATAGCACCAGGGGCAACGACTATTTCGATCAGTCAGTTCTATTCTGAAAAATGGACATGGGGCGGAGAAGTAAATTATCAATGGGTTCTTGATCTTCTGACAATTGCAAAATTTGATATCTCTACAATTGCGAAAGATTCAAAATTTGAATTTCGATATTTCCGTGGCGGAAGTGCTGCGAAAGCCCCGGCAGATGTTTCTGGCTATACATTTTTATTTCAATTGAATTTGGATCCGCTAACGACTGCTCAGATCGCTGCTGCGAAAGCTGCAGCTGACAAGAAAATTGCAGACGAGAAAGCTGCCGCGGACAAAGTAATCGCCGATAAGGCCGCCGCCGATAAGGCCGCCGCCGACAAGGCACTTGCGGAGAAAGCTGCGGCCGCAGCCAAAGCCGCAGCGGCAAAGAAAATCACTATTACATGCGTGAAGGGAAAGCTAACCAAGAAGGTAACGGCGGTTAAACCGGTATGCCCTTCAGGTTATAAAAAGAAATGAAAAATAAATTTCTTACGATTTTCTTCTGTTCGATAATTACCTTCTCGTTGACATCAGAAGCTGCTGCAGCTGTGACCCCTGGTGCCGGTTGCTCCAAAGCTGGAATTAGGCAGATTTCTAAAGGAAAAACTTATACCTGTATTAAATCTGGAAAGAAGTTGGTTTGGAATAAAGGTGTGAAGTTTTCGGGGAAGCTACCCAAAGATTTTACTCCCCCTGCTTCCGGTAAATTCACTGCACTAGGATCAGTAATCGACGGTGATAGAAGTTTTCTGGGTTATGAATTTACGCAAGAATGGGAAGAGGTTGCTGCGAATATAGAACTATCTATGACTAACGATGGCTGGGAATGTCTAATGTGTCAGGATAACGTGCTTGCAGATGCAACAGAAGATGATCATGGGATTAAGTATTTGATGTCCATGAAAAACGGCAACCGATTGGTTAACATTGCTATCTCGACGTACAAGGGTAAAACGTTCGCTGGTTTTAACTTCCGGCCCGAGTAAAAAGCAACTTGTTGATTTCTATTCCGTAGAACCTTTTCATAGCCCAATCTGCCACCAGGTGTCTGAGAATTTCACGCGGATTTAAGGTGCAGACTTTTCAATTTTCACTTTTAATCCTATATTCTCGCTCAATGCGCCGACTAGCACCCGCCCTTTCTGTCCTACTTGCCATTTCTCTATTGCCATCCAATCTGGCAGTGGCCGCGACAGCAAAAGCTGGTGGCACCTGTACGAAGTTAAATTCCACATCAACAGTAAATGGATACAAATTCACCTGTGTTAAATCCGGCAAGAAGTTGGTTTGGAGTAAGGGCGTAAAAGTTGTTGCAACGCCAACTGTCACACCTGCTCCAGTTGCTTCGCCAACACAGACAGCATCCGCGGCGCCATCACCAACACCATCAGCTTCGGCCACGCCATCACCAACACCATCAGCATCCGCGACGCCATCACCATCAGCTTCGGCCACGCCAACTCCTTCTCCATCCCCAACACCAGAAAAAACCTACGCAACGCTCTGGGAGAAATATGGTTGGAGTAAGCCAAATTCTGCGCAAGAGGTTTCAAAGTCAGCTACAGAGAAATTCTTAACTTACGTATCAACTGAACGCAACCCAACAGCTGAGGTGAAAGTAATTGCTCAAGATGGCGTAGATGAGACTTTAATTAATTGGGTTAAGCAGGGCGCAAACCTTGTTGCTAAAACTTTTGACTATCCAAAGTTGACTCGTACATTTGTTGACGTAATTGCGATAGACCGCAGTTGGCTTGAGAGCGCTTACACAAAAGAAGGTTTCACAGCGCAGCAAGTGAAAGATCGTCTTGGCGGCTTTGATGCAGGTGCACCAGCTTTTGGCGGCAGTTATTCGAATACCTGGAATTATGCAACGATCAAGAAGAATAATTCGATCGTGAATAATAAATCTGGAATGTCCCAAACAGCTGGCCATGAATTTTTCCATGCTATTCAGGAAAGATATGCCGGTCGTAATCCTGGTCCTGATGGATCAACTATTCCGAATTGGATTTGGGAGGGCCCCGCGATGTTTATTGGCCTTCAGACTTCAAGCAAACTAGGAATCGTCGATTACCTAACTTTTGGTCAGCAAACCATGGTTGATCGCTATAAATATGACTCTAATGCAATGAAGAAGCTGCCACTTTCAGAAGTTAAGAAGAACGATAACGACACTGATCCATATGGAATTGGTGAGGTAGCGACAGAGTTCATCGTCGCAAATGTGGGAATCGAAAAGCTATTAGGAATATATGCGGCTCTCGGACAGGGAAAGACTTTTGCGCAAGCATTTGAAACAGGTACTGGCGTGAAGTTAAGTGACTTCTACACAATGTTTGAAGAAGTCAGAGGCGTTTTGGGAGTGCCTTTAATTTAGGATAATTAATATGTTTAATGCTTTATATACCAATTGCGACATTTAGTAACAAAAGCACTCTGTATCTTTTCCGATTTATTCTCCCAACCCTTATAACTTTCTTGAAACAGGTTTAAGGTAAATATAAAGTTCGCCGAGTATGAACTTACAACTAGGCATGGGAGAGAACATGAGCAAGGACTTAACAGAAGTAACCAGGTTACTTAATCTCTATATAGATGGCGCTGGCAAAGGTAATGCAGATAAGTTAAATGAAGCATTCCACGCAAGTGCTCGTTGGTTTGGAACCATGGGCGGCGTTGATTATGACGTTGATAAGGCTGGCTTTGTTGCTTTGATGGTTGAATCTCCAGGAGATGCTGGGAATATGACGGCGGCAATCACAGACATCCAGATCGATGGAACTGTTGCAATGGCAACAATAAAAGAGACAGGTTTCTGGGGAACTCTTTCATTTACTGATTACTTCACGCTTTCAGTCCTTGATGGAAAGTGGCAGATCACCAATAAGACTTTCGCTCACACAGGCGGAGAGCACGCGTAATTCAAATCCAATTTTTCCAATTCGGAGAAAAAATAAAAAGGGGTAAAAATGGCAAGAGCGTATGAAATCTCAGTATGGAAGCCTCATGCTGGCAAAAGAGCTGAATGCTTAAAGCGTATGAATGAATGGAAAGAAGTTAGCCTAAAATCTGGAGTTAGCACCTATCAAATTTTGAGTGGATCAGCTGGCAAGGATGTTGGAAATATCGTTGTAATCCAGGGATTCAAAGGCCTTGCCGACAATGGTGCAGTCAATGAATCATTTATGAGCAATCCAGCTGTCGCTGAGTTGTGGAAGAAATGGCAGCACGATGTGATCGCCGATATTGTCTCGCACGATCTATACGAAGAAGAAGCTTAAATATAAATAGCAAAAAGGGCTGGGGCATAAAGCCTCAGCCCTTTTCCTTTTGCTTAAGCTTTTCTAACTTAAGCGCCGGTGTAGTACTTGGCGATCTCGGTTAAAGATTGATCCAAAAGCTCAAGCCCTAACTTTGCATCCTCAACTGAAATATTGCATGGTGGGCACAAATGAATGCGGTTGAAGTTATTAAATGGCATTAAGCCGTTCTTCTTACAAGCCGCAACCAACTCATTCATGGCCGCACTTGAAGCACCATATGGCGCAAGAGGTTCATGCGTTGCACGATCACTTACAAGATCAACGCCCCAGAAAACACCAGCCCCGCGAATATCGCCAATAACCTTATGTTTCTTAGCTAATTCAAGTAACCCTGGCCCTAAGACTTTCTCGCCAATCATGGTGGCGTTTTCTAACATCTTCTCTTCCTTCATAACATCGATAGTTGCAACTGCAGTTGCGCATGCCAATGGGTGACCCATGTAAGTCAGGCCGCCAGCGAATACTTTCTCATCAAATGTTTTGGAAACTGGCTCGCTGATAACAATGCCGCCGAGTTGGATGTAGCCAGATGTGACGCCTTTAGCAAAAGTGATTAGATCTGGAACAACTTGGCTGTGTTGATAAGCAAACCATTTTCCAGTGCGACCAAAGCCTGACATAACTTCATCTGCAATCCACAAAATATTGTATTTATTGCACAGCGCACGAACACCTTCGAGATAACCTTTAGGTGGCATTAAGACACCTGCAGTACCGGGCACTGATTCAAGCAAAACTGCTGCGATAGTGTTTGGACCTTCAAAGATAATTGTTTGCTCTAAATGTTCTAGCGCGCGCTTGCATTCTTCGGCTTCATCTTTAGCCCAGAAAGCTGTGCGATATAGGTATGGTCCCCAGAAGTGAACGTGACCGAAAGCGAACTCATTTGGGAATCTACGTGGATCGCCAGTTGCATTTATCGCAGCACCTGTGTTGCCGTGATACGAGCGATATGTCGAAAGTACTTTGTGCTTATGAGTATGCATGCGTGCCATGCGAATTGCATTTTCAATCGCATCGGCGCCAGCATTAGTAAAAAAGACCTTGGCAAAGTTAGAACCAGCTAGTTCAACTATGCGCTGGGCAGCTTCATTACGAGCATCATTTGCATGTTGTGGCGCAATAGTTGTTAATACTTCGGCCTGTTCTTGAATTGCCTTTATGACCTTTGGGTGTTGATGGCCGATATTAGTAAAGACGAGTTGAGATGAAAAATCTAAATAAACCTTGCCGGCATGATCCCAAAACCTTGAACCTGAACCACTAGCAATTGGCATCGGACTAATTGCGCCTTGGGCCGACCAAGAATGAAAGACATATTTGCGATCTGCCGCACTTACCGAAGCTTGCTTATCTGGATCATTAATCGGAATCGTCATTACATTGGCCTTTTAGCTAGTAGGTAGCGCCATCTTAATGCTCTCAAGTAGATTGCGGGTATGAATCAGATTACGCATTGGATCAACGGCGCTTTAGACACTTCTAAGCCAGAGCGAAGTGGCGATGTCTATAACCCGGCCACTGGCAAAGTATCAAAGACAGTCGCTTTTGGTAACGCCGCAACTGTTGATACTGCCGTAGCTGCTGCGACCAATGCCTTTGCCGAATGGCGCCATAGCTCACTAACTAAGCGCACCCAAGTTTTATTTGCTTTCCGCGAATTAGTGCAGCAAAACAAAGAAAAGATTGCCGCCCTGATTACCGATGAGCATGGCAAGGTATTAAGTGATGCTGCGGGTGAAGTAACCCGTGGCCTTGAAGTTGTGGAATTTGCTTGCGGAATACCACACCTTTTAAAAGGTGGATTTTCCGAAGAAGTATCAACAGGTGTTGATGTCTATTCAATCCGTCAAGCTGTTGGCCCAGTAGCGATTATTTCACCGTTTAACTTTCCAGCCATGGTGCCAATGTGGTTTTTCCCAATCGCAATTGCTTGTGGCAACACCGTAATTGTTAAGCCATCTGAAAAAGATCCAAGTGCAGCAATGTTTATGGCCCAACTCTGGAAAGATGCTGGCCTACCCGATGGTGTTTTTAACGTTGTCCATGGTGACAAGGAAGTTGTTGACGCACTGCTTACACATAAAGGAATTAAATCGATTTCATTTGTAGGTTCAACACCTATCGCACGTTATGTTTATGAAACTGGCACAAAATCTGGCAAACGTGTGCAAGCTTTAGGTGGCGCAAAAAATCACATGGTTGTTCTACCCGATGCCGATCTAGAACTTGCTGCCGATGCAGCTATTAATGCTGGCTTTGGTTCTGCCGGTGAACGTTGTATGGCGATTTCAGCAATTGTCGCCGTTGAACCGATTGCGAGTGCTCTCGTTGCCCGAATTAAATCTCGAATGGCAAATATCAAAACAGGCGATGGCACGAAAGGCTCTGACATGGGCCCACTTGTTAGCGCGGTTCACCGCGACAAAGTTTCTTCATATATTGAGGCAGGCGCAAAATCTGGCGCAACAGTTGTTGTTGATGGCCGCGACCTAAAGGTCGATGGTGACGGTTTCTTCCTTGGGCCAACACTGCTTGATAACGTGAAGCCAGAGATGTCGGTTTATACCGATGAAATCTTCGGTCCAGTACTTAGCATTCTGCGCGTGAATACTTACGATGAGGCGCTCGCACTTGTTAATAGTCATGAGTACGGAAATGGCACCGCAATCTTTACTAACGATGGTGGCGCAGCTCGTAGATTCCAAAATGAAGTTGAAGTCGGCATGGTTGGTATCAATGTTCCGATTCCAGTACCTATGGCTTACTACTCATTTGGTGGTTGGAAGAACTCATTATTTGGTGACTCTCATGCGCACGGCACTGAAGGTGTTCACTTCTTCACGAGAGGCAAAGTCATTACCAGCCGCTGGCTTGATCCAAGTCACGGTGGAATTAACTTAGGTTTCCCACAAAACGATTAAGCACTATGCAATTCCTTAGAGAAAAAGTTATGGGGCTAATCGCCTCAGCCCTTTGATCTAAATTGTTTGAACCTTTGTCTCATCACGATGCTTGCGTAGATAAGTCATAAATGGAGTGCCACCAGTACCGACTGCCGATGGATTGCCGGGAGTTGCTTGTGCCTGAGCATGAATATAAGTTCCGGCATACTCAAGGTGCATGGCTCTGAATTTTGCAACTAATTCAACAGATTCGTTAAATACATTTGTCAGGCTAGAGCGCTTAGCTGAGACGGCGAAATTACGAACAGATGGGCCAGTCTCTACAGCTTCGATAAATGCAACGTGCTTTGGTGGCATATATGTTCGCATCTCCATCAAATATTCACGAAGTTCATCGCGCTCATGTTCAATTCCTAAAACACCATCCATTGCTGGAATGATTGCACTTTGAGCACCTGTTTCACCGCGGAAATTTTGACCTATACCTTTGTATTCATCTACACCTTCGTAAATTACGCCATTAGGCAGAGATGGGTTATTACGCCAGCCGAAAATATATGGTCGAACGCGATGGAAGTAAATATAAGGGTCACATCTTTCCGGCATTCGGCCTAGAACTTCATACATGGCAGCTAATGCATTGCGTAATTTGATAAGTGCCGCCTCAACTTTCTCGGCATCATTTTCAAGTACCGCAAGTTGGGCATCTTCAATTGCCTTTAACGCTTTGCCGGCCTTCTTCTCAATTTCGATATGAATTAAAATAAACCACTCTTCATCTTGGCCACCAAGGAAACATTGCAATAAACCGATATTGCCACAAGCAATGTCACCACTTTTATCAAAGCGTCGCCAGTTATCAGAGGCGTAACTTTGATAGGAAAGGATTGGTGGGCGGCCAACTAATTTGCCAACTTCATACCAAGGCAAAGCTAAGTTCGCAGGCATTACGTGAGCGGCAGTGTTATCACTCCATTGGTAAGCTTGTCCGATATAGCTCAAGATCAACATAGCGCGCTGCACTTCAGCCTCACCAGATAATTTCTCAATATTAAATTTAGGCAGTGCCTTTACTCTGGATCTGAAGTTTGTTCCCATAAGTAATTTAGGTAGATCTTTTCCGAACTGGTCCCACTCTTCATTGCCAGCGGATAATGATTGGGCTGGATCATAAGTAGGCAGGTAGCCAAACTCTTCAGTGATCCCAAAATCGGCTATTTTTGCAGGCTTCATATCTCTCCTTAGATCCAATTAGGTATTAAAGCATTTGCGTTAGAGATATGGAATAGCGAAAAGTTTTAGTTTCTACTTTGTTTATAATCAGCACCTTGTAAGAGTATTGTTCAATCATGACTGAGCGGCAGGAATTTAAGGTACTGCAAAAATACGATGATTTTGAGCTTCGTGAATATCTGCCTTGTGTCATCGCAGAAGTGAAAGTTTCGGCCCAGTATTCAACTTCAACTAGCAGCGCTTTTTCAACGTTATTTAGTTACATCTCAAAGGGAAATAAGTCATCAGAGAAAATCGCCATGACCGCCCCGGTAATTACCGCCCAAAATGCCGAAAGCGCAGAGCTTGATGAATGGTATGTCTCGTTTGTAATGCCATCGGGTGCCACATTTGGCCAATTGCCAGACCCCAATAATTCACAAGTTAAATTACGCGAATTAGGTAACGAAACCTGCGTTGCGAAATCATTCCGCGGAAAAGCAACCGATGAACTATCACAAAAGATTACTCAGGAGCTTCGTGCGAGCGCTTCTAAAGCCAACATTTCACTTTCAAATGAAACGCGAATTTGTCGTTTTGATCCGCCATTTAAACCTGGCTTATTTCAGTA
Source organism: Actinomycetota bacterium (assembly GCA_947463725.1). Taxonomy (GTDB): domain Bacteria; phylum Actinomycetota; class Actinomycetes; order Nanopelagicales; family Nanopelagicaceae; genus Planktophila. The sequence continues at coordinate 9,598 of CANHRM010000004.1, read as the reverse complement.
CAACGAGATTGTGATTCCTGTTTATCTAGATGCTGTTTAACTACACACCCTACATAGTTATATAGGTGGCAGGACTTTCTAGATTTTGAACAGAATTGGGCAAGCGCTATATCTTGCCTTGATATTTACTAAATGCCTCATAAAGGATCCGAGGGCGCCTCTAACGCATTATTGATGATTGACTGTGAAAGTTGAGTATCAGCTTAAGGATTCAATCTGATTGCTCGGAGAAAAGCCTATTTGAAAGATTTTTAAAGCGTGAAGCTTTGATTTGTTCGTGAAGAGTTGGCGGCTTGAGTTAAGACATTCCCGAAAGGAAGGACCTACTGATTCATTTTCACCAAGTCATCGACTAATAGTGAGTAATTCTTCAGAGCCACTTACGCTCATAAGTGGGTTGTGAGGGACTCGAACCCCCGACCCGGTGATTAAGAGTGAGACTCATTGAGTGTCTGTGCGTTTCTGTATTAATCTAGTTGAAACGATTTGAGCGTGATTTGTGCTTTTGGGTTCCTGATTATTGCTGGACATTTCTGGCTCCTGTTAGGGAGTTGTTAGGCAAATTAGTTATATTTAGAACATGAAATTCCAAATCTGGAGCCAGAAAACTTTTGCCTTTAGAGTCACCCTTTTATGTTCTCTAGTGCTAACTGGTACTGGAGTGTCACAAGCTAGTGCGGATGATTTATTTCCGTGTGGCGGAACCGCAAAATATGAAGTACTACAACCAAGGGGACTTGCTTGGCATGGATACTACTGTAGTGGTGACCTAATTTTGGATTCAAGCGTCAAGATAGTAGACCAGATGACATTCATGAATACAAATCTTAATTCCATAATTATTCCAGATTCAGTAACTTTAATAGACAGTAGCGCATTTAGAAATTCGAAGTTAACTTCGGTAATTTTCGGGAATGGGCTTACAGAAATAAGATCAAACGCATTTTTGGGAAATCAATTAACTATTGTTGACGTACCCGATTCAGTTAAATTCGTTGGAAAAAATGCATTTGCGGATAATCCGAAATTGACAAAAATAATTCGATGCGGAGTTCATAAGGATATTTATGGAGTATTAGAGAGTCTTCCGATTCCACCCACTTGCCCACCAGGCAGACAAGCAGTTTTAGATAAGGCTGCCGCCGATAAGGCTGCCGCCGATAAGGCTGCCGCCGATAAGTCTGCCGCCGATAAGGCTGCCGCCGATAAGGCTGCCGCCGATAAAGCTGCCGCCGATAAAGCTGAATTTCAAAATTCACAAAAGAATATTAAAATGACAATTACTTGCTTAAAAGGCAAAGTCTCGAAGAAGGTCACCGGTGATCCTCCAAAATGTCCTACGGGATATTCCAATCCTGCGGCTAATTTTCTGACTTACAAAGCCTATTCACAATGCAAGTTGTACAAGAAGAAAGACTTTATGCCACTCCCAATTACTTTATGGAGTGTTAATGGAGACTATGTTTTAGATTTTGAACATTTTGGAAAATATAGTGATGATTATTTTCCTCAGGGAGCTAACATGGCTGATTTAGAGTGTGCGTTAAAGACTATGAAAGTTTCGAGTGCAGGTATTAATAAAATTCTTCGCTTGCTAGATGGAAATCTTTCGCCATCAATTGGTTTCACTTCAAATACCAAGCTAGCAGGCAAGGTGTCGGTTCAATATAGAAGAGAATTTGATAATGAGAACTCACTTGCTGATCCTTTTTCAGGTGGAGTTTCTATTAGATTTACGGAATGGAAGTAAGCATTAATTTCGCTTCTGCTTTGAAAATTGAATCTCGCTGCCGGAAATAAAGTAAAACTGGACACAGAACTCGGATTCACTTACTAAGTGGGTTGTGAGGGACTCGAACCCCCGACCCGGTGATTAAGAGTCACCTGCTCTACCAACTGAGCTAACAACCCGAGAAAGGGCAAACCCTTTAACGATTGGCAGACCCTATCAGCGAAATGGTCTACCTTGGAAATCCACGAATAGTGGCGAATTAGCGCTTAATTGAACTCTAAAGTGCTTCTTTACCTGTCTCACCAGTGCGAACACGAACTACTGAATCAACATGGGTAACCCAAACTTTTCCATCACCGATTGAACCAGTGTTGGCAGTCTTAACGATTAGATCAATGATGCTTTGATAGTTTTCATCATCGGCGAGCACTTCAATACGCGCTTTTGGTAAGAAATCAACGGTGTATTCAGCGCCGCGATAGATCTCTTTATGGCCCTTTTGACGGCCAAAGCCACGCACTTCAGAAACTGTCATGCCATGGACGCCAGCTTCATGCAAGGCATCTTTAATGTCATCGACTTTGATTGGCTTAACGATTGCGGTGATCAGTTTCATTTCTTACTTTCTCTTCTCGTCGTTGAGTTTGAGGATGGATTGATTCTAGTAGGTATCACGTTAATAACGGTTAGCATTTCCAGAAATATCGTAGGCAGACTCGGCGTGATAAACCGTATCAAGACCAGTTAATTCATCCTCGCGCTTGGCGCGGAATCCGATGGTCTTTGAAATTAGTGTGGCGATTAGCCAGGTGGCGGTAAACGAGAAAGCTGCTGTGGCCAGAATCGCAATTGATTGCTTGCCCAGCAGATCCGTGCTGCCACCATTTAGAAGTCCCAAACCACCGGCTGAGTTTGCAGTTGTAGTTGCTAGGAAACCAATTGCGAGCATTCCTAGTAATCCACCAATACCGTGAACTCCAACAACATCTAGTGAATCGTCATAGCCCCACTTATATTTACGAGAGACCGCAAATGCCGAAAGTGCGCCAGCAATTAATCCGATTACTAATGCACCAAGTGGATTTACATATCCGCAAGCAGGTGTGATTGCTACGGCTCCTGCGATAGCACCGGATGCGATACCAAGTGTGGTTGCTTTGCCATCGCGGAATCGCTCTAGCAATACCCATGACATCGCAGCTGCTGCTGTGCAAATTTGGGTATTGATCATGGCTGTTGCGGCCAAAGAGCCGGCAGACAAAGCGCTACCTGCGTTAAAGCCAAACCAACCAAACCAAAGCATGCCGGCACCAAGAAGTACTAGTGGCATGTTGTGTGGGCGCATGCTTTCGGTTTTAAAACCTTCGCGCTTTCCAAGAACAAGTGCCAGAGCAAGTGCTGCTGCACCAGAATTAATTTCAACAACTGTGCCACCTGCGAAATCAAGTGCGCCTAATTTGTCGATGATCCAACCACCTGTGCCGCCTTGGCTGGCAAATGCCCAATGCGCAATAGGTAGATAAACCAAAGTTATCCAGACACCGACAAAAATAAGCCAAGCACTAAATTTCGCGCGATCTGCAATAGCGCCAGAGAGAAGTGCCACAGTGATAATCGCAAAAGTTAATTGGAACATTGCAAAAGCTAGGGCCGGAATTTGATGACCCTCAGCGCCAGAGAATTGATCTAACGTGTTAGCTAAACCAAGATGATCAAGGTTTCCGATAAGTCCACCTTGTGATTTTCCAAAAGCTAATGAATAGCCATAGAGAACCCAGATCATGGTGGTGATACCGATTGCTGAAAATGACATCATCATCATGTTAAGCGCACTTTTTGCGCGAACCATGCCAGCATAAAATATTGCTAGACCAGGAGTCATGAAAAGTACTAGTGCGGCGCTAATTAGCACCCAAGCTGTGTCTCCGCTATTAATCACTTAAGACCTCTCCAAGTCCAAGGCTGCGCCTATTTACAAAGAGGAATACTAAAGGCAAAACTGCTAAATAACAGCGTGACTTGAGCAGTTAATTAATGAGTAGTTGCGTCAAAACGTTGGCGTGAGCGTTCAATTTCGGCTTGGGCTTCACCATGATTGACCCAGTTTCCACCAGTAACGCTCTTGCCTGGTTCGAGGGCTTTATAGACCTCGAAGAAATGTTGGATTTCTGAAAGCTCGAATTCAGGCACATCTTTAATGTCCTGCAATGACGCTTTGCGAATATCGCCAGCTGCAACACATAACAACTTATCGTCGCCGCCTGCTTCATCAGTCATATTAAACATTCCGATTGCGCGAACTGAAACTACACAGCCCGGAAAAGTTGGTTCATCAAGCATTACTAGTGCATCAAGTGGATCGCCATCGAGTGACAAAGTGTTCTTAACAAAGCCATAGTCATATGGATAACGAGTCGATGTGAAGAGCATGCGATCTAAGCGGATCTCACCAGTGATGTGGTCGACTTCGTATTTGTTACGGCTGCCTGCTGGAATTTCAATGATGACATCGAAGATCATTTATTCATCCAGCTTTCTCTAGTCGTTAGGAGCCCGAAGAGTTGAGAGTTCTCAACTATAAGGAAATAGTGGGGTGAGCGACGGGGCTCGAACCCGCGACATCTCGGACCACAACCGAGTGCTCTACCAGCTGAGCTACGCCCACCATGTGAGGGAAATTCTACCTGTTAATTACTTGTACTGGCTTCGCCATCTTGTGCCTGATTTGCGGGCAGTGACGCCCCGGCCACCAGGAAGTTCGCGCGATAGTGAGCTAGTTCTGCGATGGAATCTTGAATATCGCCAAGGGCACGATGGTTGCCAGTCTTGGCAGGGGAGTTGAAATAGACCTTGGCATTCCAGCGGCGGGCAAGTTCTTTAACCGATGAAACATCGATGGTGCGATAGTGCAGATAGTCATTAAGGCGAGGCATATCGCGAGCGATAAAGGAGCGATCAACGCTAACTGAATTGCCCGCCAACGGAGACTTGCCGGCAACAGTGCTGGCAGATTCGAGATACTTGATAATTGCATCTTCGGCCGCTGAAACTGAGATGCCATTTGCAATCTCGGTGATTAGTCCTGAGTTGGTATGCATCTGCGTAACGAATTCATTCATGCCATCGAGCTGTTCTGGGGTGGCGGCAATGACTAAATCAATGCCTTCACCTATTACATTTAGTTCAGAGTCGGTTACTAATACTGCGATCTCGACCAGGACATCTTTTTCTAGATCAAGACCGGTCATTTCGCAGTCGATCCAGATCAGATTTGGTTGTTCGTTAGCCATTGGGCAACCTTAAGGGCGGGCAGGGGACAAGCGGTAATTTCACCTTTCGTTCATCTTGTGTTCACCTTCGATCTGCCTGCTTGAACCTGCTTAATAGCAAGATTCAGCACATGTCGACCACCGAAACCACCTATGTGATCCCGGAGAAGCGGGTAATCACGACCAAGCCGCGGTTCTCGGACAAGGTTTTTCGTGGTGTTGTAACCGGTGGCGGTCTAAGTTCACTAATAATTTTAGGTCTAATTTTTGGATTCCTTTTATATCAAGGCTTTGACATCATAAAGTCACAAGGCTTTGACTTCATTACAACATCTAGTTGGGATATTGCATACGACGAAGCAGGCAATGTAATTAGTAGCGAATTTGGTTTATCAGCAATGCTGATCGGAACCATTCTTTGCTCATTTATCGCCGTGCTTATTGCAGTTCCGGTCTCTGTTGCAACTGCTCTCTATTTAACATTTTATGCTCCACATTGGATTAAGAAATCAATGGTTACGATCATTGATTTAATGGCTGCCTTTCCTTCTATCCTCTTTGGAATCTGGGCATATTTTATTCTGATGCCAAGTGGCGTTTACTGGGCTAAGTTGATTAATCATTACTTAGGGTTTATTCCAGCTTTTGCAAATAAAGATCGATACTTTGAGGGTTCACCATTTATTGCCTCGCTAATTCTGGCAATTATGATTATTCCAATTATCACTTCAATCTCACGCGAAATATTTTCACAAGCACCACTTGATCGAATCCAGGCAGCATATGCATTAGGTGCTACTCGTTGGGCAATGATTAAAGCGGTTGTAATTCCTCATGGCCGCAATGGCGTTATTGGTGGCGCAATGCTTGGTTTAGGTCGCGCGATGGGCGAAACTGTTGCGGTTTATACGGTTCTAAATCTTGTTTTTGCGATCAACTGGAAAATTCTTTTTGGTGTTGGCGGAAACGTGGCATCACTGATTCTGACTAAGTTCGGCGAAGCCAGCGCCTATGAGATAAAAGGCTTAATGGCCGCGGGCCTAGTTCTCTTTATTTTAACTTTGATAGTCAACTTCGCATCAGATCAATTAGTTCGACGATTTGGCGGTAAGGGCAAATGACCACCAACAAAATCTACGAAAGCATTCAGCCAACGCGGCCATGGCAAGCGTCAATGAAGGACCGTTTAACCACTGGTTTTATTCTAATTTTCTCACTATTTATGGCAACTTTACTTGTGAAAATAACTGGTCTTAGCGGAAAACTTGGCTTCTTTGTTTCATTCGTTTTCATTTTCGTAGCTCTAACTTCCGGCCGTGAATACCGCAGATTTGGTAGCGCGTCTGCAAAAGATGCTTTAGTAAATACGGTTGTGGCAGCCGGAACTTTTCTTACCTTGATTCCAATTGCAAGCATAATTTTTGAAGTGTTTAGCAAGGGTTACAAAGGAATTTATCCAGGACTCTTTACGCATGACATGTCGCTTAACTCACCAAATGACCCAGCCAATGTTGGTGGTCTCGGGCATGCCATTATCGGAACTTTAATTCTTGTCGCAATTGCATTAGTGATAAGTGTTCCAGTTGGAATTCTTACTGCTCTCTATCTAACTGAGATTAAAGGCAAGCTAAGCCAACCAATTAGATTCTTAGTACAAGCAATGTCAGGAGTGCCATCAATTGTGGCCGGACTGTTTATCTTGTCTGCAATCCTTTATCCAATCACAAAGCAAAACTCAGCTGTCCTTGGATCGTTATCACTTGCAATTCTGATGATTCCAACTGTTGCACGTACATCAGAAGAAGTACTCAACTTGATTCCAAGTGATTTGCGCGAAGCTGGTGTTGCATTAGGTGGTACGCAATGGCGCACAGTTGCCATGATTGTTGTGCCCGCTGCTAAAAGTGGTTTATTAACTGCTGTAATTTTGGGTGTTGCTCGCATTGCTGGCGAAACAGCTCCAATTCTTCTTCTAGCTGGCGGCGGCGATAGATTTAATTTAGATCCGTTTAATGGCCCCATGGGATCGTTGCCATATTTCATTTGGAACTCATTTAAATCAGGCACACCAGAGTCAATAGCTCGCGCCTGGACCGGTTTGCTGGTTCTACTAATGATTCTGTTATTCCTTTTCTCAACCGCCAGATTCCTCGGTAACCGTAAGGTAGGTAAGTAAATGTCTACTGAAAATAATGGAGATAAAAACAATATGGAAACGACTACAACACCTTCATCGCTATCTTCAGTGGCTTCCGCTTCAAAGCGCAAAGCAATAAACTCGCACCCTATGGGAACCGGCCTAGAAGCTCGCGGCGTGCACGCCTGGTTCGGCAAGCACCATGCACTTGCCGATGTCTCACTTGATTTTGCAGCCGGCACAGTAACTGCGCTAATCGGACCATCTGGTTGCGGTAAGTCAACATTTATTCGCACGCTAAACCGTATGCACGAATTTATTCCAACGGCTGCAATGGCTGGCCAAGTAATTCTCGATGGTAAAGACATTTATGATCCCAGCATCGATGTTACAAAGATTCGCTTGAAAATCGGCATGGTTTTTCAGAAGCCAAACCCATTCCCATCAATGACTATTGGTGAAAATGTTTTATCTGGTCTGAAATTAGCTCAGTTAAAAACTGAGAATAAAGATGATCTTCTTGAAGAGTGCTTAGTTAAAGCTGGACTCTGGAATGAAGTTAAAGATCGTCTAAATGCTCATGGTGGCTCACTTTCAGGTGGCCAGCAACAGCGTCTTTGTATTGCTCGCTCACTTGCAGTTCGCCCGCAGGTACTTCTTATGGATGAACCATGTTCAGCACTTGACCCAGGTTCAACACTTCGTATCGAAGAGACCATTGAAGAGCTTTCATCAACCATGACGATCGTCATCGTTACCCACAATATGCAGCAAGCTGCTCGCGTATCTGACTACACCGCCTTCTTCTTATCAGACGGCGGCCCCGGCCAGATGATCGAAGTTGCCCCTACTAACGAGATTTTCGCTCGTCCTCGCGATAAGCGCACTGAAAACTATGTCACTGGACGTTTCGGTTAAGCCGATTTAGTTCACTAGTTGTTCACTCTCGCATTACCTGCCGTTTTCGCAAATCCCTCCCAAAGTTAAGCCTGCATCAATAGTTTTCACCCAATGGTTTTAATTAATCCAACCAAAAACAAGGAGCACTAAATGATGAAAGCACGTTTTGTGAAGGCAGCAGTTGCTGTTATTTCACTTTCGTTCGTTCTAGCTACACCAGCCCAAGCCGTTGATCTAATTGGATCAGGCGCCTCTTTCCCAGCTGGATTAATTGAAGGTTGCAAGGCCGGATTTGCTAACTCAACTACACACTCATATCAGTACAGCTCAATTGGTTCAGGTGCAGGTCGCACAGATGCAATCAATGGCAAAGGTAACTTCTGGTTCTCAGATGGTATTTTCCCATCAGCAACTAAGCCAGCTACTATCAAGCACGCACCAATCGTTGCAGGCCCAATCGGAATTTTATTTAATCTAAGTGGTAATAATGGCAAGACTCTTACACTTAGCGCTGACACTATTGCCGGAATTTTCTCAGGCAAGATTACAAAGTGGAATGATCCAGCAATTAAAAAGGATGCAAACAGCACTGTTACAACTACAACTTATGTAACTAAGAACGGCGTAATCGTAAAGAACGCTGATGGCACAAATAAGGTTCTTGCAAAGCGCACAACCAAAATTAGCTTCACACTTCCTGCTCGTACAATCAAGGTTGTTTACCGCCAAGATGGTTCAGGTACTACAACTAACTTCATTAACTACCTAAAGGGTGCAACTACAACTGATCTTGGTTGGACAGCAAGTGACACTTTCGTAACTGCATTCAAAGGAACAGGATCAACAGTTGATGATGCTGGCAACCTAGGTCGTTTCACTGCTCGCAGTGGTTCACTTGGTGTTGCAACTCAGGTTGCATCAACAGTTGACTCAATCGGATACGCAGAGCCAAGTTACGCACAAGGTTCAACTCGCGTTGCAAATGTTTACAATGCATCAGGCGCAGCAGTTAATCCAGTAACACCTGGCGCAGTAGGTGCTTTCTTAGGAGCAGCAAAGACTGGTTCAGCTGAAGGTACATACACATTCGACTACAAGACAACTGAAGCTGGCGCATACCCAATTTCAATCGTGTCTTATCTATTGTTCGATACAGCATATGCATCAGCTTCAACAGCAGCAGCTGTTAAGTCTTTTGCGAACTACATCATGAGCCCAGCATGTGCTCTTACTGTTGGCGGCCCACTGGGCTTTGCAGTAATCACTGGCAAGGGTAAAGATGTTGCTGACAAGATGATCGCTCAAATCGGAAGCAAGTAATAACTTAAAACACCTCCTCTAGGGTGTACGAAGGGCCGGCACATTGTGCCGGCCCTTCGTCTTTCCAAATTATTCGAGGAATCTTTCAATAAAGTAATTGCGCGCCTGGCAGGAATCGAACCTGCGACAACCCGCTTAGAAGGCGGGTGCTCTATCCGACTGAGCTACAGGCGCATTTAATCTCACTTATTACCTGTCAGAGTCTACCGAAGTTAAACGATAGGGTTTCGTCTTATGGCT